>PATA01000008.1 GCA_002713495.1 Flavobacteriaceae bacterium
TGAGAGGATTGTTGAATTTCATGATAGCAAAGAAGAGAAACTACTGGTAAAAGTTGTTAGTAAGTGGTGCTATTTAAACGATTCTAAAACCAGACAGGTATCGCATATTCCAGAATTTATTAATAAAATATTTGATCCAATCGATTCAAAAGTTAAATAACTTCCTTTCTTTCATAATTTCTTTTACCTCATCAGCCACTTTACTAATAACTGACATATTTTTATGATTATTTAGAACTTTGTCAATCATTTTGACGATTAAATTCATTTCATTTTTCATGAAACCACGAGTAGTTATTGCAGGAGTCCCTATTCTAATTCCTGATGTTACGAAAGGTGATTTATCATCAAAAGGAACCATATTTTTATTCACTGTAATTTCTGCTCTCACCAGTGCCTCTTCTGCTTCTTTTCCGGAAATATTCTTATTTCTTAGATCAATTAACATTAAATGATTGTCAGTTCCATTAGAAATAATCTTATATCCTAATTTATTAAATAAACTAGCCATCATTTGAGAATTTTCTACAACTCTTTTTTGATAATCTATAAATAAAGGAGAAAGTGCCTCCCTGAAAGCTATAGCTTTTGCAGCGATAACATGCATTAAGGGTCCTCCTTGATTTCCGGGAAATACTGCCATATTTAATAAATTTGACATCTTTTTTAAAGAACCATTTTTTAATTTTTGCCCAAAAGGATTATCAAAATCTTTACCCATGAGTATAAGACCACCTCTTGGACCCCTTAACGTTTTATGCGTTGTAGTTGTAATAACATGACAATGAGGAACTGGATTATTTAATAGCCCAGCAGCAATCATTCCTGAGGGATGAGAAATATCGGCAAGTAAAAATGATCCCATTTTATCAGCTATACTTCTAAATCTTTTAAAGTCAATATCTCTAGAATAGGCTGATGCCCCAGCAATTATCATTTTTGGTTTAACTTTTTTTGCTATTGATTCAATTTCATCATAATCTAATACTCCAGTCTTTCTATCAACACCATAAAAATTTGCATTATATAATTTTCCCGAAAAGTTTACGGGTGATCCATGAGTTAGATGCCCGCCATGGGACAAATCGAAACCTAAAATTTTATCTCCAGGAGACAAAAAAGCATGAAAAACAGCTGTATTTGCTTGTGAACCAGAATGAGGTTGAACATTTGCATATTCACATCCAAAAAGTTTTTTTGCTCTATTTATTGCAATTTCCTCTATTTTGTCAACTACTTCACAGCCACCATAGTATCTTTTCGTAGGGTATCCTTCAGCATATTTATTAGTAAGAACAGAGCCAGTAACATTCATAACATCAGGACTGGTAAAATTTTCAGATGCTATGAGTTCAATACCATTCGTTTGTCTAATATTTTCTTTTAAAACTAGATCTAATATTTCTTTATCTACCATTATTTTGTTATTTCAATGCAAATTTAAATATTATTATACTTTGATTATAAACTATCTAAAAAATAAACTCCAAGTTGTTCACAACAAATAAACATTTATCAAAATATTATATGCTAACTTTACATGATGTTCAAACATATTAACATACAAAATAAAAAAGCAAAATTCGAATATAATTTACTCGATAAATATGTTGCTGGAATTGTATTAACCGGGACGGAGATAAAATCAATTAGAAGCAGTAAAGCGTCCTTATCAAATAGTTTTTGTGAGTTTAATGATAAAAATGAACTATTTGTGGTCAATATGTTGATTGAAGAATATGAAAATGAATCAAATTATAATCATAAACCTAAACAAAGCAGAAAATTATTATTAAATAAAAATGAATTAAATAAATTATTTAAAGAAGTTAAAAATTCTGGATTAACAATCATTCCAATAAGGCTCTTTATTAATGAAAAAGGCCTAGCTAAAATTCAAATCTCATTAGCAAAAGGAAAAAAATTATTCGACAAAAGAGAGATAATTAAAGAAAGGGATACTAAAAGAAATATTGATAGAATAAAAAAATCATTCAATAAATGATCAATAGATATATAAATGATTTTATCTCAAAACTTAAATTAAATGCTATACCAAGTCATAAGATAAATGCTCTTGAGAATATAGCAGCCAATTTAAGAATAAATAACAATTTAAATATTAAATCAAAGCTGAATTTTATTTGTACACATAATTCGAGAAGAAGTCAGCTTTGTCAAGTCTGGAGTAATACAATGAGTCAATATTACGGATTTACAAATATATTATCATATTCCGGAGGCACAGAAATAACTGAAGTAAATAAAAATATAATTAATACTTTAATTGAGACTGGTTTTTCAATAAAAAAAAATAAAAATTTAAGTAATCCTATATATTTTGTAAATAATGGTTCGAAAAAAAATATTAAATTATTTTCTAAATTATATACTGATAATTCTAATCCTTCAGTAAAATACATAGCAGTCCTTAATTGTCTGGGTGCGGATAGAAGTTGCCCACATATTGAGGGTGCTTCAAAAAGAATATCTTTACCATTTAATGATCCCGGAGAATATGATAAAACTAAGATCAAATACGAAAAATATAGAAAGGTAAACATTGAAATAGCTTCCTCAATGAAATATTTATATTTAAATATTTAAACTTTATCTTTTAGCAAAGGAACAAATCTGAAACTTCCGAAAGTTTCTTTGTTAAATTCATTTTTTGAAACTCTAATATATCTCGTCATTATTTGTTCATTTTTACCAATTGGAATAACAAGTCTTCCACCAATCTTTAACTGAGATAATAGATCCGTTGGTAGTTCGGGTGTTCCTGCTGTAACAATAATTGCATCATATGGTGAATTATTTTTTAATCCTTTGGTCCCGTCTCCAAAAATTATTTTTTTCGGTTTCCATTTTAATTTTTTAAATAATAGTTCAGCTCTTTTAAATAGTAACCTTTGACGTTCAATTGTGAAAACCTTGCAGCCCAGTTCTATAAGTACACATGTTTGATAACCAGAACCTGTTCCAATCTCTAAAACCTTGTCCCCTGATTTAACTTTTAATAACTGAGATTGATAAGCAACAGTATATGGCTGAGAAATTGTTTGACCTTCACCTATTGGAAATGCTTTATCCTCATATGCATGTGAAGTTAAACCTGACTCCATAAACCATTGTCGTGGAACATTATCTAATGCATTTAAAACATCAATATCTATTATACCTTTATTCTTTAAAAGACTAACAAGTTGTTTCCTTAAACCTTTATTTATATTATTGTCATTCATTCATTAGCAAAAGTAATTAACAGTAAGTTAAAAATTGAATAAGTATCGTATTTTTAAAAAAAAAATATAATGTTAAATATTGGAGTTTTTGGAGCGGGTCATCTTGGAAAAATTCATCTGAAGCTTTTGGAAAAGTCAAACTATTTTAATTTAATAGGTTTTTACGACTCAAATAGAAAAAATGCTAAAGAAATTGAAAAAAAATTAAATTATAAATTATTTAAATCTCCCGAGGACTTAATAAAAAAATGCAACGTGATTGATATAGTAACGCCTACCGAATTTCACCATGAAATTGCAATTATGGCAATTAAGAATAAATGTCATCTTTTTATTGAAAAACCTATATCAAAAACGACCGAGGAAGCAGAGGATATTATCAAATATGCAAATTTAAATAATGTTTTAGGACAAGTTGGTCATGTTGAACGATTTAACCCTGCATTAATTGCCGCAAAATCATACATTTACAACCCTATGTTCATAGAATCTCATAGACTTTCTGAGTTCAATCCAAGAGGAACAGATGTTCCCGTTGTTTTAGATTTAATGATTCATGACATTGATATTATATTAAGTGTTGTAAAATCTCCTGTAAAATCGGTTAACGCATCAGGTGTAAAAGTAATAAGCAGTTCACCAGACATTGCAAATGCGAGAATTGAATTCATGAACGGTTGTGTTGCAAACCTTACTGCTAGTAGAATATCTCTAAAGAATATGCGAAAAACTAGGTTTTTTCAAAGAGATGCATATATTTCAGTTGACTTTTTGTCAAAATCAACCGAAGTTGTAAAAATACAAGATCTCTCAAATAAACTTAATACAATGGGTATAATACTTGAAAATGCTGAAGGAAAAAAAAGAAAAGTATATTTTGAAAAACCAAATGTATCAGAATCAAATGCAATTCTTGATGAATTGGAGTCTTTTGCAAAATCAATTAATGCTAACGAAAAACCAATTGTTGATTTAAATGATGGATATTTAGCTTTAAAAATAGCTCAAAAAATTATTGATTGCTATCAAAAATGATTGAATTATGAGTATAGAATATAATTTAAATAACCTAAAATCTAAAGTTTCTAAATCGGTAACAATAGTTGCAGTTTCAAAAACCAAAGCAAATAATTTAATTATGAAAGCCTATGAGACTGGTCATAGAGTGTTTGGAGAAAACAAAATTCAAGAAATGATTTCAAAATATGAGTCATTACCTAAAGATATTAAATGGCACATGATTGGTCATTTACAAAGAAATAAAGTTAAATATATTGCCCCTTTTATTTCTTTAATTCATGGTGTTGATAGTATAAAATTATTAAACGAAATAAATAAACATGCCATTAAACATAATAGAGTAATTGAATGTTTAATACAAGTAAATATTTCAAACGAGGCTACAAAATATGGAGTATCTATAAATGAAATAGATGAATTATACAATCATTCACTAACTCTACAAAATGTTTTAATAAAAGGTTTTATGGCAATGGCATCCTTCACAAATGATGAGTCCAAAATAAATATCGAATTTAAATCTATCAAAGTCCAGTTTGACAGATATACTAAAATTAACTCAAATTTTAATGTTTTATCTATTGGGATGAGTGGAGATTATAAAATTGCTTTAAAAAATGGATCTACAATGGTTCGAATAGGAAGTAAAATTTTTGGTGAAAGAATGGTATAAATGTTTGCTATAATTGATATTGAAACAACTGGTGGAAAATTTAACGAAGAGGCAATAACGGAAATTGCGATTTTTCGCTACGAGAATTATGAAATAAAAGACCAATTAATTTCTTTAATTAAACCAGATAGAAAAATTCAACCATACGTATCAAAATTAACAGGCATAAAAGAAAATATGCTTTTAAGTTCACCAAAGTTCTATGAAATTGCAAAACAAATAATCGAAATTACCTCTAATTGTACTATAGTTGCTCATAATGCTGAGTTTGATTATAGAATGCTTAAACTTGAATTTAAAAGACTTGGTTATAGTTACAGAAGAAAATTTTTATGTACAGTAAAATTATCTCAAAAGCTTATTCCAGATCTAGATTCATATAAACTCGACAAACTTGTAAAAAAATTAGGTATCCCAATATCAAATAGACACAGGGCGTTTGGAGATGCAACTGCAACTCTGAAACTTTTTGAACTACTCCTCCAAAAGGATAAAAAAAAATTAATAATTAATGAATTAATAGATCAGTCAAATAATAAAATTATTAAATCAAAGTTTTTAAAGATTATTGATCAATGCTCAACAGAGACAGGAGTTTACTACATCCATGATAAAAAATCAATCATATATATTGGCAAGAGTAATAACTTACAAAAAAGAATAAGAAATCACTTAACATCTGATGATTCAAAATCAAATAAAATAAAAAAAAATATAGAAAAAGTTACATTTGAAATCACTGGTAGTGAAATAATTGCTTTATTAAAAGAGGACCAAGAAATTAAAGAAAATCAACCTAAATTTAATTATAAAAATAAATATAGATTTTTCCCAATAGGTATAAGATTAATCTCTAACAAAGATGGTTACTTAATACTAAAAGTTGAACAAATACTGACCTCAAAGAAATACTTCCATTTTTTTAAAACAAAATATGAGGCAATAAATAAATTAAGATTTTGGATTGAAAAATATAAATTATGTGAAAACTTGTCCCCACTTTCAAATGGAAAAAAATTCTGTTCGAAATTTCATTTAAATTTATGTAGTGGAGCATGTTTTAAAGATGAAAATAAAATAGAATATAATAAAAAAGTCAATTCCTTAATTAATGATATGAAACTAAAACATGAGACTTTTCTAATGATTGATAAAGGAAGAAATATTAATGAAAAATCTTTTGTTTTGGTAGAAAATGATGAAATTAAAGGTTATGGTTATTATGAATTAAACCATCAAATAAATAACATTAAAAACATCAAAAATAGAATAGTAGAAATTGATCATAATAATGATAGTTATTCAATTTTAAATAATTATATCAGACAAAATAAACACAAGTACATAATAGAATTATAAATTCTAATCTATTTATATATTTTGTAAATTTATGATTATGTCAGTAAAAAAAAGCTATTGGCGGCATAGACTCCATGAAATAATTTATGAAGCAGACACCAAAACCGGTAAAGCTTTTGACATAATTCTGCTTTTTTTGATTATTGTTAGCGTTATTCTTGTTGCACTTGAAAGCGTTGAATCATTCAGAGTTAATTACAATGATTTTTTAAATATTTCTGAATGGATAATCACTATAGTCTTCACAATTGAATATGTTCTAAGGCTTATATGCGTAAAAAAACCAATTAAATTTGTGGTTAGTTTATACGGCATCATAGATTTATTATCAATTATTCCTAAATACATTTCCTTACTTTTTTTTGGAACTCAGTATCTTGGTGCACTAAGAGCACTCCGTCTATTAAGAGTCTTTAGAATTATGAAAATGACAAGGTATATTGGTGAATCTAACACTTTAATGAAAGCGCTCATTGCAAGTAGGGTAAAAGTTGGTGTTTTTATTTTTAGTGTTTTGGTAATTTGCATAATTTTTGGAACACTTATGTATATGATAGAACCTGACGAAAGCGGATTTACTAGCATCCCAGAGGGTATTTATTGGAGTATAGTTACTCTTACCACAGTTGGTTACGGAGATATAGCTCCTATTACTCCTTTTGGTCAGTTTATTGCTGCAGTGATTATGATTATGGGATATGGAATTATAGCTGTTCCCACCGGAATAGTAACTGCCGAGCTTTCTGAAAAGTCTAAAATATCTAGTAATACTCAAGCTTGCCCACACTGCATGAAAAGTGACCACCAAGATAATGCCATTTATTGCCATCACTGTGGCGAATTATTAAATGATGAATAATAAAAACCTCATTTACATTGGTGGCCCAACAGGTGTTGGCAAAACGGCCATAGCAATACATATAGCAAAAAATCTTTCAGCCGAGATTGTTTCATGCGATTCGAGACAATTTTATAAAGAAATGAGTATTGGAACTGCTGTGCCATCGAATGAAGAAATAAATTTAGTTAAACATCATTTTATACAAGACAGGAGTATTAAAAACCCTTTAAATGTTGGAACATATCAAAAAGAATCAATTTCAAAAATTAATAAAATTTTGGAAAATAATAAATATGTTATCTTAGTTGGTGGGTCTGGATTATATGCAAATTCTGTTTTATTTGGCATAGACAAGTTTCCTAAAGTTAATAACTCTACTATTAGAAAATTGAATAATATTTATGTTAACGGAGGAATAAAAATACTGCAAAAAGAATTAAAAATAAGAGATTATGAATCGTATAAATCAATTGATATTAATAACCATAGAAGACTAATAAGGGTTCTATCAGTTTGTGTTGAAACTAATCTTAAATATTCAAGTTTTTTGGGAAAAACAAAAGAAGTAAGAAAATTCAATCATCAAATCTATATTATAAGTGATGATCGAAATATAATCTATAATAAAATAAATAAAAGAGTAGATAGAATGATCAAAAATGGATTAGAAAATGAGGCAGAATCACTCTATAAAGATAATAATTCTATAGTTTTTGAAACAGTTGGTTACAAAGAGTGGGTTTCATATTGGAATGGTCTTAATTCAAAAACAAAAACTATAGATGAAATAAAAAAAAATACAAGGAGATATGCAAAAAGGCAATTAACTTGGTTCAAAAAATATGATGAAGCATTATGGTTGAAACCTAATGGTGCTGCAAATAAAATTCTAAATAATTATAAATAATTAGATAGATTTTCTTTAATTCTATCTTCAATATTAAATGTATTTAACCTCACAAATTTTTCACCCATGATTCTTTCATATAGTTCAATATACCTCTCAGAAACCCTGAAAGCATATTCATCCGAAATTTCAGGAATAGTTTGTCCCTGTAATCCTTGAAAATTATTTGATATTAACCATTCTCTTAGAAATTCTTTTGATAATTGTTTTTGTGGTAATAACTTATTTTGTCTTTCATCATATCCTTCCTTGTAAAAATACCTTGAGGAATCTGGAGTGTGAATTTCATCAATGACAAGAATTCTACCATCATTAGTTTTCCCAAATTCATATTTAGTGTCAACAAGTAATAAATTTTGATTATCGGCAAATTTAGTTCCCCTTTCGAAAAGCTTATATGTATAATTTTCAATAACATCATAATCTGATTTAGATACAATTGATTTATTAATTATTTCTTCTTTAGATATGTCCTCGTCGTGACCATTGTTAGCTTTTGTAGCTGGAGTTATAATTGGATAGGGTAATTTATCATTTTCTTTTAGTCCATCTGGTAATTTAACTCCACATAGTAGTCTTTTACCTTTTGAATACTCTCTAGCAGCATGTCCTGCTAGATATCCTCTTATGACCATTTCAATTTTAAATGGCTTACAATATAATCCAATTGATGTATTAGGATCTGGTGAACTTAAAAACCAATTTGGGACTATATCAGATGTTAGGGACATCATTTTAATTGCTATCTCATTAAGAATTTGACCCTTATGTGGTATTCCTTTTGGTAAAATAAAATCAAATGCAGAAATTTTATCAGTTGAGATCATAATTAATTTTCCGTTATCTAACTTGTATGTATCTCTAACTTTTCCTGAATATTTTGATACTTGATTCTTAAACTTAAAATTTGTCGAAAATAAAGTTTCATTCATATTTTTTGATTTTAAGTATTATTTTTTTTGTAGGCAGTTAAAATCTTTTTAACTATTTTATTTCTAATCACATCAGATTCATCCAAATAAACAATTTCTATACCATTTATTTTTTTTAAAATTCTAAGAGCCTCTTTTAAACCAGAATTGACTTTTTTGGGTAAATCTATCTGCCCGGGGTCACCATTTATTAGAAACTTTGCATTCATACCCATTCTAGTTAAAAACATTTTCATTTGAGAGTTTGATGTATTTTGAGCTTCATCAAGAATAACGAAAGCGTTGTCTAAGGTACGGCCCCTCATAAATGCTAAAGGAGCAATTTCAATAATTCCTTTATCTAAAAAAGAACTTAATTTTTCTGGAGGAATCATATCACGCAGGGCATCATACAAAGGTTGCATAAAAGGATCTAGTTTTTCTTTGAGATCACCAGGAAGATAGCCAAGATTTTCTCCTGCTTCAACTGCTGGTCTAGTCAGGATTATTCTCTTAACGGTTTTTTCTTTAAGAGCTCTGACAGCCATAGCAACACCAGTGTATGTTTTACCTGTACCCGCCGGTCCTATGGCGAAAACCATATCATTTTTTTTAATTAATTCAACTAATTTAATTTGATTTGGTGAATTTGCAACAATGGATTTACCGCTTACTCCCCTTATTATTAGCTTTTTATCAATAATAATATTATCACATTTACCTTTTACTTTTAATATATTCTCAATTAACTGATCATCTAAAAAATTATTTTTATCAAGTTGAATAATTAAATCGTTAACCTTATTTTGAAATTTATTTAATAGTTTATTTTCACCGTATGCTTTAATTGTTAATCCTCTAGCAACTATTTTTAATTTAGGAAAATGATTTTTGATTTTTTCAAGATTTTTGTTCTGATTTCCAAAAAATTCTTGTGGATTTATTTCTTTGAGATTAATTTCAAGTTCATTCAAGAGTGAGAAGAATTAAAAAAAATTATTTTTGTTTAGATAAATTAATTCAAATTTACACTTTTTGAGTTAAAAATAATATTAATTCATCTATATGAGAGTTGTAACTTTAACTACTGATTTTGGCAATAAGGACTATTTTGTATCAGCTATAAAAGCCGCTTTATTAGATGAGATTAAAGAAGTTAATATTGTGAGTATTAGTCATCAGATAAGCCCATATAATGTTACAGAAGCATCATACATATTAAAAAATTCATATAAACTTTTTCCCAAAGGGACTATTCATATTATTGGTGTAGACTCCGAACGAACAATAGAGAACATACATTTGGTTATTTACCATGATGATCATTATTTTATTGGAGCTGACAATGGAATCTTTTCCTTGATTTTTAATGAAAAAAAAATAAAAGATATTTTTGAAATAAATATTCATAATAAAACTATCAGTAGTTTTCCTGTTCTTGATGTTTTTGTTAAAGTTGCTGGACACATATCAAGAAATGGTAAATTAGAGGTAGTTGGTAAAAAAATTAATTCAATATTGGAACTAACTAATTTAAATCCAGTTATTAGTAATAGTAAGGATAAAATTTTAGGAAGTGTAATTTACATCGATAATTATGGAAATGTAATAACTAACATTACAAAAAAAATTTTTAATGATATCGGTAAATCTAGAGAATTTACTATTGTTGCAAGATCAATTAAATTTGACAGGATTTATAGTACTTACAGCGAGTCAATTGACTTTAATATTTCAAAAGATAGAAGAAATGAGGATGGAAAAAAAATTGCTATTTTCAATACGGCTGGACATTTAGAACTTGCTATTTATAAAAGTAATCCTTTAACCGTTGGGAGTGCAAGTACCCTGTTTGGTCTTGGCTACAGGGATTCTGTCACAGTAATTTTTAATTAAAAATGATTTCAATAATTTTTAAAGAAATAAGGTTTTTTTTTATTAAGCCATTAGGGTATTTAATATTACTATTTTTTTGGACAGCTAATACTTTATCATTAATTGGAATAGATAATTATTTTAACTTATTAAATGATATTTTTCTGGATTATAGGGGTCTTTTTTATTTAAATGCATGGTTACTTATATTTTTGATCCCTTCAATATCAATAATATCTTTTAGCAATGAAATTTCTGATGGTACTTTTGATCTTTTACTCTCAAAACCATTAAAATCCATTGAGATCATTTTAGGAAAATTTTTCTCTCAAATAATAATTCTTTTGTTGGCTATTATGCCAACAATATTTTATGCTTATTACCTAAATTATTTCATTCATGCTAATTCAAATATTGAAATATACTCAATCATTGCAGGATATATTTCAATATTATTACTTGGTTCAAATTTTATTTTTTTAAGTATTCCAACTTCTATAATTTTTAAAAATCAATTAACCATTTTAATTACAAATTTTTCGGTTTGTTTTACTCAATATTATTTAATTTACAACCTTTCAAGTTTTATTGTTGATGAAAAAATCCACCACATCATTATAAGTTTTGGAAATAAAATTCATTTTGAAAGAATTTTAAGTGGTTTAATTAATTTTTCTGACATATTTTATTTTATGGGTTTAAATTTAATTTTATTAATATTTTCAACTCATTTAATTAATCAATTAAAAAATAAATGAGGAAAAGAATATTATTGTTAATTGGAATTTCACTATTCATTTTAAGTTACACGATAAACTATAATTTTGATTTCACACAGGATAAAAGATTTTCATTGGATAAAGAATCAGTTTCAATGATTAAAAACATTAAAGATAATATAACTATAGATGTTTTTTTGTCCGGAAAAATCCCTCCAAAATTCAGAAAATTAAATATGGAAATCAAACAAAAGTTAAACTTGTATTATAATTTAAATAACAATCTACATTCTAATTTTATTAATCCATTCGAAGGTGATGATAGTATGGATAAGATTTTAAGTGAAATGTCAAGTTATGGCATGAAACCTTTTTATAATATTGATGTTAAGAATCAAAATATTGAACAAAATATTATTTTTCCTTGGATAATAATGAATAATGGTAAAAGTTCCGTGCTAATTCCTATCATGGATTCTCAATATAACAAGTCGGATGAATCATCAATTATAAGTTCAATTAATAAATTAGATAGTAAATTGATTGATGGACTTAAAAGATTGGAAAATAATTCAAAATCGAAAATTGCTATAATAAGTTCTCATGAAACAAGTAGTAGTTTGAAAATATCTGATTTTGTCTCCAGCCTTCAGTTATACTATGAGGTTTTTATTTTTGATATAAAAAAATATAAATCTAATCCATTTGAAACATTCCAATATCTAAAAACATTCCCATTGATAATAATTTCAAATCCAAAAAAAAGATTTGAAAATGAGGAGAAATTTATTTTAGATCAATATCAAATGAATGGGGGAAGTATTTTATGGATGCTAAATTCTACCACTTTTGATGAGGACAAATTCAAATTAAATGGAAAGTCTGAAGTTATTAGTAATCAATTGAATTTAGATGATTATTTTTTTAATCAAGGAATTAAAATTAAAACACAATTAGTACTTGATAATTATTGTGGGCCAATTATTATTGCTAATGGAGATGGAAATAAAACACAATATATTCCCGTTCCTTGGGTCTACTCTCCAATGGTTAAACCTAATAAATCAATCATAAATAACAATCTTGAATATTTGTTACTTAAATATTCAAATCCAATTGATACAGTCAAAAATAATCTTAAAAAGTTAACATTAATTAATTCATCAAACTTTAATAAAATTCAAAATATACCATCTCAGATTGATATTCAAAGTGCAATAAAAGGGAATAACAAAGTTAAATTTTCAAGTGATGTAAAATTAATGTCTGTGTTAATTGAAGGAGAATTCAACTCACTGTATAGGAATAAAATAAAACCAATTGTTAATATTTTTAAACTAAATAAAGGTAAAAGTAAATCAATAATAATAACAGATGGTCAATTTGGAGAAAATCAAATTGAAAATGGAAATCCGCTTGAGTTAGGATATGACAAATGGACAAATAATTTTTATTCAAATAAAGAGTTTTTAATTAATTCAGTTCATTATTTAACTGGAAATAAAAACTTAATAAAAGAAATACCAAGAAATAATAAATTCATATTATTTGATAAATTAAAAATTAATAAAAGAGATAAAAGGTTAGTAATATTAATTTTATTTTTTCCAGTTTTGATTTTATTCATAGTATATTCATTTGTTAATAAATACAGAAAAAATCATCGTTAATAAATGTGAATAAGTTCTTTTTTTATTCAGATACAATTAAAATATATTTGGAGTAAATTATTTCATATGAAATTTATCGTATCAAGTGAAGTTTTATTAAAAGAATTACAGGTAATTGGTGGAATAATTAATTCATCTAATACCCTCCCAATTCTGGATAATTTTTTGTTTGAAATAAATAATGAAAGTTTAGTAATATCTGCATCTGATCTTGAAACAACAATGTCTACCTCAATTTCAATTGAATCAAAGGATACTGAATCAATTGCACTTCCTGCAAGAATTTTAATTGATACATTAAAGACTTTTGCCGAGCAGCCATTAACATTTATTAAAACTGAATCTAATACAGTTGAGATTATAGCAAATAATGGAAAATATGCACTTTCTTATGCATCTGGAGAAGATTTTCCTAAAATAATTAATATTAATAACCCAAGTACTACAATAATAAATGGAGATGTTTTGGCAAAGGCAATAAACTCGACTGTTTTTGCTTCAGGTAATGATGATCTAAGACCTATCATGACTGGAGTTTTTTTTCAATTTACTTCAGAAAATTTGAATTTTGTTGCTACTGATGCTCATAAAATGGTCAAGTATTCAAGACTAGATTTCTCAGCAGATAAAACTGCTGAATTTATAGTTCCAAAGAAACCTCTCCAATTACTTAAAGGGATTATGGTTGGTTTTGATCATGATGTTAAAATTGAGTATAATGATTCTAATGCCCAATTCATTTTTGGGTCGTCCAAAATAACCTGTAGATTAATTGATGGTAAATATCCAAACTATGAAGCAGTAATTCCAAAGGAAAATCCAAATAATTTGGTTATTGATAGAGCTTTATTTTTAAATTCTGTAAGACGAATTAGTATTTTTTCTAATAAAACTACCCACCAGATTCGTCTAAAAATGGCTGGAACCTCTTTGAATATTTCTGCTGAAGATTTTGACTACAATAATAAAGCTGAAGAGAGATTGGATTGTGAGTATTCTGGAGAAGATATTCAGATTGGTTTTAATTCAAGGTTTCTTATTGAAATGTTAAATAATTTAAATTCAGATAAAATTCAATTAGCAATGTCTTTACCTAACCGAGCCGGTCTAATTACACCAATTTCAAATAATAGAGATAATGAGGAAATAACCATGCTAGTTATGCCTGTAATGCTTAATGACTAAGCAGATGAAGTTATTTTCTGAGACAATCTTTTGTATATTCCTTTTTCCAACTTTTCTCTAATTTTTGAGAAAGCATTTAGTGTTATTGAAACATCATCTAAGGTATGTGAAGCTGTTGGTATTAATCTTAATAAAATCAAACCTTTTGGAATTACTGGATAAACTACAATAGAACAAAAAATTGAGTAATTTTCCCTTAAATCTTTGACTAGAACCATAGCCTCAGGTATACTACCCTTAAGATATACAGGTGTTACACAGCTTTGGGTTGATCCTATATCAAATCCACTATCTTTCAACCCGTTTTGTAATGCATTTACATTTTTCCATAAATTATTTTTAAACTCAGGTCTTGACCTTAGCATATCTAATCTTTTTAATGCACCTTTAACCAAAACCATTTGAAGTGATTTTGCAAACATTTGAGATCTCATATTATATTTTAAAAAATCTATTATCTCCTTGTCTGCCGCTACAAAAGCTCCACTTGATGCCATGGATTTTGCGAAAGTAGCAAAATATACATCAATTTTATCTTGAACACCTTGTTCGCTTCCTGCACCAGAGCCATTCATCCCTAAAGTACCAAATCCGTGAGCGTCATCAACCAAAAACCTAAAATTATATTTATTCTTTAAATCTACTATTTCCTTTAATTTGCCTTGTTCACCTCTCATACCAAAAACACCCTCAGAAATTACCAATATTCCACCACCAGTTTGATTAGCAATTTTTGTTGCTCTAATTAAGTTTTTTTCTAGGCTTACAATATCATTATGTTGATAGGTATANCTTTTTCCATGGTGNAGTCTNACACCATCAATGATACATGCATGAGCATCAACNTCATAAACTATNACATCATCCTTACTAACTAAACTATCAATAGTTGATAAAATNCCCTGATATCCNAAATTTANTAAATATGCAGACTCCTTNTCAACAAATTCTGCAAGCTCTNTTTCTANCTGNTCGTGAACNTCAGTNTGACCTGACATCATTCTTGCNCCCATTGGATAGGCTGAGCCAAANTCTNTNGCNGCNTCAGCATCTACCTTTCTTATTTCNGGNTGATTTGCTAAGCCTAAATAATCATTAATNCTCCATGTAATTACTTCTTTTCCNTTGAATATCATTCTNTTNCCAATTGGTCCGTCTAATTTTGGAAAAACAAAATAACCTTCTGCATGTTTAGCCCATTTACCTAGAGGGCCTTTGTTTTGNTGTATTCTGTAAAATAAATCTTTCATCNAAGAAAAAAAAACAAAATTAAACATATTCAATTTGNTGAACAATATTCTTTTCTTTTTTNTTNAAAAANCCTTNATTANTCATCCANTCATNANTATATATTTTACTCATGTANCTNGANCCGTGNTCNGGAAATATTAAAACAANATTAGANTCANNATTNAANTAANTTTCATCATTNAGTTGAANTATTGCCTGATAAACAGCNCCNGAGGTNTATCCTACAAAAATNCCTTCNTTTTTTGTGACNAACCTAGATGAGNNAGCACTNGATTTATCNGTTACTTTTATAAACTTGTCAATTACNGAAAAGTCAGTNGCTNANGGTATNAGATTTTTTCCTAANCCTTCNATATTNTANGGGTAAATTTCATTTTTATCCAATTTTCCAGTTTCATGGTATTTTTTTAANACAGATCCATANGCATCAACNCCAATAATTTTAATNTTTTTATTTTTTTCCTTTAAAAATTTTGCAGATCCCGAAAGTGTCCCTCCTGTTCCACTCGANCCNATTAAATGTGTNATTTTTCCANTAGTTTGTTNCCANATTTCAGGACCGGTAGAATTGTAATGNGCTAATGTATTTAGGGTNTTAAAGTACTGATTNACATATAATGAATTTGGTGTTTCCAAGTTAATTTTTTTTGCTACTTCATAGTAAGATCTTGGATCCTCTGGTTCAACATTTGATGGGCAAACATAAATNTTAGCTCCCATNGATTGAAGCATNTTTATTTTGTCTTCTGATGANTTNGAACTTACTGCTAAAACACATTTATATCCTCTTACAAGNGATACCATTGCAAGACTAAANCCTGTATTACCNGATGTTGTCTCAATAATTGTACTTCCTTCTTTAATTAAACCCTTTTTTTCAGCTTCATTTATNATATNTAATGCNATTCTNTCTTTATTAGAATGNCCNGGATTAAAACCTTCCCATTTTGCATAATAATTNCCTNNAAAATTTGATACNCTTTTATTTAGTTTNATTAATGGNGTGTTTCCNACTAATTCAAGAATGTTATTGTNTATAATCAATCTTAAAATCTTTTANTTANAATTGNTTGCAAATTTAANTAAAAATAGTTAATCGGTTTGGTCTTCTATTTGTANTAAAAAAGCATATTTTTTNGCTACTTCTTTNATTGCATNATATCTTCCTGANGGACCACCATGNCCNGTTTTCATATCNGTTAATAAATAAACTAAATTNGAATCAGTTTTNAATTCTCGAATTTTTGCAACCCATTTNGCTGGTTCCCAATATTGAACTTGAGAATCATGNATACCTGTTGTAACNAGCATGTTAGGATATTCTTTCTTTTTNACGTTGTCNTAGGGTGAATATGAATTTATATAATTGTAATATTTCAAAATTTTAGGNTTTCCCCATTCATCATATTCACCTGTTGTTAAAGGAATTGTTTCNTCNAACATAGTATTAATTACATCGACAAATGGAACATCTGCAATAATTCCATTATAAAGTTTACTATTTTTATTTATAATAACACCCATCAATAATCCACCTGCAGAGCCACCATANGCATACAAATGCTTTGATGATGTATAACCCTTTTTGATTAATAAATTTGAACAACAAATGAAATCTTCAAATGTGTTTTTTTTATTAAGTAATTTTCCATCCTCATACCATTTTCTACCTAGATAATCTCCTCCTCTTACATGACAAATTGCATAAATAAAACCTCTATCTAGCAAACTAATTAAAGAAATTGAGAATGATGGATCGATAGTATAACCATATGATCCGTATGCATACTGCAATAATGGGGTTGAAGAAGAAATATTTGTCTTCTTGTTATATATCATTGATATTGGAATTTTAGTTCCATCTTTTGCATTGGCCCAAATTCTTTTTTCAATGTAATTGTTTGATTTAAAGCTTTTATCGTTAACCAGTTGGGTCTTTAAAATTTTTAATTTTCTTGATTTCATATCGAATTCCATAATGGAATTTGGCGTTGATAATGAATTATATTTATACCTTATTTTTTTGGTTTTAAAATTAGGGTTATNTGAAGAACAAATAGAATAGGTTTCANCATCAAANGGTANCTNATATGTTTCTTTATTATTCCATGAATGGATAACCANCTTNTTTAATCCATTAAATCTTTCAAAAGTAACCCAATAGTTTTCGAATATTTCTAAGTCTTGAAGCAAAACATCATTTCTATGATTTAAAAAATCAATCCAATAATTTAGCTGNGTTTTATTTTCGAGAGTTTTAACTAATTTGTAGTTTAGGGAATTATTATGGTTCGTCATGATATAAAAAAATTTATCATAATGATNAACATCATACTCAAGGCCAAAAATTCTTTTCTGAATTAACTTAAAGTTTTGTTTTGGATAATTAGCATTTAAATATTGATACTCAGTAGTTTTGGTTGAATATGAAGAAATAAAAATATATTTATTGGATTTTGATTTACTAATACCNACCGAAAAAGTATTATCATTTTCAAAGTAAACTAAAGAATCATTTATATCTGGTCTTTTAATATCATGGAGATATACNGAGTTNGATCGTAAGGTAATATTATCTTTTGTTACGTAAAATAGATGACGACTATCATTAGCCCAAACAGATAATCCATTAGTATTNGATATATTAGTTTTTAAAATCGAATTATCNAATAAATCTTTNACATAAATTTTATATTTTCGTCTAGATTTGGTATCAACAGAAAAGGCCATTTTCGTATTATCNGGACTTATGTTGATTCCAATTAAATTATAATAATCATAACCATTAGAGGCTTNATTCACATCTATTAAGATTTCTTCCTTAGATTTAAGAGATTTGAATTTTCTAACATAAATTGGATAGGGTTTATTGACTTGAAACCTTGTAATATACCAATAACCATTATAAAAATATGGAACTGATGAATCATTTTCATTAATCCTTGATTTAATTTCTAAAAATATTTTTTTCTCAATTGATCTNAAAGGTTTAGTTGATTTTTCATAATAGTCATTTTCACTTTTCAAATAATCTAAAACTTCTGGATCATTAATGTCTTTTAGCCAATGATAATTATCAATTCTTAAATTATCATGAATATATGTTTTAAAAGGTTTTTTTTTTGGTACGGGAGGTNTTANTTCTTTTTTTATTTTCATCTATTAAATTAGATTGATTTGNTGTAATATTAATTGCAATCTANACTTAGAATAAATTTGATCATTATTTGGATTTAAAACTTTAATTTTTTTAAAATATTGATTGTGAATTCATGTTGATTTTGAGTATAATCTCTGTGAGTNACGATTCTTATTTTTCCCTTACCCAATTTNATTAATCTAATATTGTTTTTTATAAGTAATTCAATGAATTTATCCTCATCTAAAGTTTTTTTCAATGAAAAAATAATAATGTTTGTAGAAACTGGCTCAACTCTATCTACATATACTAAATCATTTAAAACACTTTCTAATTCTTTTGCTTTTTTATGATCATAATTTAAATCATTTATATTGTTNTCTATTGCATAATTTGCAGCTGCAGCTAAATATCCAACTTGTCTCATACCCCCACCCAAAACNTTTCTGTATCTCAANGCTTGTTTAATTAATTCCTTACTACCAAGTAGCATCGATCCAACAGGACAACCTAAACCTTTGCTGAAGCATACAGATATTGTATCAAACAATTTACCATAATCATTAGCTTTTGTATTTGTTGCAATCATCGCATTCCATATTCTTGCCCCATCAAGATGAATAGAAATATTTTTTTTTCTACATAAATTACTGATTGATTTTAAAGAAGTCAATTCATAACATGACCCACCACCTTTATTTGATGTATTTTCAATTGATACTAGAGAGGTGGGAGGACTATGATAAAAATCGGATGGATTTATAACGTTTTCTATTTGATCCTTATTTATTAAACCATTTNTACCTTTTATTAATCTACAGGATACTCCAGAATTAAAACTCACACCACCTCCTTCATAATGGTAAATATGAGATAATTCATCACATATCAATTGATCACCTGGAATCGTCTGAATTTTAATNGCAACTTGGTTAGACATTGTTCCTGATGGAAAAAAAAGACCAGATTCCATACCGAACATAGTAGCTACTTTTTTTTCTAGATNGTTTAATGTTGGATCTTCTTTAAAAACATCATCACCAACTTTTGCNTGCATCATAGCATCAAGCATTCCAGCGGATGGGATAGTAAAAGTATCACTGATCAAATTTATTTTCATCTAAAAATCACATTTTATTGAACCAATTGGTGATCCATCAGGTATTTTTTTTGTTTTTAGAGGATTAATCAATATTGGTTGAGACATGAAAGTATTAATTTGGCTTTGATAATATTTTGAGAATTTAATTTTGGGTTTATTATTTAACCAAATGTTTAATTCATCCAGATGATTAAATACTATAGCTCTTACCTGTGGATATATATTAGGGCTGCTTCCAAGTTTAAATAAATTTTTTAATACGTTTGCTTGATTAATTTCATTTATTGATTTAGAATATGAATCCATTTGGTTTGATTTAAAAGTTTTATTAATTAATTGTAAGATAACTTCGTTTAAACTCAATTGATTTTCATANATAGAATTGTGTTGAACCAATCTTGAACTTCTCTCNGGATTCAAAATCATGCTTATTACTGAATTACTGAGTGAATTAGCAATTCCGAGGTAATCAAATGTTATTCCTAATTGAGANCCAAAACTTTCCCTATTTCTATAATTCCCAAAAGTTCTTGGACCTAATATTGAATGAAGTGATTTTGGAATTTTTAAATTAATTGGTGAAATACATTTTAATAATATTTTTAAAGCTTGATCTTGGTCTAACTTTTTAACAGGTTGAACCTTATATTTAATATTACCTTTAACTCCGTAATCATAATTTAAACCTCCTATTAATTTTACTACTGCCTCTAGTTGATATCTATGCAAAAAANANATTGGGACCAAACGGTCTTCAAGGATTGAATAATTTTCNCCNTCTTTGATATGGTCTATTGAAAAATTTGATAAAGCTAATTCTCTGATAGTTAAAAGGTTTTCAAGCTCAATAATTGAATTTTCACCATTATCCCATAAATGAGATTTCGGATGAGCGCCACTTAAAGGTCTCGAATCAGAATCCGAAATAAATCTATGNCCNTCAATAAAGCTATTTTCTATTATTTTTTTAAGANAAGTATTTTCATCAGCTTCATTTAAAAACTGTGAGTAATTATAGGCTACACTAACCTTATCCCACTCTCCAATACCTGTGGAATAGGCATCTTTATAATCAATTTGTCCATCTACAATCTTAAGAGTTGGGTGAGGGTAGTCCATAACTGTTGATCTATCGTTTGAACTACCGGTAAAATTATGTGCAAAACCTAACGTATGTCCTATTTCATGCGCAGAAAGTTGTCTAATTCTTGCTAAAGCCATTTCAAGGGCTCTATTTTCTTTATTTTCATTTAATTTATATGGTGATTTTGTAAGTCCCAAGGCGATCATAAAATCTTGTCTAATCCTTAAACTACCTAGGCTAACATGTCCTTTCAAAATCTCACCAGTTCTAGGATCCATTATACTGGACCCATAACTCCAGCCTCTTGTTGATCTATGTATCCATTGAATAACATTAAATCTTACATCAAGTGGATCAACATCATCAGGTAAAATTTTGATTTGAAATGCATTTTTAAATCCAATATTTTCAAAAGCCTCATTCCACCATTTGCCTCCGTCTATTAATGCAGATCTCACTGGTTCAGGCGTTCCGTTGTCGAGATAATATATAATTGGTTTAATAGCTTCACTCATTTCAAGTTCTGGATTCTTTTTTTCTAANCGATGTCTTACAACATACTCCTTTAAAGTAGGTTCACTTACTGGAGTTGCATAATCATAATATCTAAATGCATTCACACCACTTCTTGGATCAAATCGACGCATTTTAAAATTTAAAGGAGGTAATTCAATAAAAGAATGATGCTGATTAATTGTTACTGAATTTGGTGAAGGAGTCACAGATCGGATCAAATCCCCCTCTGGTTGACCAGAATAAGTTAATTGTACATCAAATTCTGTATTTTTTATAAAAGACTTCGTTCTAGGTAGATTTATCGATGATCTATTTTTATCAATAGAATAANACCCTTGTCCCGATCTTTTTAACTTATTTGCNACTTCATGGGTATCATTTAATAAAAAATCATTTAAATCGATTAAAAATTCCCTTTTCTCAGTTATTTTTTCAATTTTAAAGCTCCATATAACTGATTTAGCAAATGCTTGATCNACGGACTCCTTCTCAAGATAGTTTTCGGAGTTTGCTCTAAATTTTTGATTTGGCTCAACTAGCAACAACCTATTTCCTGATCTAGTAAAATAAACCACTCTTTGTTTACCTAGTTGCCCCCTATCTAGACCAATGTCATTATTTCCAATCCCTTGGCTTAAACTATTTACNTATAAAAANTCTTTATTTAAATCCTTAACCATAAGAAAAATATTATCAGTTTTATCATCATAATAAAAATTAAAAAAACCCTCGAATAATTTCATGGATTCAGATTTAGTAAAATCATTCTTTAAAATTTTTTGATTTTTTTTATTATTTAATAATTTTTCAAATTTCTTGTGTTGAGATAATAAAGAATGAGTATTAAAAAAGAGTGCTAGTAACAAAAAAACAAATTTCTTCATAATTTAATTTGATACAATAAAACTAATAAATTCATATATCATATATCTATATATTGAAAAAGAAAATTTAAATTAGTGATTTAAAANCTTATAATGTTTCAATCTGAAATACTNAGAAAATTTAATGATCGCCTGGATGCGTTAAGGGGGTATCTTTGACATTCCTTCCAAAGAAATAGAAATTTCAAATCAAGAAGAAAAAACACTTTCACCTGATTTTTGGAGTAATCCAAAAAACGCGGAATCATTTATGCGTGATTTGGAATCAAAAAAGAAATGGGTTCGAGATTTTAAACTAATTAANGAATATATTGAAGANTTAGAAATTTTATTGGAACTTCAAAATGAAGAAGATATAAACCAAGATGAAATAGATTCACTAAAATCAAAAATTAATGAATTGTTTGAAAAAATTGAATTTAAAAATATGTTATCTGATGAAGGGGATAATCTATCNGCTATACTTCAAATAACGGCCGGTGCAGGTGGAACTGAAAGTTGTGATTGGGCTGAAATGTTGATGAGAATGTATTTAATGTGGGGAGAGAAAAATGGATTCAAATTAAAAGAATTAAACAACCAACCCGGGGACGTAGCTGGAGTTAAAACTGTTACAATTGAAATTAACGGAGAATATGCTTTTGGATGGCTTAAAGGTGAAAATGGTGTTCATAGACTAGTGAGAATATCTCCCTTTGATAGCAATGCTAAAAGGCATACTTCTTTTGCATCTGTTTACGTTTATCCATTGGTTGATGATTCAATAGAAATAATTATAAATCCNTCTGATATAACATGGGAAACAATGAGGTCAAGTGGAGCTGGAGGACAAAATGTTAATAAAGTTGAGACAGCAGTTAGGCTGAAACATAAAACATCGGGAATTGTAATTGAAAACTCAGAAACTCGATCACAACTAGAAAACAAAGGAAAAGCAATGCAACTTCTCAAATCTCAATTGTATGAGATTGAATTACAAAAAAAACTATCCGCAAGAAATGAAATTGAAGCCTCAAAAATGAAAATTGAATGGGGTTCACAAATAAGAAATTATGTGATGCATCCCTACAGACTTATAAAAGATGTAAGATCAAAAGTTGAAACAAATGATATTGATTCAGTTATGAATGGTTCAATCGATTTGTTTTTAAAAGGATATTTAATGTTTACAGGTCAAAAAAAAGATGAAATAAATTAATTGTTTTTATGTTAATTTTTACCCCTAATTAACCCCTCCTCTAACCAATTTTTAAATTTTTTTGTATTAACATACTGGATAGGTTCATTTAAAATTTTACCATCATTGGACATTAAAACATAAAATGGTTGAGATGCAGTTCTGAAATTCAGAAATTGAAATGTAGACCACTTTTGTCCAATTGTTTCAATTGACTTTATTGTGCCATTTGACCTTCGAAATTTAAATTTTTCATTTTCTGACAGTTCTGACCTATCATCAACGTACAATGATATAAGAATCAATTTATTTTTTAATATTTCCAAGATCTCAGGATCCGACCATACATTTTCTTCCATTCTTCTGCAATTAACACAAGCCCAACCGGTAAAATCAATTAAGATTGGTTTACCTGATTGTACTGAAATACTTTTACCTTCATAAAAATCTTTATAACAATCTAAATTAAGTGGACAATCATTTGTTGATTGATTTATTGAATAAAATGTAGGAGGTGGAAAACCACTAAGTAATTTTAAATTATTACCTTTTGATATTAATCCTAGAAACAAATAACCGGTAAAAAATAAGAAACAAAAACTTATAAGTCTTCTTGGAAAGCTTACATTGGATTTGACTTCATTTGGAAACTTAAACACACCAAATAAATAAAGTGTAGTTAAAAATGAGATCAAAGTCCAAATAAAAATAAAAGTCTCTCTTTTTAGGATTCCCCAATTAGAAACTAAATCGGCATTTGATAAAAACTTTAGAGCCAATGCTAATTCAACAAAGCCTAAAATAATATTAGTTGAACTAAGCCAGCTGCCAGATTTAGGAATAAACTTAAGTGCACTTGGGAATAAAGAAAACAATCCAAATGGAAGACCAAGAGATATTCCAAAACCTAACATTCCAAATGTCAATTGATTTGCACCAGCGTCTGAGGTAATTGATCCAGCTAAAAGAGATCCAAGAATTGGTCCAGTACAGGAAAATGAAACAATAGCAAGAGTCAATGCCATAAAAAAAATACCTATAGTTCCCTTTAATTTAGAGGAAGCATTATCAGAATAGTTAATCCATTCATTGGGTAACTTTAGTTCATAAAAACCAAAAAGTGAAAATGCAAAATAAACAAATACCACAAAGAGAAATATATTGAGGGTAACGTTAGTGGCAATAACGTTCAATATTGCTGGATCTATTGAGTCAAAAATATGAAATGGTAAACTTAAAAGTACATATATTAAAATGATAAATAAGCCATATTTGAAAGAGTCAATAATTCCCGTTTTTTTTGATTTATTTTTCTTGTTAAAATATGAAACAGTAATTGGAATCATAGGAAATACACATGGGGTTATTAATGCTAAAAATCCTCCAAGCATACCTAATAAAAATATTTTCCAATAATTCTGTTTTAAGGGGTTATAAATAGGTTTTGATGAAAATTTTGAATTAACTAGGTTTAATCTTAATGAATTGTATTTTGAAATACTTTCCTCAGATATAAAATTATTTGAATCAACTTCTGCATTTTTATTTATTTTAAAAATAAAAGGTTCAGATCTAAATACACAAAGTCTGTCATCGCAGGCCTGATAATCTATTTTTCCGGAAATATAATCAACTGAACGATCTTTTCTAAAATCTAATTTAAATTCAGCAATATTTTCAAAATATTTTATTTTTTTTTCAAAAATTGAATCATACTTATAAACAGCTGTACTCTCTTCTATATTTTTTACTGAATTAAATGGTTCTGTATCAAAAATAAACTGTGTTTTAAGTGGAGGCTCACTTTTTATATATTGAGAATATACATGCCAACCTTCCTCAATTTTAGCATCAAATTTTAAAGTTAAAGTTGAATCATTTTTATTTTCAAAATAAAAATTCCACTCTACAGGTTCAGTTATATTCTGACTTTGTAAAATATTAAAGAAACTCAAAAAAATTAAAAGAATTAATCTATTCATTATACGTCAACTAATGCTAATATACATTCTTTTCTTTGAATTTTTATTTGATATAAAACGTCTATCAGCTCTTTTACCAATTATCCATACAACTTCATTATCTGATGTTAAAACCCATTGATTCTCTTTATCAAATTGTGAATACTTTTCGTCTTTAAAATATTTACTTAATTTCTTTTTACCCTCCATACCTGTNGGATAAAAGTAACTTCCNACAGGGGGTCTNTTTATCTCNAATGTTGAACTTAATAATGTTGGATCAACTGATATTGATTTNTGCGGTTTTAAAANAGGATTATTACTGATTTCAAAATTTATGGGAGTATTAATTTTTTGAGGAATTAGTTTAATTTTATATGAATTTATATTCGATTCTTCACTTAAGGCTTTTAAAATTATATCCTCCCCATTATTAAGTATTATATGTGTTTCAGAGGTAATTTTTTTTCCTTTTTGAGAGTTAATAATTTTATCAATTTCTTTAGGGTGATTAAAGCCATATTGTTTAAAAATAGCATGTAAAAAGAAGAAATTTGGAGTAAGTTTTTTTAATTCATTTATATTTATTGTTGTTCCATGGATTGATACAACAAAATTATCATTCTTAAAATTTTTAATTTGGTTATTTATAGCAATACTTGTAGATTTTAAATTATTAATAGTTTTTTTGAAATTTTTTTCTAAATCCGGAACAAGATCTTTCCATTTTGGAATAATGAGATTTCTTATTGAGTTTCTTAAATATTTGTTTTTTAAATTACTTGAATCTTCGTTCCAATTTATATTATTATCTTTTGCATATTCTAATATTTCTTTTTTAGTAAATTTTAAAAGTGGTCGAATTAGTAAATTTGATTCAGGTATACCAATAAGGCCATCAATACCAGCCCCTCTTCCAATATTTATTAATAAGGTCTCTAATTGATCATCTAAATGATGTGCAGTTATTACATGTGAATAAGCATATTTATCTAATAATGAATTAAACCAATCATATCTGATCTTTCGAGCAGCCATTTGAACAGATAATCTATTTTTATTTTTATAGTTAGTTGTGTTAATATTTTTTATGTGAAGATCAACTTTTAATTTTTTAGAAATTTTACTAACTAGAATCTGATCCTTAAGGCTCTCATTTGATCTGAGATTATGGTTACAATGAGCTACAGAGAAATTTATCTTAGTTAATGAAAATAAATGAAATAAGGTCATACTATCTATTCCACCACTTACTGCTAAAAGTACTTTTTTATTTTTTAGCTGCGGGTATTCTTTCTCAATATCGTAGGAATTAAGATTCATTTTTATTAACGATTTCCTTTTTTATTATTAAAAAAATTAACAAAAAAAATATAGGTAAAAATATAAAACCTTTTTTTTTTAAAATAATTATTGTAATATTTGCAGTGATGATTTTAAAAGTAACATCTAGAACTTTTTTTATAGCAGGACAATCAGCTAACCGTCGTCCCGCCTAAGGGCAATATTTACTATCTGGAACCTAGGTGAGTCCGGTTCCCTTTTTACATTAACTTTCTAACTAAATTCACAACAATGGATATCTTAATTTCAGATATATCGCACTTACATTTCGCAAAAAATATTTCTAGCTGCATTGACCAATCTGCAAAAGTTAGAGGAACTGGTATAGCTAGAAGGACTCCTGAATATATAGCTGAAAAAATAAAAAATGGAAATTCAATAATTGCAATAGATAATAATGAATTTGCAGGGTTTTGCTACATAGAAAGATGGGAACACGGTAAATATGTTGCTCATTCTGGATTAATTGTTAATCCAAAATTCAGAGGGAAAGGCTTAGCCAAAAAAATAAAAAGAAAAATTTTCAATTTATCCAAAAAAAAATTTCCTGGTGTCAAAATATTTGGAATCACCACTGCTCAAGCAGTTATGAAAATTAATTATGAATTAGGTTACAAGCCTGTTCACTTCTCAAAACTAACAAATGACCCTGATTTTTGGAGTGGTTGTCAAACCTGTAAAAATTTTGATGTTTTAACTAGAACAGATAGAAAACTATGCTTGTGTACAGGAATGCTTTATGATCCAGAAGAAAAAAAATTCAATAAATCTAAAACAGCCAAATTTATTGGAGGTTTATTTAAAAAAAAATAAAATGAAAAAATTAGTTCTTGCATACAGTGGTGGACTTGATACTTCATATTGTATTAAAAAATTAACTGAACAAGGTTATGATATTTATGCTGTATCAATAAATACTGGTGGATTTTCAAATAAAGACTTGAAAAAAATAAAATCAAATGCTCTAGACCTTGGTTGTAAGTATTACAAGTCAATTAACTCAATTAAAAACTTTTACGATAAAATCATTAAATATTTGATTTTTGGAAATGTTTTAAAAAATAACACATATCCTTTAAGTGTTAGTTCAGAAAGAATAATACAAGCAATCGAAATAGTTAATTATGCAAAAAGCATAAACGCTAAATATATTGCACATGGGAGTACAGGAGCAGGAAATGATCAAATAAGATTTGATATGATTTTTCAAATTTTAGCCCCTAATATTGAGATTATCACTCCAATCAGAGACGAAAAAGTGTCACGGAAGGATGAAATAAAATATTTAAAATCACATGGAATCAAAATTCCTTGGGAAAAAGCTCAATATTCAATTAATCGTGGACTATGGGGAACTAGTATAGGTGGTTCAGAAACTCTGACATCAAATAAAAATCTTCCTGAAAAAGCATACCCCAGTAAACTGAGTAAAAATAAATTAAAAAAGATATCAATTGAATTTAAATATGGTGAATTAATTGCTTTAAATGGTAAAAATGATAATCCAACAAAAATAATTGATAAACTACAAAAAATAGCAAAAGAATATGCTATTGGAAGAGGTATGCATGTAGGAGATACAATTATTGGTATTAAAGGAAGGGTTGGTTTTGAAGCTGCAGCACCATTAATAATCATTAAAGCGCACCATTTGCTTGAAAAACACACTTTATCAAAATGGCAGCAACTTCATAAGGATCAATTATCAAATATTTATGGAATGCTATTACATGAGGGAAATTACTTAGATCCGGTAATGAGGGATATTGAATCATTTTTTGTTAACAGTCAAAAAAATGTAAATGGAAAAGTTTTTATAGATCTTCATCCATATCGTTTTGATCTTACAGGTATTGAATCACCAAATGACTTGATGAATTCATCATTTGGTGACTATGGAGAAATTAATAATAACTGGTCTGCAAATGATGCAAAAGGTTTTATAAAAATTTCATCTAATGCCCATAAAATAAATAGAATGATTAATCATAAATTATGAAAAAAGTTGGAATTATAGGAGGATCTGGCTACACAGGTGGTGAATTAATAAGATTAATCATAGACCATCCCAAAATTGAATTAAATTTTGTTTACAGTACCACTAAGCAAGGTAATCTAATTACTGATACTCACCTTGATTTGTTAGGAAGAACAAATTTATTATTTACGAATAAAATTAATACTAATGTAGACATTCTTTTTCTTTGCTTAGGACACGGAAAATCTAAAGTTTTTTTAGAAAGTATTAAATTTTCAGATTCAACACATATAATAGATCTAAGTAATGATTTTCGATTAAATAAAGAAAATTNAAAAAGTAAATTAAATTTTATTTATGGTTTACCCGAATTTCAAAAGGATAAAATATCAAAAGCAAAATATATTGCTAANCCNGGATGTTTTGCAACAGCTATACAGTTATCATTGTTACCACTAGCAAAAAATAATTTAATTAAAAACCATATACACACATCGGCNACAACAGGAAGTACAGGTGCTGGAGCAAGTTTATCTGACACTAAACATTTTAGTTGGAGAAATAACAATTTATCATGGTATAAGCCTTTTGTNCATCAACATTTGAGGGAGATCAAACAAACACTTAGCAGTTTAATTAAAAATAAATTTGAAATAATTTTTCTTCCACACAGAGGAAATTTTACAAGAGGTATATTTTCAACATCCTATTTAAATTACCAAGGATCCTTAGAAAGTGCAAATGAATTATACGATGATTATTATAAAAATGATCCATTTACACACATATCTAAAAACGAAATAAGTTTAAAAAATGTAGTTAATTCAAATAATTGTTTCATTCATCTTCATAAACACAATAATATTTTATTAATCACGTCAGTAATTGACAATTTAATTAAAGGTGCATCTGGACAAGCAATTCAAAATCTTAATATAATGATGGGTTGGAATGAAACATTAGGTTTAAAATTAAAATCAAATATTTATTAAAATGAAAATAGCAATTATAGGCACTGGAAATTTAGGTTTAAGTATTGCCAAAGGACTCGTTCTAAATAATATTATTACAAAACTTTATTTAACAAAAAGAAATTGTGATAGTTTGATTGAATGGAACAAAAACAAAAACATAAATATTACATCAGATAATAGAATAGCTGTTAAAAATTCTGATATATTAATTTTTGCAGTACAACCAAGTCAATTTGAAAATATTTTAATCAATATTAAAGACTTGCTAAATGATAAACATGTGATCATTTCTACTATCACCGGTTTTAAAATAAGTAGAATTGAATCTGTAATTACTTCTAAATATCCTATAATCAGATCGATGCCAAATACAGCAATATCTGTTAGCAAGTCCATGACATGTTTATGTTGTAATAATAAAGGAAATAAAAGAATTGATATAGCATCAGCAATTTTTAACTCACTTGGAACTTCAATAATAATTGANGAAAAACATATGCAAGCAGCAACTGTTCTCTGTGCAAGCGGAATTGCTTTTTGGATGAGATTAATAAGAGCAACTACTCAAGGTGGAGTTCAACTGGGTTTTGATGCAAATGAAGCCATGAATATGTCCATGCATACGGCATTGGGTGCAGCTAGCCTACTAATAGAGGGTAAAACACATCCAGAACAGGAAATTGATAAGGTTACAACTCCAAGGGGTTGCACAATTATAGGACTGAACGAAATGGAACATCAGGGATTAAGTTCATCCTTAATTAAAGGCTTAGTTGCCTCATTTGAAAAAATTAATGAAATTTCAATACAATAACAATATGAAATTATTTGATGTATACCCACTTTATGATATTANTCCTAAAAAGGCAAAAGACGTATTTGTCTATGATAACNANGGAAATAAATATCTAGATCTTTACGGAGGACATGCTGTTATTTCAATTGGACACTCACANCCCGATTATGTTAAAAATATATCTAGACAATTGAATAAAATAGGTTTTTATTCAAACTCGGTTAAAAACAATCTTCAAGAAGAACTTGCAAATTCAATTGTGAATTATTCTGGATGTAAGGAATATTCCTTATTTATGTGTAACTCCGGTGCAGAGGCTAATGAGAATGCTTTAAAATTAGCTTCAATGCATACTAGAAAAAGTAGAATAATTGCATTTAGAAACTCATTTCATGGAAGAAGTAATGCTGCTATTGCCGCAACTGATTTTAAAAAATATCATTCTAAATTAGAAAAAAAATTAGATGTTACTTTTATTAATCTAAATGATAGNAAAACATTTGAAAATGAAATTAAAAAAGGAGATGTTTGCGCGGTTTTACTTGAATCTATNCAGGGTTATGGTGGNTTAGATGAACCTAATAAAGATTTTGTTTTATTAATAAACTCTCTATGTCAAAAATATAATTCATGCTTAATTGCAGATGAAGTTCAATCAGGTTTTGGTAGAACGGGTGAGTTCTTTGCATTTCAAAAATATAATATAAAACCACATCTTATTTGTATGGCAAAAGGAATGGGTAATGGATTCCCTGTTGGTGGATTATTAGTTAATTCTATTATTAAGAGTGAACATGGAATGTTAGGAACAACTTTTGGGGGGAATCATTTGGCTTGTGTGGCGTCATTAACAGTTTTGAATGTTATTGAAAAAGATGACTTACAACAAAACGCAAGAGAAATTGGAAATTATTTTATTGAAAATGCAAAACAAATCCCTGAAATAATCAATATTAAGGGAAGGGGATTAATGTTAGGAATAGAGTTTAATAATGAAGTCAAAGAAATTAGAAAAAAACTTATTTATGATAAAAAGATTTTTACTGGTAGTAGTGGAAATAAAAACTTGTTAAGAATTCTTCCACCTCTAACTATCAAAAAAGAGCATATTGATATTTTTTTTAAATCACTAAAAGAAGTAATATGAAAAATTTTATAAAGCTTGACGATTTAAAAGACTTTAACAGAACTCTCTCTTTAGCTTTTGAGATGAAAAAAAATATGAATTCATATTCAAACATAGGTAAGAATAAAACCCTTGGAATGATATTTTTTAATCCAAGTTTAAGAACGAGGTTAAGTACTCAAAAAGCAGCAAATTTATTGGGTATTAATATAATGATAATGAATTTCAATAATGAAGCATGGGCGCTAGAATTTGAAGATGGAACCAAGATGTCAGGAATTAGATCAGAACATGTTAAAGAAGCTGCAGGAGTTATTTCACAATATTGCGATATGGTAGCAATAAGAGCATTTGCAACTTTAGAAAACAAAAAAAATGATGAGGAGGAAATCGTATTAAATAATTTTGTGAAATATTCAAGCATACCAGTAATAAACATGGAAAGTGCAACAGCACACCCTCTTCAAGCTATAGCAGACGCAATGACAATTACCGAATATAATAATAAACAAAAACCAAAAATTGTATTAAGTTGGGCGCCTCATCCAAAAGCTCTGCCTCATGCAGTAGCAAATTCATTCATTAAAATGATAAAAAATATAAATGCAGAATTTATCATTACTAATCCAGATGGATATGATTTAGACCCAAAAATAACTAAAGGAGTTAAAATATACTCAAATCAAGTGGAAGCATTTGAAGGAGCTGATTTTATATATGCTAAAAATTGGTGCTCATATCAGGATTATGGAAAAGTTTTAAGAACAGCTAATGAGTGGATGATTAATGATGAAAAAATGAATTACACTAATAATGCAAAATTTATGCATTGTCTACCAATTAGAAGGAATATTGTAGCCTCTGATCAGGTTCTGGATAACAAAAATTCATTAGTATTGAAACAATCAGAAAATAGGGTTTATGCATGTCAAGCAATTTTAAAACAATTAATTGATGATCAGAAATAGACTTTCCGTTATTAAAGTTGGCGGAAATATAATAGATAATGAAAAACAGCTAAAATTATTTTTGAATAATTTTAAGCAGATAGATGGTTTAAAAATTTTAGTCCATGGAGGTGGTAAAATTGCAACAAATATATCCAATAGTTTAAAAATAAAATCAAAAATAATTGATGGTAGAAGAATAACTAATAAATCAACNTTGGATATAATTACAATGGTTTATGCAGGAAAAATNAATAAGAATATTGTTTCNAATCTTCAATCTATAAATTGCAATGCTATTGGACTTTCTGGACCNGATGGAAATACCATTGAAGCAAAAAAAAGAAAAGTAAANAAAATNAACTATGGATTTGTTGGTGACATAAAAAAAATAAATACNGAATTATTAATATTATTANTAAATAATAAATATTTCCCTGTTATNTGCTCATTATCTCACGATAAACAAGGACAAATTTTAAATACTAATGCTGACACGATTGCTGCATCAATAGCTGTAGGGTTATCATCGAAATTTAATGTGGCTNTATATTATTGTTTTGAAAAAAATGGTGTCCTTAATTCAGNTGATGACGAANAAAATATTATTGATGAAATNAATCCCAATAGTTATTATAAACTAAAGTCAGAAGGGATTATTAATTCAGGAATGATTCCAAAAATTGACAATTGTTTTNATGCACTCAGAAATGGAGTAAAAACTGTAAAAATCGGATCTATTAAAATGATNAAATCAAATATTAACCACACTTCAATAGTTCTACAAAATGATTGATNTTTTAACAAAAGAAGCAATAGATCTACTAATTGATTTAATTGGTATTGAATCTTTTTCAAAAAATGAAAATAAAACTGCAGANAGGATTGAATTATGGTTCAATGAAAAAAATATTCCTTTTGAAAGAATTAATAATAACATTTGGGCATTGAATAAATATTANGATAAAAGTAAACCAACATTACTTTTAAATTCTCATCATGATACCGTTAGACCAAATAGTGGTTATACNAAAAATCCATTCAAACCTGAAATTAANGATGGAAAACTTTATGGCCTAGGAAGCAATGATGCCGGGGGAGCTCTAGTTTCATTATTAGCNCTATTTGCTTTTTATTATCAAAAAAAGAATTTGAAATATAATTTATTAATNGCTGCAACNGCAGAAGAAGAAATCGCAGGAAAAAATAGTCTAAAAGGACTGTTAAAAAACCTTCCAAAAATTGATATTGCTATTGTAGGTGAACCTACAGAAATGAATATGGCGATTGCTGAAAAAGGATTAATTGTTTTTGATGGTGTNATAACTGGAAAAGCCAGTCATGCGGCTCACTTAAATAATGATAATGCTATAATGAAGCTTCCTTCGGTACTAGAATGGTTTGATAGTTTCAAATTTGAAAAGGATTCAAGTCTATTGGGACCAGTTAAAATTACTGTTACTCAATTAGAGGCTGGAAGAGAACACAATGTTATACCTGGAAAAGTTGATCTTGTAATAGATGTTAGAGTAAATGATAAATATAAAAACAAGGAAATAGCTGACATTATTATTAAAAAAGCACCTTGCAAAATAACTCCAAGATCCTTAAGNTTAGAATCCTCAAGCATAANTAAAAAACATGAATTAGTTATGTCTGGNATNAAAATTGGTAGAAAAACATANGGTTCCCCCACTCTTTCAGATCAAGCTGCACTAANCTGTCCATCATTAAAAATGGGTCCTGGATTATCTACTAGATCACATAGCGCAAATGAGTTCATATATTTNAAAGANATCAANGANGGTATTAAAATTTATATCGAGTTATTAAAAAATATTATGTAAAATANAGATTATGAAATTATGGGATAAAAACGAATCAATTTATAAAAAAATAGACNTATTTACTGTTGGTAANGATAGAGAATACGATANAGTTCTTGCTCAATATGATTGTGAAGCATCAATTGCTCATGTTAAGATGNTAAATAAAATTAATTTACTTAAAGATAAAGAAGCNNCAAAGTTAATTGAGGAACTAAAAAAAATAAAGAAATTATCAAGATCAAAAGATTTTATCATCGAAGATNATTTTGAAGANATTCACTCAAAAATTGAGTTCATTNTAACAACTAAATTAGGGGATTTAGGAAAAAAAATTCATACTGGTAGATCACGAAACGACCAAATTTTAGTCGCTATTAGTCTATATTTAAAAAATGAAATTATAGAAATNAAAAAATTATCAAAGCAATTTTTTGATATTTTAATTAAAAAGGCAAAAAAACATAAAAACGATTTAATGCCAGGATATACACATTTGCAAATTGCAATGCCAAGTTCTTTTGGAATGTGGTTTTCTGCCTACGCNGAATGTTTAATTGATGATATCATCTTGCTCAATGCATCTAAAAATATTGTAGATCAAAATCCATTGGGAAGTGCAGCCGGATATGGAAGTTCATTTCCGATTGACAGGGACGAAACAACTAAAGAATTATCCTTCACAGACTTGAAATATAATTCAATGGCAGCACAAATGTCTAGGGGAAATATNGAAAAATCAACCTCTTCATCAATTGCCTCATTAGCATCTACTTTATCTAGATTATCAATGGATATATGCTTATTTATGAGTCAAGAATTTAATTTTATTTCATTTCCTGACAATTTAACAACAGGCTCTAGCATAATGCCNCATAAAAAAAATCCTGATGTTTTTGAATTAATTAGAGNTAAATGTAATTTACTTCAATCAATNCCTTATCAACTAACACTACTNAANAATAATCTACCNGGGGGATACCACAGAGATATGCANTTAAGTAAAGGTCCAATTATATGTGCTNTTCGAGAAATTAANANTTGTTTGGAGATTTTTATATTTTCATTAAATAAAATTNTTGTTAGAAAGGNCATTCTTAAAGANAAAAAGTATGATTACATCTTTAGTGTTAATACCTTAAATAACTGGGTAAAAAAAGGAATGCCTTTTAGAGATGCATATGAAAAAATGAAAAATGATATTACAAAAGGAAAATATAAACCCAGTAAGAATTTAAATCATAGTCATATAGGGAGCATAAATAATCTCTCACTAGACAAAATAGAAAAAAAAATGGATAATTTTTTTTAATAGTATTAATTAAATGTGAAGTGCACGACTTTGAGTAGCATCTAAAGCAGCTTCTTTCATCGCTTCAGCATACGTTGGATGCGAATGACTCATTCTTGCAATATCCTCAGCTGAGGCTCTAAACTCCATAGCAGTAACTGCTTGTGCTATTAAATCTGCTGCCCTTGCTCCAATTATATGAACACCTAAAACTTCATCCGTTATTNCATCTGCCAAAATTTTTACAAACCCATCTGTNTCTCCACTAGCTCTTGATCTACCCAAAGCTCTCATAGGAAATTTACCAACCTTATAATTTGTATTCGNTTGCTTTAATTCCTCTTCAGTCTTTCCAACACTTGCTACCTCAGGCCAGGTNTATATNACATTTGGTATCAAATTATAATCAATATGAGGTTTTTGACCNGCTATAATTTCTGCTACCATAACCCCCTCTTCCTCTGCTTTGTGGGCNAACATCGGTCCTCTTACCACATCACCAATTGAGTATATGTTTGAAATATTAGTTTGTAAATGGTTATCAACATAAATTTGTCCATTATCATTTATTTTGATTCCAGCTTTTTCAAGATTAAGTCCNTTTGTATATGGTTTTCTTCCAACTGAAACCATACAATAATCACCTTCAAATTTGATATCATTTCCCTTTGAGTCTTTAGCTGAAACTTCAACAACATCTCCTTTTCTTTTAACATTATTTACCGCATGTGATAAATAAAATTTAATTTTTTGTTTTTTCATTACCCTCAGNATCTCTTTTGAGAGTGATGAATCCATTATNGGANNTAATCTATCCGCGTATTCAATAACTGAAACNTCGGCACCNAACCTCTTNTAAACCTGNCCAAGTTCCAATCCAATTACTCCTCCTCCAACTATGATCAAATGTTTTGGTATTTCTTTNAGTTTAAGGGCTTCGGTTGATGTTATAATTCGATCTTTATCNATCTTTATAAATGNAAGTGAAGCAGGTTTCGATCCAGTAGCTATAATTATATTGTTTCCAAAAATATCAAAAACTTTTTTGCTTTGAATTGAAAGAGTATTTGCATCTTTAAAAGAGGCCGTTCCATGATATACTTTGATATTATTTTTATCCATTAAATAATCGATTCCTTTAACTGTTTGATCAACTACATTGGTTTTTCTTAAAATCATTTTTTCAAGACTTACTTTGATTTCACCAGATATATCAACACCATGTTCATCAAAATTTTTGATAGCCTCCTCGTAGTGGTGAGAAGAATCGAGTAAAGATTTCGAAGGAATGCAGCCAACATTCAAACATGTTCCACCCAAAGTATCATATTTTTCAACTAAAGCAGTTTTTAAACCCAGTTGAGAGGCTCTAATAGCTGAAACATATCCACCAGGACCAGATCCAATTACAATAACATCATAAGATTCCATATCAAGTATTTTTATTTTGGTTAAAATTAGTTAGAAAATCATTAACATTGTAAAAATTCACTAAATCTTAAAATAAATATTTTGTATAAATCTAAATCTATTTCATTCAAATATTCAATAATTCCACTTATAACACTTATATTATTGTTAAGTTTTAATGTTTATGTTTTTGGTGACGATGCATTANCAGGATCAAATCAATTTATTTTACTAATCGGAGGAGGAATAGCATCTGTTGTAGGTTTTTTAAACCACACTACATACAAAGAAATGATAGATAAGGTTTCTGATAACTTCAAAGCCGTAGCTGGGGCAATACTAATTTTACTTTTTGTTGGTGCTTTAGCTGGTTCGTGGCTAGTCAGTGGTATTATACCTGCAATGATTTATTATGGTCTAAAAATATTACATCCATCAATATTTCTTCCNTCATGTATAATTATATGTGCGATTATCTCCTTAGTATCTGGAAGCAGCTGGACAACATCTGCAACTGTTGGAATCGCATTAATTGGAATAGGTAAAGCAATAGGTATACCTTCTGGGATGATCGCCGGTGCTGTGATTTCAGGAGCATACTTTGGTGATAAATTATCTCCATTAAGCGATACTACTAATTTGTCTTCTGCAATGGCAGAAACAGAATTGTTTAGGCATATTAGATANATGACTTTAACAACCGTNCCAAGCATTATAATTACTTTGATAGTTTTTTTATTAATTGGTTTTTTTCATGAACAAAAAGGTTCTGCTGACATAAATTCAATTTTAAATGAGATAGAGGTTAAGTTTAATATAAATTATTGGCTATTTCTTGTCCCTGTTTTTGTAATTTTTTTAATTTCAAAAAAAACAGCTCCTGTAATTGCACTATTAGCAGGCACTATTTTAGGTGCAATTTTTGCACTAATTTTTCAACAAAACATTATTTTTGAACTAAGCGGAGAGTCTTCAAATAATTATATTACTAGCTATAAGGGAATTTTAAATGCTATAACAATTGGTAGTCAAATTGAAACAGAGAATAAATTATTATATGATTTATTTTATTCTGGAGGTATGAAGGGAATGCTGGATACTATATGGCTTATAATTTGTGCTATGGTTTTTGGGGGTATTATGGAAGCCATAGGAGCTTTAAATTCAATTACTAACATGTTACTCAAATTAACTAAAAACACCTTTCAATTATTTGCAAGCACTGTCGCCAGTTGTCTAACTGTAAATTTATCTGCTTCTGATCAATATCTAGCAATTGTTATTCCAGGTAAAATGTTTTCAAAAGCATACAAGGATAAAAATCTAGCTCCAGAAAATCTAAGTAGAACACTAGAAGACTCAGGAACAGTTACTTCTGCACTTATTCCATGGAATACATGCGGCGCTTACCAATCTGGAGTTTTAGGTGTAGGAGTTGGAGAATATTTTATTTATGCGATATTCAATTGGATTAGCCCATTTATGACCCTCCTATATGCTGGATTGAAAATTAAAATCAAAAGTTTAAAATAGTGTTTATAAATACAAGGTGTAAACTAAACCAAATCGTAAGTAATTTGTATTTTTACTCATTAGAATTTTCCTAATAAAAAATGTCTAAACCAAAAAACAAAACCGATAATAGACAAATAACAATCATTATTGGAAGTCTTTTAATATTATTAAGTGTTTTACTTTTAATATCTTTTTCATCATATCTTTTTAACTGGGAAGTTGATCAATCAAACATCAAATCCTTTAATGATCGCTCAATTCAAACTGAAAATATTCTTAGTAAAACTGGTGCCTTAGTTGGACATTTTTTCATATATAAATTATTTGGGGTTGCATCTTATATTTTTGTTTATTTAATTTTTATATCTGGATCGGTACTGTTTTTTAATACCAAAAATAATCTTTCAAGTAAATGGTTGTGGGGACTACTATATATGATTTTTATTTGTTTGAGTTTAACTTTTTTCTATGACTACTCCCCTATTCTAGCAGGTGTTGTAGGTTTTGAAATTTCAAATTTTTTAATTGACTACATTGGACAAATAGGCTTCATTTCATTTTTGATTTTCTTTTTTTTATGTCTTATTGTTTTAAAATGGAATTTTAGACCAGAAATCTTTTTAGCTCAAATAAATAAATTGATACAAAAAAAAGAAATAAATGACATAATTACAAACGAAAATAAGTCATCAGATAGTCTAGTTTTTAATGATAAAACTGAAGCTAATAAAGATCTAAATGAATACAAAAAAGAACAAATAGAATCAGAAAATGAGGAACATGATGATGTAAAAAATTCTTTTATCGATAAAAATAAAATTATCACAAATAAACCTAAAGTTTCTGAAGATTTAAAAATTCAAATAGAAACATTCAATGAAGAGGTTGATAAGGACATCTCAAAGGATTTAGTTTCTGAGTATGGCCCTGTTGATCCTACTTTAGAATTAAGTAAGTTTAAAATGCCACCCATAGATCTATTAGAGGATTATCCTAATCCTGGAATAACAATAAATGAAGAGGAATTAGAGGACAATAAAAGAAAAATCGTTGATACACTATTAAATTATAAAATTGGAATTGCTCAAATCAAGGCCACTATAGGTCCTACAGTAACGTTATATGAAATCGTACCAGATGCGGGAATTAAGATTTCAAAAATTAAAAATTTGGAAGATGATATTGCTCTATCTTTGTCAGCGCTTGGAATTAGAATAATTGCACCAATTCCAGGCAAAGGAACTATAGGAATTGAAGTTCCGAATCAAAACCCAAGTATTGTATCTATGAGGTCTGTAATTTCCTCGACAAACTTTCAAAAAGCTGAAATGGAGTTACCAATTGCCATTGGAAAAACAATTAGTAATGAAACTTTTGTAGTGGATTTAACAAAAATGCCTCATCTACTTATGGCTGGTGCAACTGGGCAAGGGAAATCTGTTGGACTAAATGCAGTAATATCATCCTTTCTATATAAAAAACATCCTGCTGAAGTTAAATTTGTGCTGGTAGATCCTAAAAAAATTGAACTTACACTTTATAATAAAATTGAAAGACATTATTTAGCAAAGTTACCAGATAGTAGTGATTCTATAATAACTGATAACACCAAGGTAATAAAGACTTTAAACTCTTTATGTATCGAAATGGACAATCGATATGAATTATTAAAAAATGCAATGTGTAGAAATTTGATTGAATACAATAAAAAATTTATAAATCGAAAACTTAACCCAAATGACGGACACAAATTTCTTCCCTACATTGTATTGATTATTGATGAGTTTGCGGATTTAATTATGACTGCAGGTAAAGAGGTTGAAACTCCAATTGCTAGGTTAGCACAATTAGCTAGAGCCATTGGAATACATTTAATAATTGCTACGCAAAGACCATCAGTAAATGTAATTACAGGACTGATAAAAGCCAATTTTCCAGCTAGAATTGCATTCAGAGTGACTTCTAAGATTGATTCAAGAACAATACTAGATACTGGTGGTGCTGATCAATTAATAGGAAGAGGAGATATGTTATATACACAAGGAAACGAATTATCCCGAATTCAATGTGCATTCATTGATACTCCTGAGGTAGACCAGATTGCTGATTATATAGGTTCACAAACTGGCTACGGAGATGCTTATATTTTACCTGAATATATAAGTGATGACAACAAAATCATAGATATTGATGCATCAGAAAGAGATTCCTTATTTAGGGAAGCAGCTGAAGTAATAGTTATTGCTCAACAAGGATCTGCATCATTATTGCAAAGAAAATTAAAACTAGGATATAATAGAGCAGGAAGGATAATAGATCAAATGGAAGCTGCAGGAATAGTTGGACCATTTGAAGGAAGTAAAGCTAGACAAGTCTTAATTTTAGACCTAAATCATCTTAATAATCATCTAAGTAATGAAGATTTATAAAATTTTTATTTTTTTGTGCATTCAATTTCAATTTTTTGGACAACAATCAGATTCAAAATCCATAAAACTTTTAGACGAAGTTTCATCACAAATGAGTAGCTACAAAAATTTTGAATTTGAATTCAAATATTCTCTAGAAAACACAAAAGAAAATATTAGACAAGAAACATTTGGAAAAATTATTATATCTGACAACAAGTATAAATTATCAATATTTGAATTAGAACAATTATTTGATGGTGAAAATCTGTATACCATAATTCCTGAAAATAAGGAAATTACAGTTACAGATCCAATTGAAGATGATAACATCATGATAAACCCACTGGATTTGCTTAGTTTTTATAAGACAGGATATGAATTAAAATGGGATATTGTTCAATATGTAAATAATGAACCTATTCAATACGTAAAACTAATTCCAAAAAATGAAGACACTAATATAAATTACTTACTACTTGGAATAAATATGCGAACTAAACATATATACAAACTTATTGAAATTGGTGAACAAAGAACAACCACTACACTTACAATTGATAATATAATTTCGAATAAAAATATATCTGAGGACTTTTTTAATTTTAATAAATTAAATTACCCAGATTACTATATTGATTAATGATCAAAATAATTGACACATACATCCTAAAATTATATTCAAAACGACTTGTTTCTGTGTTCTCCATCTGTATGATAATTTTTATAATTCAAGCATTTTGGTTATATATTGATGAATTAGCAGGAAAAGGTCTTGGTTTTTATACAATTTTTAAATTTTTAATATACTATTCTCCAAAACTAGTTCCCTTGGTTTTGCCATTGTCAGTTCTACTTGCTTCACTAATGACATATGGATCACTGGCAGAAAATTATGAGTTTGCAGCAATGAAATCTACGGGGATTTCATTACTAAGGGCAATGAGGTCACTAATAGTGTTTCACATATTTTTGGGTATTTTAATCTATTTTTTTTCAAATAATGTAATCCCACTAGGGGAGTTAAAATCCTATAATTTAAGAAAAAACATAGGTAAACTACAACCTGAACTAGCAATTAGAGAAGGAATTTTTAATGATTTAGGTCAAATGAATATAAAAGTTGAAAGGAAATATGGAATAAATGATCGGTTACTTGATAATATAATTATTCATCTTAAAACAAATGATAAAAAAAACAGAATCGTAATCAAATCTGAAAGTGGAGAACTAAAGAGTGAAACTACAGATGCAAACCTTCAAATGGTTTTATATAATGGATATAGATATGAGGAGTTGTTGACTAATAATCCTGAGGACCAAAATAAACATCCTCATTCTAAAGTTCATTTTAAAGAATACATTATGAATATTGATCTTTCACAATTTAACAACATCGATTTATCAGAAGAAAATTATACTTCAACATATAGAATGCAAAAGATCAATCAATTACATGAAAGCATAGATTCTCTTGAACTTGGCTTGGATAACCAAAAAAAATTATTTAGTAAAAACTTTAATACGGTTAATGGATTAAACCAGGTTCATAAGATTGATGAAGTTGATAGTTGGCCATCAAATTTATTTAATTTAAATTCTCTTAAATTTTTAAAATCAGATAAGCAATGGAGGTATTCAGAGGTTGTTAGATCGGCAATAACACGTGTTAAGAGTAACGTTACTAACCTAGAAAGTAAAAAAAGAAGTTTTTTTATATTTCAAAAACTTATAAATCTACATAAAACAACATTATATGATAAATATGCTTTAGTTTTTTCGTGTTTTTTACTATTTATTATTGGTGCTTCATTAGGAGCTATAATAAGAAAAGGTGGATTAGGTCTTCCACTTGTTTTATCTGTTATAATTTTTTTAATATATCATTACATAGGTTTATTTAGTAAGAATGCTGCTGAAGATGGAAGTATTTATCCCATGCTAGCAAGCTGGATATCAACAATAGTTTTAGCTCCATTTGCTATAATCCTTGTAAATAGGGCATCATCAGATAAAGGATTCTTGAACTTAAATACTTTATTTAATCCTTTTAAACTAATCTATTTAAGTTCTATGAAAAAGAAAAATAATATATGAAAGACACTATTAAATTTAATAATATAGCTGATGCTATTGATGATATCAGAAAAGGAAAGCTTATAATAGTCGTTGATGATGAAAAAAGAGAGAATGAAGGGGATTTTATATGTGCAGCCGAAAAAATTACTCCCGGGCTCGTAAATTTTATGATTACTCATGGAAGAGGTCTGGTCTGCGTCCCCTTAACAGAAAGTAGGTGTAATGAATTAGAATTAAATCAAATGGTAAGTGAAAACACAGATCCATTAAATACAGCCTTTACGGTTTCAGTTGATTTAAAAAGTAAAGATGTAAGCACTGGCATATCAGCTGATGACAGGTCAAAAACTATATTAGCATTAGTAAATCCAAAAACTAAATCAAAACAATTGTCAAGACCCGGTCATATATTCCCTTTAATTGCAAAAGAAGGAGGTGTTTTGAGAAGAACAGGTCATACAGAAGCAGCAATAGATTTTGCAAGACTAGCTGGATTAAAACCTGCTGGAGTTTTAATTGAAATAATAAAAAATGATGGATCTATGGCCAGATTACCAGATCTACAATTATTAGCAAAAAAGTTTGATTTAAAAATTGTATCTATTGAAGATTTAGTAGCATACAGAATGAACCATGATAGTTTAATAGTTAAAAAAATTGATACTGAAATAAATATCAAATATGGCAAATACCGTTTAAGAGCATACCAACAAACAACCAATAACCAAATTCATTTAGCACTTACAATCGGAAAATGGGAAAAATCTGACTCAATTCTCACAAGAATTAATTCTTCAAGAATTAATGATGACGTTTTAGGTTTCTTAACAGGGGCAATTGACAAAAGTTTGGATAGAATCTTTAAAAAAATAAATGAAAATAAAAGAGGGGCGGTATTATTTATAAATCATCAACAAAGTAGTGAAGATCTCTTATCTAGGATTAAGTCTCTTGAAAAAATTCAAACTAAAGGTGAGAATAAATCTGTACCACCAATAAAAATGGATTATAAAGATTTTGGCATAGGTGCTCAAATATTATATGATATAAATATTAGAAAATTAAAAGTTTTAAGTAATTCAAAAAAAATACCCAGAATTGGTCTAACTGGATATGGTCTAAAAATTGTCGATCACCTTAATTATTGAAGAACCAAAGCTTAATTGACATTACTACAACCATTACTAATAAAGTTAACTTGATTAACTTCTCACCTTTTACGACTGAGTATCTACTTGAAAACCACCCTCCACAAAACATTCCAAGAGATAACCATAATCCCATTAACCAATCAACTTTATCATTGTATGCAAATAATGCCAATGCTGCTGATGTGTAAATTGCTACAAGAGTTACTTTTGTTGCATTAGTTTTAATTAGCGACAACCCATTATATCTAGTTAAAAATAACATAATGATAATTCCTATACCTGCATTAATAAAACCACCATATATGCCAATAAAAAAAAATACTAAACAGCTTATATACAGATGTTTACCCATTATTAATTCATTAGATGATTTAATATTATTTTTTGGCTTAAATACAATTAAAAAACCTGCAATAACGATAATTATTGCTAATATTTTGTTGAATAAATCAGCCTTAAGATCTATCGCAATTTGGGCTCCAATTAGAGAACCTATTAAAGCTGAAATCCCAAGATAAATACTAAAGGGAAATGAACCTACACCCTTACTCTTATAACCTAAGCCCCCTGAGATTGATTGAATTAATATACCTATTCTGTTTGTTCCATTTGCAACTGTTGGAGGTAAACCTAAAAAAATTAATATTGGCAAAGTTATTAGTGAACCACCCCCTGCAAGTGTATTAATAACCCCGGCAATAAATCCTGATATAATTAATATGATAATCTCTCTGAAAGCTTCCACAACATAAATATAACTACAATTTAAAAGCAATCAACATTCTTTTAAATACATAAAAAACAATGTATATTTGCCACCGTTTAGGAGAAGTGGCAGAGTGGTCGAATGCACTGGTCTTGAAAACCAGCGTACTGCAAGGTACCGGGGGTTCGAATCCCTCCTTCTCCGCAAGACGCTTCATAAACCCTGCAATTAGTGGGTATTTGTTTTTTTACTTACGTTATTACTTACGGTTAAGCTAAAAGTTGGAGATCCATCATAACATTAATTGGAGTTTTTAACTGAGGTTTTTTGTAGATTTAGAGTATGAATGAAAATATTTATAGATTCTAAACTTTTAATATAAGTAACTAACCAATATTATTAATTTAATCATGAAGCTATTAATCCAAACATTTCTCCGCAAGTAAATTCCCTAATATATTTAATATTGACATGTCAGGGTTTTTTATTATGCATATTTGTACTATTATCTTACAATCAGATATAAAAAAGAACTTTTTGTAATTTTATAATACCCAATTCCAAGAACCCTCTAGACTAACATCATTGTTTCAGGGTTCCAATTCACAGGACGTTTTTCAAAATAACTTTTATTTGCCAAAAGAGCAGCTCCTGCAGCTCTTAAACCAAAAGTAGGATCTTGTATAACTTTCCCTTTCCCTCTAATTGCCTGGAAAAAATTATAAAAATGATCATAACGCGCTCCTTTGTATTCTGCAGGGACCTCATAAAGAGATTCACTATTATTTGATGCAAGATCGTTTTTTTCAATATTTTTATTTTTATAGTTTTCGGTTATTTTTTTTTGAATTTTCTCTGTAAAAGCATTCATTGAATAGCTACTTGGAATTATTCCTTTTTTTGGCCTTATTAGTTTACAGGAATTAGAACTTACTTCCATAGCACCTTCAGTACCTATAAGTTTAAAACCTCCTCCACCTCCCGATCCTGATATAAAATTAACCCTCATAGAAGCATTGAATGCTTTATGAGTTTTTGTTTCGGGGTAATCATATAGACAAAGATTTATGTCTGGAACATTACGTCCATCTTTCCAATACCGAAGTCCTCCAGTGGAAAGTGCTCTTTTTGGACCATTAGAACTTATGATATAATTTAAGCTTGAAAATGCATGGACAAACATATCTCCGGCAACTCCTGTTCCATAATCTTGATAATTTCTCCATCGAAAAAAACGTTTTAGGTCATAGGGAACTTTAGTAGTTTCTCCAATAAAAAAATCAAAATCAACTGTATCTGGACTTGCATCAGGGGGGATTGGATATTGCCAAGCACCTTCAGCAGAGTATCGATCATTGTAAAAATCCAACAGTATAAGTTCCCCAATAGCTCCGTCTTTATATAATTCCTTTGCTTTTTGATTTCCTAAAGAAGACATTCTTTGACTTCCAATTTGACATACACTTCCTGTTTTATTGTAAACTTTTATAATTTCGTGACCTTCTGTGAAATTTTGAACCATGGGTTTTTCGCAATAAACTGCTTTTCCTGATTTCATAGCTTCAATGGTAATTTTTTTATGCCAATGATCTGGAGTTGCAATGATTACGGCATCGATATCCGTTCTATCTAATATTATTCTGTAATCACGACTTATAAAAAGATCTGTACCCCAAAGTTCTTTTGCCCTTTCTAACCTTCCTTTGTAAAGGTCACATACTGCAACCAATTTTATACCAGTTAGTTCTAGAGCAACATTGACATCAATTATTCCTTGAATTCCACATCCAATCAATGCTAAGTTGATTTGATCATTCGCTGAAAAGGGTTCCAAAGCATATGTGCGATCAAGCTTTATTTTTTGTCTGTAAGCACCTGAAAGTAAATAGGGAAAAGAAGACACAATGGAAGAACCCAATGTCAATTTTTTAATAAATGATCTTCTTGTTTTATTTTTCCCCATCTTAATAACCTAATTTGTTATATTTATTTTTAATAAATTTAAAATTATAAATAGTTTTATTAAAGTTTCAATATTTTATGTTATAAAATCCTATAAATTTATAATAAAGCTCAAAAAACAACTCCAAATACTCTAAAGTTAAATCTACTTTGTTTTTCATAAGACTTCCCTGTTTATTTATATTACCTGGTTATTATTATAAATTTTTTTTAATTTTACAATATGAATAATAAATCAACTTTTTTGATTGCTGCATCTATTATTATTTCTGCGCTTTTGATATCCCTTTCTAATAGGTATAAACCATCTTCTGTCAATGAATCATTCGTAATAGATTCTTGGACAGGCGACATATTTGACATACAAGGAAATAACTTAACTGATATTCATGAAAATATTTCACCAGAAATAAATAATCCTGTTCAAACTGACAAAATTCAGTAATTTATACATTGATAAAATAAACACTTTGCCTTTATAATCTTTTTGATTGGAATTGATGTTGTTTCAATTCCATTTTTTGCTTTTATATTTTTAATATTTTTGTACGATAAAAAATAAAATTTGAAAAAAATAAAATTAGCCTTAGACTGGACCCCCAATATTAACCATATTGGGTTTTTTGTTGCTTACAAGAAAAATTTTTACAGAGAATTCGGAATTGATATTAAAATAATTAATCCCTTTGATGATAATTATTCTATAACACCTGCAAAGAAAATTGAACTAAATATTGCTGAATTTGCGTTATGTCCAACAGAAACTTTAATTAGTTACAATACAAAAAAGAATAAAGTCAATTTAATAGGTATTGCTGCAATTCTAAAACAGGATTTAAGTGCTATAGTTGTTAATAAAAATTCAGACATAAATTCCCCAAAGGATCTCGATGGAAAAAGTTATGCATCATTCAATGCGAGATATGAGGAGCACATAATAAAACAAATGATTATAAATGATGGTGGTTTAGGAAAAATTAATTTTCAATATCCTGACAAGCTTGGAATTTGGGAAACAATTATTAATAATAAATTTGATTCAACATGGATATTTAAAAACTGGGAAGGAGTGGAAGCCGAAAATCTAAATTTAAAATTTAATTACTTTTCAATGAAAGATTATCAAATACCCTACTCCTATTCTCCAATTTTGGTATGTAATAAGAATAATTTAAGTTTAGAACCATATATCAAGTCATTTATTGAATCAACAAAAAAAGGATTTACTTATGCTTTAAAAAATGAAGATGAATCAATTAAAATTTTAAAAAAGTATTTACCTTCAAAAGAAAAAAAAATAAATCTAAACAAAGCCTTTGAATTAACAATCCCATCAATGAGTATTGACAATGATTGGGGGAAATTTGATTTTAAAAAAATACAACTTTTTCTTGATTGGTTGAACAAATTTAAAATTGAAAAAAAAGCATTAATTCCAAAAGAAATTTTTACAAACAATTATATCTAGACTTAATGATTATACTTAATTAATAAAATACATCAGACCAGCCTATCTAATTTTAACCAGAAAGACAAAGACAAATAATAAATAAAAATATGGTCTAAGTACTATCTGTATTTATTTAATACTTTATGAGAAGGTTGATTGAGATTTATGTTTATAATTTTAAATAAACTAATTTTATAGTAATTATTTTATGATAAATATCAGATACAATAATATTATCCCTTTCACTCTTTTAATATGTATACTGTTTAATTGTAATTCAAATAGACTTGAATCTAAAAAAAAACCGAATATTATAATTATTTATACAGATGATTTAGGATATGGAGATGTTAGTGCATATAAAAAAGGAACCCTAAAAACACCAAACATTGATAAATTAGCTAATGAAGGAATACGATTTACTAATGGTTACTCTTCGTCGGCAACATGTAGCCCCAGCAGATATGCACTATTAACTGGAATTTATCCATGGAGAAACGCAAAAGCCAAAATAATTACTGGGGGATCATTAATAGTTGATACCAGTGAGGTAACAATTCCAAAACTATTAAAAGAAAATAAATACCAAACTGGCATAGTAGGCAAATGGCATTTAGGGCTTGGATTAAATAAAATAGATTACAACTCTGAAATATCGCCTGGACCAAATCAATTAGGTTTTGATTACTCCTACATTATGCCTGATACTCAAGACAGGGTTCCAACAGTGTATATTGAAAATGGAAAAGTTGTTAATCTGGACCCAAATGATCCAATTAAAGTGGATTTTAAAACTAATTTTAAAGACCAACCAACAGGTAAAGATAACCCAGAACTTTTAAAAATGAAATGGCATCATGGACACAATGGTTCGATAATAAATGGTATATCCAGAATAGGTTTTATGAAAGGTGGAGAAAAAGCTAAATGGAGTGATATTGATATGGCTGACCATTTTTTAGATAGGGCCAAAAATTATATAAAAAATAATAAGGATAACTCCTTTTTTCTTTTCTATTCACTTCAGCAACCACATGTTCCAAGAACACCTCATCCAAGATTTGAAGGCAAATCAGGTATGGGACCAAGAGGAGATGCAATAATCGAAGCTGATTGGTGTGTTGGAGAATTATATGAAACACTCAAATCAATAGGAATTATTGACAACACTTTGATACTTTTTTCCAGTGATAATGGACCTGTTTTAAATGATGGTTATTATGATGATGCTGTAGAGAGAATTGGAGATCACTCACCCTCAGGAGGATTAAGAGGTGGAAAATATAGTTTATTTGAAGCTGGAACAAGAGTTCCTTTTATTTCCTATTGGAAGAATAGAATTAAACCAGCAATCTCAGATAAAATAATATCACAAGTAGATATATTAAGCTCAATTGCAAAGATTATTGGATCAGATTATAGATCACAAGATGGAAAAGATCTATCTGAATTAATTTTGGATAATAAAGGTGCTGGAAGGAATGAATTAATACTAGAGGCAACCTCCAGAACCGCCTATAGAGATGGAGATTGGGTTATGATTCCGCCATATAATGGGAAGGAAGTATCAAAAAATGTAAATATTGAGCTAGGAAATTCTAAAAATTATAAACTTTATAATTTAAAAGATGACAATTCCCAAAAAGCAAATTTATCAAATAAAAATCCTAAAAAATTAAAAGAAATGATCACTAAGTTTGAAAGAATAATAGGTAAGAAAAATACAAATACAAAAGACTTAATTTTAGAATAAATAAATTATTATGAAAACCCTAATATTTAAAAATCTAATTATTTTTTTACTAATTCTATTTTTTAAATCGTGCAGTGATAATGTGACAGCGGTAAAATCTAATAAAAAAATGAATTTTATAGTTGTTTTTGTTGATGATATGGGATATGGTGATTTGGGATCTTTTGGACACCCAACAATTAATACACCAAATTTAGATAAAATGGCTTATGAGGGTCAAAAATGGACACAATTTTATTCTGCCTCTAGTGTATGTACTCCAAGCAGAGCTGGGTTACTCACCGGAAGACTTCCTATTAGAAATGGAATGATTGGAGCTAAAGACTGTTGTAGGGTTTTATTTCCTGATTCTAAATATGGACTGCCCGATTCTGAAATTACAATTGCAGAAAAATTAAAAGAAAATGGATATAAAACTGCTGCAATTGGTAAATGGCATTTAGGACATAAAAAAGAATATCTTCCACTTCAACATGGATTTGATTATTATTTTGGTATTCCTTACTCTAATGATATGGACAAAATAAATGGTGAAACATGTTGCCCAGGGTCACAATATTGGCAAAAATATAAAGCTAAAAAACCAGAATCAACAAATTACAATGTACCACTTATTGAAAATAATGAAATTATAGAAAGACCAGTAGACCAAACAACCATAACAAAACGCTTTTCGAATAAAGCAATAGAGTTTATAAAAAAAAATAAAGAAGATAATTTCTTTATATATTTAGCTCACAATCTTCCTCACACTCCCCTATATGCCTCAGATGAGTTTTTAGGAAAAAGTAAAAGAGGTTTATATGGGGATGTAATAGAAGAAATAGACTATGGAGTTGGATTAATTATTGAAGAATTAAAAAAACACAAATTAGATAAGAATACAATTATTGTATTTACCTCTGATAATGGTCCTTGGCTTCCATTTGAATCTCATTCTGGCTCTGCCGGTCTATTAAGAAATGGAAAAGCTACTTCATGGGAAGGAGGACAAAGGGTGCCTGGTATATTTTGGGGCGGAGATATAAAACCAGGAATAATTAGTGATTTAGGGTCAACAATGGATATATTCCCTACCCTTTTAGAAATGTCAAATACAAGTTTGGTAAGTGATAGAACAATGGATGGAATTAGCTTAAAAAATACTCTATTAGGTAAAGAACCATCAAAAAGAGAGACAGTATTTTATTATCGTCAAAGAGAGATCTACGCGGTTAGAAATTTAGAATATAAAGCTCATTTTATAACACAGGGAGCCTATAATTATCCTAAAGGAAGTGATAAAAAAATAGTTTTGGATAAACCTTTACTTTATAATTTAAATATTGATCCATCCGAAAAATATAATATCGCAGATAAATATCCTGAGGTTATAGAAAAGATTAATAAAATAGTTGAGGGACATAATAAAAATCTAGATAAACCAAAAGATTTACTTGAAGAAAGAGAATTCTCAAACTTAGATGCTGATGGAGATGGTATTCCTGATTAGAATAATATTTGGTTTTTTTGAGGGAATATCAGTATTAAATGAAAAAAAGAAAAAAATTATAAAAATTTCCACAAATATTCCATTGGATTAAACTATTAAATAAATTAAAATTTACTTTTTGGATAAGAGTAAATTGGTTTTGGTTGGCCTGTCTCTTTTGGAATGTACTGTTTAGTTATTCCATATGGTTTTTTTCTTGCATCAGTAATTCTATTACTTATGACTATTTTCAAAGAATCTCTTATATTCTTATAATCTTCATTATGTGCAAGATTGTTTAGCTCTTGCTTATCAAAATTATGATCATAAAGTTCAAAACCATGGATACCATTTTCACCCCATTGTGTTAATCTGTAACGATCTGTTTTTATGGAATAACCTTCGACTGAAGAACCAGAGTTTGCGATAATAACCTGTGATAATGCACTTTCTCTAACTTTTTTTGAGGAATCATTTAATAATGAAGCAAAACTTCTACCAGATACAAATGATGGTGTTTTTTTACCCGTTAAATCCATTAGTGTAGGATAAATATCAATCATTTCTATCGGAGCATCCATTATTTTTTGATTCTTATTAATTCCAGGACCAGATACAATCAAAGGAATACGAGTGCCATTATCAAAAAGTGTTTTTTTCATCCAATGACCATGTTCACCAAGATGGTATCCATGATCGGAAGTAAAAACAACTATGGTATTTTTATCTAATCCTGTTTCTTTTAATTTATCAAGTACCCTTCCTACTTGTGCATCAATAAAAGATGTTGTTGCATAATATGCTTTTTTTATTGTTCTTGCTAAATCTTTATCCAAATCATGTTGCTCAGATTTTGCTGAAGGTCTTACACTTTGAGCAGCAATTTTTGGAATACTATTTAAATAATCATTGGAAACTTCAGGTATTTCAATGTCTTTTGAATCATATAGATCATAATATCTTTTTGGAGCTACATAGGGAGTGTGTGGTCTAAATAAACCAAATGCTAAAAAAAAGTTTTCTCTACTTTTAGCAAACTTATCCAAAAACTCAATGGTTTCGTTAGCTCCAATACCATCAGTTTGTTCTTCATCTGTACCCTCTGCAGCTAACCAGCTTAGAGTTCCACCGTATCGCTGCGGTTTTAAGGTGTTGATTTTATACTCTTCCAGTTTATCTCTCCCATAAGGGTTTACTGTTTGATCCCATGTATAGTTATCATCATTACCTGATGTTCCAATATGTGAAGGATTATGATAATGGAAGATTTTTCCAATTCGAACTGAATGATATTTTTCTTGTCTAAACTTTTGTCCAATTGTTATAACTTCAGGTATAGCATCCCTTATATTAATTCTTAGTTGTTTAATTTTAGTTTGGTCAGGATATAAACCAGTCATAAATGATGCTCTAGAGGGGCCGCACAAGGGGTACTGCACATGGGCATTTCCAAATAAAACACCATTTTTTACAAGTCGATCTATATTTGGAGTTTTAATTATTGAGTTACCATATGCTCCAATATCACAATTTAAATCATCTGCAATTATAAAAAGTACATTAAGTTTTGATCTTTGGGAAATTGAATCGGAACTAATCGATAATATAGATAATAATCCTATTAATAAATATTTATAATTTTTCATTTTATTAATTTTACTTTCAGTTAACATTTAAAAAGGGCCTTTATTGTTATTTTTTGATGCATTTTTTGAAGCTCCTGGAAACTCCCCTCTTATTCCATGAAAAGGTGTTTTTAGAGACTCTATAGATTTGTTTAGGTTATTTTTTGCATCAACTGAACCTGGTGTTGTTTGGTACCAATTTTTAGTGATTTCATCAGGTTCTGTGTCACCAGTTTCATCTTTCCATTTATTTAATATTACTCTTAAATTATCTATTTTATTCTTAAACAAATTACTATTTATAAGGTTTTTCCTTTGAAATGGATCATTTCCTAAATCATAAAACTCCTCTTTTGGTCTCGGATTAATAAATATTTCCTTTTGAATCTCTGTAGTCTCTCCTAGTTGATTCTTTTCAAGTAAACTCAGATAGGAGGAACTATTTATTGCATCTAAGGGACCTAGTTGAGCATACTGACTTCTATTGTTTTCAATATACATGTAATCTTTACCTCTTACCATTCTTTGATGTGATTCATAGTCATGCCAATTATGTTCAGCGAAAGCGTAATTTCTAAACGATTTTTCGGGATTATTCAAAAGGTGTTTAAAACTAATTCCTTGAAAACTTTTCTCGATTTTAATATTTGCATAATCAAGAATTGTTGGTGCTATATCTATTGAACTTGCTAAACTATTTGTATTACCAAGAACCTTTCCTTTTCTATACACAACAATGAACGGAGTCTTAACTCCTTGATCGTTTAATCGTGTTTTACTATGAGGGAAGGGTCTTCCATTATCAGCCATAATTATTATAAATGTATTTTCATAAATATTTTGTTTTTTCAATACTTCGACAACCTTTCCAATTGAATAATCAAACCTTTTAATTTCATCATAATAATTAGCAAAATCTAATCGAGTTGGTTTGTCGTCAATTAAATACTCTGGAGGAGTCAATTTATTAGCTTCATGCGTGCCAGAAAATTCATTTAAACCCCAATCTCTGTGTGCGTCATGTGAAGCATACCATAAGAAAAAAGGTTTATTCATAGGTCTTTCTTCTAGATTACTAACCCATTTATCTTCTCCACCAAGACCTGTGATTTCTATATCTTCTTGAATTAAATCAAAACCACGTCTAACATAATTACCTAAATGGAATTTTCCTGAGGACACTGTATAGTATCCGTCTTTATTTAGAACTTCAGCAAGACTTAACATATTTAATGGGGGTTCTGTGTGAAGTTCAGGGGCCCCAGTATTATGTGGATATCTTCCTGTCATTATTGAATTCCTACTCGGGCTACAGGAACTTGTTGTTAAATACATATTATTAAAGATCATACCCTCTGAAGCAAGGTTATCAATATTTGGAGTCTGAATAAATTCATTTCCATAGCAACCAAAGTCATCCCAACTTATATCATCTGCAAGAAAAATTATGAAATTAGGTCTCTGTGCCACTCTAGCAAATTTAGAATTACATGAATAGAGAAATAATAATAAAAGAAAAAAATTAAAAATTAAAAAGATATATTTTTTCATAGGCACTTTTATTTAATTTAATTATTTGTCCAAAATTGGGATATTCATTATATCAATTACTTCTTTAATATGGGTTTTTTTTAAAAAATATTTCCATTTTATAACTCATCGATTTAATATTTATTTGAAATTAAATATTACTATTATATTTAAACAAAGAAATCACTTTTATCTATTACGTGTTTTTTTATAAGAACCCTCTAAATTTTATAAGGTAAGTTAAATAAAATGAAGTATTTTTACGAAAACCTAAGTCAATGAAAAAATTTAAATTAGAAGAAATTGCTAATTTTATATCAGGCGAAATACACTATAAACAAGATTTAACAATAAATGGATTAAATGATCTTAAGAATGCTGAAAAAGGTCAAATTACATTTATTGGCAATTCTAAATTCAAAAAATATTGGGAGGAATCAAAAGCAAGTGCAGCTATTGTAAATGATTGTATCAAAATAGACACAAGTGATAAACCAATAATTTTTGTTAAAGATGCTGATATTGCTATGGGTAAACTACTTGAAGTTTTTTCACCAAAAAATGTCCCAGTCTTTGATCAAGATATTCATCCTTCAGCTGTAATACATCCCTCTGCGATTTTATCAAAAAATATTAAAATAGGACCGTTTTGTTACATAGGAAAAGATGTTAGTATCGGAGAAGGGAGTATTATTTACCCTAATGTCAGTATTTTTGATAATAGTCTAATAGGCAATAATTGTGTTTTTTGGTCAGGCACTGTAATTAGAGAAAATTCAATCATTGGCAACTCTTGTATTTTTCATAACAATGTAAGTATCGGTGCCGATGGTTTTGGATACAGACCCTCTCCTGAGGGAAAAGGTCTAGTGAAAATTCATCATATTGGTAATGTAGTTATTGGAAATAATGTAGAAATTGGAGCAAATACGTGTGTTGATAAAGCTACCTTTGATAGCACAGTGATTGGAGATGGGTGTAAAATTGATAATCTAGTTCAAATCGCTCATAATAGTGTAATGGGAAAATATTGCTTAATGGCCGGTAATTCCGGTTTAGCTGGAAGTGTTACTCTGGGTGATGGTGTCATGATAGGTGGAAGTGCCTCAGTAAAAGAACATACAAAAATTGGATCAGGCGCTAGTGTTGGCGCAGGTTCAGGTGTTATATCTGATGTAGCTCAGGGAACTACAGTATTAGGTTATCCGGCAGCTGAGTACAGAGAGATGTTAAAACAGTGGGTTGCAATAAAGAAACTAGTAAAAAATTAACTTATAAACATAATCTTGAGTGGATAGAGAAAAAATTATATCAGAATTCCTTAAAAACTTTAAACCAAAGGAAGAACAAAGTTGGAAAAGCTGTTATTTTTTCGCTTATAATTTAAAAAAAGAACATAATATTGATGTGAAATTAGTTGAAGGAATATCTAGAATAAAAAAAATTGATTATTGGATTGTAAACTTACAAGGTACAGACTTAGATATACATGCAAGAGCTATTGGAGAAAAAGAAGACTTTATTGATAATCCAGAGCTAACATGGACACTGGAGGAGTTTGAAAGAGACAACTTTTAATCAAATGGCTTACGAGAAGGTAAAAGGGCAAGATAAGTAACTAAAATATGGCACAAATATTAGGAGTAAAAAAAATATTTTATACTCTTTTTTTACCATATATATACTCTTTTAGACGGTTCTAGATACATAGAATCTCCCTCTTTAACATTAAATGCAGAATAAAATTCATCCATATTTTTTAGAGGTTGATTCCCTCTATTGTAACCAGGAGAATGTGGATCAGACTTAATTTGATTTCTTAAAGATTGTTCTCTAATGTTAGATCTCCAAGATCTTGCATAAGCAATAAAAAATCGCTGTTTAGGGGAATAACCATCAATCTTATCAGGTTCACCATATTTATCATGATGTATCTCAAGAGCATCAAAAGCAGCATGAACTCCACCTAAATCACCAATATTTTCTCCTAAAGTAAATTTACCGTTAATAAAAACATCTGGTAAAACTTCAATTGCGCTATATTGTTCAGCGAGCATATCTCCTAAACTATTAAATTCCTGAAGATCATTTTCAGACCACCAATTAATTAAATTCCCATTTGCATCAAAGTCAGCACCACTATCATCAAAACCATGAGATATTTCATGACCTATTACTGCACCTATTGCTCCATAATTTACAGCTGCGTCGGCTTTGTAATTAAAAAATGGAGGTTGTAAAATAGCTGCTGGAAATCCGATTTCGTTAAATAGTGGGCTATAATAAGCATTAACTGTTTGGGGAGACATAAACCATTCAGATTTATCCACCGGTTTGTCAAGATCTGATAAATCATCTTGTAGATAAAACTTTCTAATTTTTCTAAATGCATCAAAATACGATTTAGTTGAATTTCCAGATATATCCAATTTAGAAAAGTCTTCCCATTTATCTGGATAACCAACTTTATACTTTATCTTTTCTAATTTTTCAAAAGCTTTTAATTTTGTTGATTCATCCATCCAATTTAATTTTTCTATTCTCTTCCTATAAGCAATTACTAAATTATCCACTAGTTCTACAATTTGTTTTTTAGCTTTTGGAGGAAATTTTTTTGCTACATATAGTTTACCTAATGGCTCAGGAAGATAAGAATTAACTACTCTCATGGAACTTTGATCAAAAGGCTCTTGCTTTTTTGCACCCCTTAATGTTTTGCTATAAAAATCCCAATTTGCTCGATCCATTTCAGTTGTAAGTATACTTGCTGAGGCGTCAATTAAGCACCACAAAACGTAATCTTTCAAGTGATCTACTTGATTGTTTTCAAGTATTTTATCTAAATTTTTAATATAATCTAAATCATCAATAATCAAACTCTTTAAATTATCAATTCCCATATTCTTAAAATATTGAATCCAATTTATATTTTTAGATAGCATTGATAATTGCTTAATAGATCTTGGATTATATATTTTTCTAGGATCTCTACTTTCAACTTTATCCATGGTTTCCTGAGCGATTTGCTTTTCAATTGACACAACATTAATTGATTTAGAAATTGCATCCTGACTTTTAAAACCAGCTAGGGTAAACATACGAGCTATATGTTTTTGGTATTTAGAGATTATTTTTTTAGAATCATCATCATTATTAACATAATAATCCCTTTGAAGACCTAATTGACCCGAGGACAAATAGAGAGAATTCTTATTACTATCTTTTAAATCTGAAAAAACTGAAAAACTTATAAATGGTTTAGATCCAAGTCCCAAATTTAAAAAGTCCTCCATAATTTTTTGAAAGTCATTAATTGATGAAGTTTGATTAATCCTATCAATAAAGGGGTTAATAGGATCAACCCCAATTTGATTTCTAGATATGGTATCTTTTATCAAATTAAACAACAAAACAGCTTTTGCTTCATCTGAATCAGCCTTTAGATTCCTATCAGATGCACTGGCATTTAAAATTGAGAGTAAATCTTTTGCGGTATTTTCTCTTAAAACTCCTGTAACTCCCCATCTGGTTTTATCATCTGGAATTNNNTTATTTTNTATCCATTNGGAATTTACAAAATTATAAAAATCNTCCTGNGGTCTAAACTTTTCACTAAGTANATNTGNATCAATTGCTGGAGGAACTTTATCTCTATNANNNCATGAAATAATTATGANTAAGAANAAGANTACNAGTGAAATTTTAGTTTTCATTTGGTTTATTTNTATTNAAATATTTACTTATTTCTCNTTAAANAGNATTACAAATATACTACCAAAAATTGAATGAATTAAACTGGAAATTGCAGANGGAATNGCAGTNGATGGGTTTAAAAAGTTTTCTTTTGCTAAAACAACTCCTAGACCNGANTTTTGCATNCCCACTTCNATNGATATTGTTTTGGANATNGTCNTATTTTTTGTGATAAAAAAAGAAAAAATAAAACCAAAAATAAANCCAAAAAAATGTAATATCATTAATGAAATCAACAAATCTACTCCAGAATCTACAATTATATCTTTTCCNTGACCTATAATACTTGCGACGATTAAACATATTAAAATAATAGCCATTGGAGGTGCAAATGGAATAATCAGTTTTGTTGATTTTGGTAGTAAAAAATTTAATAAAATACCTATGGTGATTGGTATTAATACAACTTTGATTGTGCTAACAAATAAACCAAAGGAATTAACTTCTANGTAGGTACCTGAATATATNGAGGTTAAAGCAGGAGTNATAATAATTGCTAATAACGTTGAAACTGTAGTCATAACAACTGATAAAGNTAAGTTTGTNTTGGCTAAATAAACTATNACGTTAGAGGCTGTTCCTCCTGGGCAACAAGACACCAAAATAAGTCCTACAGCAAAAAAAGTAGGTAAATCAAAAATTTTTGCCAAGGACCAACCCAAAAAGGGCATAAGTGTAAATTGCAATATTAGACCAATTATTATCCAATATGGTGTNCTTAAGGTTTCCTTAAAATCTTCAATTTTTAAAGTTAAACCCATGCCTAGCATAATTCCTGCAAGACCATATGTAATCATTTCTCCTGAAAACCAGGTAAATATATTTGGATTATAGAGTGAAACGGCTGAAAAAACTATTACCCAAAATGGAAAAAATCGAGTTATATAATTTAATTTCTTCATGCTATAATTTATTTTTCAATTTTAAAATCTTTAAGGATTTGAGTAGGTTCAATTATATTATAATCCTTCCAAAAACCAGGATCATATTCTAAGACCTTGGTTGGAAGATCCATTTCCTTTTCCTTAACATTGTTAAAATCAGATTTAGATAAAGTAGAGTCGCTCAAAACAATATATTGAATTTTAGTTTGATTGCTTNCATTAAAATTTATTTGCATTTTTAGTTGATTTTGCTTTCTCCTACCCCTAACATTTTTATTTTTTTCAATTATTTTTAGTGGTCTATCTAATCCAAAAAAGGTCTTATANGAATTACTGAAATAGTAAAGATAATATTTACCACTACTATTTTTTTTGAAAATTCTTGTTCCATAATTATTNTCTAACTTAAAAGAAACACCTAGTAAGTTAAAATCTCTAATCAATTTTGTGTTTTGATAATCATATCGGATTAATGCATAATCATCAGCATGGATATGAATTGTTCCCTTATATTTTGCTTTTGAAGAAACAGGAAAAAAATTGATTATGTAAACTGGCTCATATCCAATATAACCTATACCTAAAAGATTAAATTTAAATTTTCTTGGATTTTTAAAAATTTCNAAATCCAATTGTTTTCGCTTTTTTAAATAATTATTTGTAAAATTCTTGATTACATTTCTATTAGATTCATTAAAACCTTTTATGTCTTCTTTTTTTGATTGTTCTANTTTATTTAATTGATCAGAATTAGTTGAATCAATAGATCTGAAATTTACACCATCTGCCTCAATGTCAACAGGAAAAATACCAGATCTAAATTTAAAATATGAATCAGGTTTCATTCTTAAATCAACAATTGGTTGAATTTTTTCTTCTATTGTTTGAATAGTTATTTCTCCCTCTTTATTTCTCAACTCTAATGATTTAACAATATTAATTTTTTGAATTTCAGGATCTGGATTNCCATAAAAATCTGAAATAGCTTCGAAATAGGAATTATTTTTTTTAGGTATTGAATTAGCAACACTATCAAAGAGAATCTGATCAAACTCTTTAATTGAGGAATTTTTTATTTTTATTTTAAATTCAGATATTTCACTCATATTCGTTACTCTACGAAAAATTCTTTTTTTNCTGTAACTGTAATCGTATACATNGACAACATTATTCTTAACATTTTTTAATATTTCGCCAACAGTNAATTGCTTTCGATTTTGAACAGTAACAGCCTCTAAATCAATTGATTTCGGAGATAATAAAAAAATAAAATTATCTATTTTTGATTTACTTATAATAGAAGATTTGATTGTAGAATAACCTAATGAAGATATGTAGATAGAATCATTTTTGGTAAACGGTGAGTTCTTAAAAACTTTAAAATATCCATCTTCATTTGTAATAGTATTAGAGTTAAAATTTGTAATTATTGTTGCAAATTGAATTGGATTTAGGTTAAGGCTGTCTAATACCTTGCCAGAAATCTCTTGAGAACTGGCATTAATAGAAATTAAAAAAAAGATAAAGAATAGGATTTTTTTGACCTTCATGATTCAAAAATATCATACAAATATATAAAGGAATCATATTTTAAGACTACATTGCGATTCAAATTTTACATTATGAGTATACTAGAATTAAAAAATCTTTCCAAAACCTATCCCAATGGTGTAAAAGCTTTACATAATATTTCAATCAAGATCTCGAGTGGAATGTTTGGTCTTCTTGGACCAAATGGAGCTGGAAAATCTTCAATGATGAGGACGATTGCAACACTTCAAGATCCAGATGAAGGATCTATTTTTTTTGATAAGCTTAATGTTTTACAAAATAGTAAAGAATTCAGAAAAAATCTNGGATATTTACCCCAAGAATTCGGAGTTTATCCAAGAATTTCAGCAGAACAATTGCTGGATCATATTGCAACACTGAAGGGNATTACTAACAAATCAGAAAGAAAAAATTTAGTNAGTCATTTACTTCAGAAAGTGAANTTATATAATAAAAGAAATAAAAACGTAAAGGGTTTTTCTGGAGGAATGAAGCAAAGAATCGGAATTGCACAAGCTTTAATTGGAAATCCAAAAGTTTTAATAGTTGATGAACCTACAGCAGGGTTAGACCCAGGGGAAAGAAATAGATTCTACGATTTAATTTCTGATATTGGAGAAAATGTAATTGTTATTTTGTCCACCCATATTGTTGATGATGTAAGAGAATTATGTACTCAAATGGCAATAATGAATGATGGACAAATAGTTTTTAANGGATCTCCTGATGAAGGTATTAATTCACTAAAAGGAAAAGTTTATGAGAAACAAATCGCAAGGTCAGAATTAAAGAACTATAAAGAAAAATATAACGTGATTTCAAATAAACTAATAGGTGGTAAACCAGTAATTCATGTTCTGAGTGAAAAACTTCCAGACAAAACCTTTAAAAAAATTGAACCCTNTCTTGAAGATGTTTTTTTCACTAATATCCAGGGATAACAATATTAATTATGTTTAAAAACTTCTTCTTTTCGGAATTAAAATACANTTTAAAGCAACCGATGTCTTATTTGTTTTTTCTAATTGTTTTCTTATTAGTTTTTGCAGCTAATGTAACAAATGATGTAACAATCGGAGGTTCTCTTGGAAATGTTTACAGAAATGCTCCACATATTATAACTATATATTCAATTATTCTTTCTTTAAATGGTTTGCTATTTGCTGCAGCTTTCTTTAACAACTCNGCACTAAGAGATCATAAAAATAATTTTCAAGACATAATTTATTCTACTCCTATAGATAAATTTGGATATTATTTAGGCAAGTTTTTTGCATCATTATTTCTATCCACAATTCCGTTAACTGCTGTATTTTTTGGAATAATCATTGGTTCAAAAATTGCCCCCTTAATGGGGTGGATAGAAGCTGATAGGTTTGGTCCATTTTACCTNNATACTTTCATAAATAACTACTTCATATTTATTTTACCCAATATGTTTATTGGAGGAACAATAATCTATTCATTGGCNCAAGAATTTAAAAATACAATGGTATCATTTGTTGGAGCAATGTTAATTCTTGTTGGTTACATAATAGCCGGACAGCTGTCCTCTGATATTGATAATGAAACAATTGCCGCTTTAGTTGATGTATTTGGAATTGAAGCATATAATGTAACTTCAAAATATTATACTCCACTTGAAAAAAACACCCTTAGCCCTTCTTTAATTGGGCTTCTATTATACAATAGACTAATCTGGATTGGAATTGCCTCAGTTATTTTATTTATTTCATATAAAAGATTCAGTTTTAAATCAAAAAATAGTAAAAAAAATAATGTAATAAATGAGGATTTAGTTATAAGTTCATCTTTTATAACTTCCGAAAGACCACATATAAAAAAAATTAATAATTCAAATTTATCTGATTTTAAAAGTTTTTTTAAAATTAACATGATAAGTATNTACAAACACGTTACATTCAAAATCCTGTTTGTATTCAGTATTATTCAGCTAATTGCCAGTCTTGTCACTGGATATGAATATCTCGGCTTGAAATCTTATCCNTTAACATATTTTATGGTGGATCAAATAAGTGGGTCTTCCGGTCTTTTTATTATAATAATCTTAGTTTTTTTTAGTGGTGAATTAGTCTGGAGAGATAGAGATGTTCAATTAAATGAAGTAATTGATTCCACTGCTCATTCAACATTAATTCCACTTTTTTCTAAAACACTATCTCTATTTTCCTTATCTATCGTACTTCATTTTATTCTAGTAATTATAGCTGTTGTCTATCAGCTGATAATGGGATATACGGAAATTGACTTATCCTTGTATTTTTTAGACTATTTATATAATTTATTTCCCGTTTATTTAACGATGTGTACAACTTTAGTTGCAATACAAGTAATCGTTAACCATAAATACCTTGCATATATGATTTCTATTATAGTTTTGTTGCTGATAGATATTATTCTTTTGATTCTTGATGTCAACTCAAATATGTTGTCAATAGGATCCTCACCATATATGATATATTCAGATTTAAATGGCTTCGGACCTAGTAATAAAGGAGTTTTTTGGTTTAGTTTATATTGGGTTTTATTTGGTTTATTATTTCTCATGTTATCTGCAACAGTATGGAACAGAGGGTCAAAAAAGTCTCTTAAAGAGAGACTAAGAGGCATTAATGTTAATACAGGTAAATCATACTTGATTATTGTATCAATAGTCGGTTTTTTATTTATTCTTACCGCATCATTTGTTTTTTATAATACACAAGTTTTAAATCCTTACAAATCAAGTGATGAATCAGAAAAAACAGCTGTTTCTTATGAAAAAAAATATAAAAAATATAAAGATTTACCATTTCCTAAAATTAAAAACGCAGAGTATAATATTAATCTTTTCCCAAAAATAAAAAAGGCAGATGTNTTGGNATATTTAACACTTGTTAATGAAAACAAAATAGCAATTGATAGTATATTACTAAATACAAATAAACAATGGGATCTTAATTTTGATTTTCCAAATGCATCCATTATCAGTAAAGATGAAATAAATGGAGTTCATTTTTATGGTATTGATCCTCCTATGCTACCTGGAGACACATTAATTTTAAAAATAGAAAACACATATGAAACAAAAGGGTTCTCAAATGGAGGTGAAACTACAAGTATAGTAAAAAATGGATCTTTTTTAAATAATGAAGAGATTCTTCCCAGGATTGGATATGATTCAAACAAGGAAATTAACGATAAAAATAAAAGAAAAAAACTAGGTCTTCCACTAAAAGACAGAATGCCTGAATTGGAAATTAANTGTAATTTAAATTGTTACGAAAACTATGGTTCAAGAGGGTTTTCTGACTTTATAAATGTTGAAACAACTATATCCACTAGTTCCGATCAAACAGCAATTGCACCTGGAACACTTATCAAGGAGTGGAAAGAAAATAATAGAAACTATTTTAAATATAAAATTGATCACCCCTCGCTAAATTTTTATTCATTTATTTCTGCTANTTATAAGGTTGCAAAGAGAAAATGGAAAGATGTCGATATTGAAATTTATTACGATAGCAAACATTCTGTTAATATCAAAATGATGTTAGATGCAGTGGAAAACTCTTTANTATATTATACAGAAAACTTTGGCCCTTATTATCACAAGCAGGCAAGAATAATTGAATTTCCTAGGTTTTCNACATTTGCCCAAGCTTTCCCAGGAACTATGCCATACTCTGAATCATTNGGATTTATAATTGATTTAGAGGACGAGGAAGAAAATAATGTNATAGAAGCAGTAATTGCTCATGAAATGGCACATCAGTGGTGGGCGCACCAGGTTATTGGTGCTAACATGCAAGGGGCAACATTATTAAGTGAATCTTTTTCCGAGTACTCTGCATTAATGACAATGAAAAAAAGAGTAAAAAATCCAATGAAAATGAGAGAATTTNTAAAGTATGATCATGATAGATATTTAAGAGGTAGGTCCTTGGAATTAGAAAAAGAACTTCCTCTTTATAAAGTTGAAAACCAACAATATATTCATTATGGAAAAGGTAGTGTCATTTTATATGCACTTCAGGATTACATAGGTGAGGATAAAGTAAACAATGCATTAAGAGAATTTTTAGATAAATATAAATATAAAACCCCATATCCTACCTCATTGAATTTCCTAGAAATTTTAGAACCAAAAATACCTGATTCACTCAAGTATCTGATTGATGATTGGTTCAAAGAAATTACTTTGTATGACAACAGATTAAAAAATGCAGTAGCCAAAAAATTAGACAATGGTAAATATGAAATTGATCTTGAAGTTGAAGTTTCAAAGATTAAATCAGATTCAATTGGAAATGAAAGTAAGGTAAGTCTTAATGAGTGGATTGACATTGGAATTTTTTCAGATGAGGAAGAAGAAAATTTAGTTTACCAAAAAAGAGTAAAAATAACTGACTCAATAATGAATTTTAGTTTTATAACGGATAGTGTTCCATTGAAGGCTGCAATAGATCCAAGACATATTTTAATTGATAGGGTCTATTCTGATAACACAAAATCAATTTTATTTGATTAAATGATTTTTCCAATACTTTTTATTAATTTTAATTTGTAAATAAAACATTTATGAAAGCACATACAACAAGCCTAGTGAATGCAATCACCCTTATATCTATGGGTACATGGGGATATATAGATTCTGATTCAAAAGCGATCACCGCATTAATTCCTGTAATTATTGGTGTAATACTGTTATTAATTAATAGTGGAGTAAAAAAAGAAAATAAAATAATTGCTCATGTTGCNGTTTTACTTACCTTAGTTGTACTACTGGGGCTCATAATGCCACTGAAAGGTTCAATTGAAAGAGATAATTCAATGGGAATTGTCAGAGTGGTTATAATGCTTATTACATCTGCTCTAGCCCTTNTATCATTTATCCAAAGCTTTATCAAAGNAAGAAAAGAAAGAAATANCAAATAAATATTATTTTATTTTTCATTATTAAGAATAATTCTAAATAAATTTTGTATTTATNAATTCGCATNTTATATTTGNCGAATATTTATTTAGATTAATTAAAAATAATGAAAATGAAAAAATTTCTAAGTTTATTTGCAATTACAATTCTTCTTGTTGGTTGTACTAAAGAAGAAGTTGTTAAAACTGTATTCCAAGATGTTCCTGGAGATACAGTTACAGTAACAGTACCTGGTCCAACTGTAACAGTTGTTGATACAGTAACTGTTAATTTTCCACCTCCGGAGTATTCTTTTACGAGAAATGGAAAATCTACTGTTTTTTACACTGGTCAAACCACTAGACTAGGTCAAGCTGATGCATTGAAAAGTGCCATGAATGACGTCTCCTCAACAGAGGCAGGAATTTTAGATATGTTTGATAATGGTGAAGGTTTTTCGGATGCAACATTGAATGGGACTGGCAAAAAAGTTGGTAACAAAACAGGTGCTAAATCACCCAACACCGCCGTTAATAAAGCTAAATTTGATGGATGGATTAAAGAATTCGTTGACAACGTAATCCCTGCTGTTAACGCATCAACCGATGGTGCTGCTGGAGTTGCCGGATTGGTTTCAGATGCAAGTGGATCTAGAACAAATCTTAAAGCAAATGCAAAAGGACTTGAAATGAATCAAATTTTTAGTAAAGGACTTATTGGAGCATTTAATTTAGATCAAATCATTGGAGAAGGTGGATACCTTTCAAACTCCAAGCTAGATCCTGTTAAAGAAGACAATGATGCGGGTGTTTATGGATACGCAGGAACAGATGATAACGCTGCTGGTGAATTAAATGTAACTAAAATGGAACATTTTTGGGATGAGGGGTTTGGATACCTTTATGGTCAGGATAATCAATTCGCTCCTGAAACTGGAAAAGGATCACTATTAAACTATTACTTGAAGAAAGTTGAGGGTGTTATCCCAGGTATTTCAAAAACTATTTATGATGCATTTATTCTCGGAAGAGCTGCAATAGTTACAAAAAACTATACACTTCGAGACGAACAGGCAAAAATTGTAAAAGTAGAGTTATCTAAAGTTGTTGGGGACAGAGCTGAATATTATCTCAGCTCAGCTGCTGACAAACTTGCTGCTGGTGAAATGGCTTCCTATCTGCATGCTTTATCCGAAGGATATGGATTGATATTTAGTCTTCAATATACCCAGGATGCTGATGGTAATCCTTACATGAGCTATGATGAAGTTAATGCTATGCTTGCTGAACTGGAAGCTGGAAATGGATTTTGGGACAGAACTGAGGCTGAACTAGATACAATAGCTGCAAAAGTTAAAGCTGCTACTGGTCTTTAATATATAAATTGATAATAAGCATACACGTTATCTTTCTTTGTTAATTGAAATGATGGCAAATAAAATATCAACATAGTTTTGAAAAAAAAACCTCAGATATTATATTTGTCATCATTTATTTAGACTAATTAAAATTTATAAAAAATTTTTTTTTATGAAAAATAAAATATTCTTATATGCACTTATGGTGGTAATTTTATCATGTTCTAAAGGGTCTGATGACTCAAGCGTGTATCAAGAAGNTACNCAAAACCAAACAACNNCCNCANCNNCCACNACCCCNACAAACACAAATACATCNGGTTCCTCTTCAACTACTCCNGATCCAACATTTGATNGAAGCGCAATGCTTGTNTTTTGGGCAGATCAAATTATNATTCCNGCNCANAAAAAATTCAAAGAAGATTTNGAATCTTTAAACAATTCAATTGAAAACTTCGTATCTAGTGTAAATGAAGAAAACTTTAAACTTATTAAAGATAATTGGTTAATAGCATATAAATCCTGGCAATATATAGAGATGTTTGATATTGGTAAAGCAGAAGAAATCAATTTTTCACCTCGAATGAATATTTACCCTGTTAATACTGAGAGAACTGACTTAAATATCTCAAATAGAGTTGATGATATCTCAAATCCAAATAATTTCAGCTCACAAGGTTTTCCAGCTCTAGACTACCTTCTTCATGGTATTGCATCAAGTGAAAGCGATATTTTAGACATATACCTCGCTGTTGATAACTCATTTGAGATCAATAATCACTTAAAATATCTCAAACTTGTCTCAAATCAAATGCTAGAACTAACAAATATTGTAATTAATGATTGGGAAAATTCATACAGAGACACCTTTGTATCATCAACTGAAAATACTGCTACATCTAGTATCAATATGATGACAAACGATTTTATCTATTACTATGAAAAAAGATTTAGAGCAAATAAAATAGGGATTCCAGCAGGAGTTTTTTCAGGAGGCACACTACCTGACCGTGTTGAGGCATTTTTCAAAAAATCTGTTTCCAAAACCTTAGCAATTGATGCAATAGATGCAATTACTAATTTTTTTAATGGAGTTTCATTTGATAATAACACTTCTGAATCGGGTCTAAGTTTTAAAGATTATGTAGAGTTTTTAGAGACTAAAAAAAACGATTCACCTTTAGGAGACTTAATAACCGATCAATTTGAATTATCAAAAACAGGTCTAGTTGAATTAAATGATGATTTCACTTTACAACTTGATGAGAATAAATTAAAGATGCTCGAAGTATATGATAAAATTCAAGCCGCAGTTGTTTTGATGAAAGTTGATATGTTACAGGCATTAAACATTAATGTTGACTACGTGGATGCAGATGGTGATTAGAGATATTTTTAGTACTTATATTTTTTAATTAAAATAAAATTTTGATATTCCATTTTATCAGAAATTATTTAAAAACCAGATATGTTGATGCAGCACCTCTAGCTGTTTTTAGAATCTCTTTTGGTTTATTGATGTTTATTAGTATCATAAGGTTCTGGTATAAGGGATGGATTAAAACTTTATATATAGATCCAAGTTTTCATTTTTCATATTTTGGATTTAGCTGGGTTAAAGTTTTAGGTGATTACACCTATTTAATTTTTATAATATGTTCCCTGGCATCTGTATTTATAGCCATAGGTTATAAATATAAATATTCAATCATTGTTTTCTTCCTTTCATTTACCTATATAGAACTGATGGATAAAACTACTTATTTGAATCACTATTATTTTATTAGCTCAATAAGTTTTTTAATGTGTTTTTTACCATTAAATGCGATTTATTCTATTGACTCTAAATTTGGAAAAAAATTCCATCAAGTACCAAAATGGACTATTGACAGTATTAAGTTTTTTATTTGTATTGTATACTTTTATGCTGGTTTAGCAAAAATAAACTCAGATTGGCTTCTGGAAGCAATGCCCCTTTCAATTTGGCTTCCATCAAAATATGATTTACCGGTTATCGGAGAAAACTTAATGCAAAAACAATGGGTACATTACTTTATGAGTTGGGGAGGAATGTTCTATGATTTATTGATACCTTTTTTATTAATATATAATAGAACGCGAATTATTGGATTTATATTGGTTGTTTTTTTTCATTTGTTTACTGCTGTTCTGTTTCCAATTGGTATGTTTCCATACATTATGATAGTAGGTTCTTTGATATTTTTTGATAACAGAACACAACACAAAATTTTAAATATTTATAAAAGTGTAACAACATATTTTTCAAATATATTATTCAAAGAGCAAAATAAGAAAAAGAATGAGACTTACTTTAAGAGCCCTTTAATAAGTAGAGCTAATCTTTTAATTGTATTTGTTTTTTTCCTACTCCAATTAACAATTCCATTAAGACATATATTTTATCCAGGTGAGTTGTTTTGGAATGAACAAGGCTACAGGTTTTCTTGGCGAGTTATGCTTATTGAAAAAAGAGGATATTCTAACTTCAAAATAGTAGACAGTATATCCAAAAAATATTTTTATGTTCAAAATGATGATTTTCTTACTTCATATCAAGAAAAACAAATGAGCTTTCAGCCAGACTTTATATTAGAATACGCACATTATCTTGGAGATCATTTTACTAGTCAAGGACACCAAAATGTACAGGTTTTTGTTGATAGTTATGTTGCCCTTAATGGCAGATCAAGTGAAAGGTTCATTGACCCAAGCGTTAATTTATACGGAATAAAGGAGTCTTTTAAACATAAAAGCTGGATAATACCATTTAGTGATGAAATCAAGGGTTTTTAAAATAATATTTTTAATATTTCTGTTTAACCTTGACACCGTTCATTGTCAATATTCAGTCAAAATAACAATAAATAGCGCGGATAATGAATTTATCAATGAGCCTATTGAAATATATACCGAAGAGAGTGGTTTAATAAAAACAGCAATATTAGGCGAACCATTTGAAATAATTACTGAAAATAACTATCCATTAAAGCTCATTTTAATTTCAATTAACTATCCTGTCGTTGAAAAAGTTATTGATTCATCTTCGACGAGGGAAATTATAATCACTTTACCATCACGAACTCAAAAACTAACTGAAGTTGTTGTGAATGCCAGAAAAAAAAGGGTATTCGAACTAAGAAGATTAAAAGATTTTGAGGGAACATCGATTTACTCGGGAAAAAAATCAGAAGTAATAAGTTTAAACGAATCAATGGCAAATTTAGCTACAAATAACGCAAGACAAATTTATAGTCAAGTAGTAGGTTTAAATATTTTTCAAAATGATGATGCGGGATTACAATTAAATATTGGAGGAAGAGGACTTGATCCAAACAGAACTTCAAATTTTAATACACGTCAAAATGGATATGACATTAGTGCCGATGTTTTGGGCTATCCTGAGAGTTATTATAGTCCTCCGGCTGAGGCTGTTGAGGAAATTCAAATATTGCGAGGAGCTGCGTCTTTACAATATGGAACACAATTTGGTGGATTAGTTAATTTTATTTTAAAAAAACCAAATAAATACAAACCATTTGAAATAATTACACGAAACACCCTTGGTTCCTATGGGCTTTACACAAATTTTACAAGCCTTAGCTTGAATAATAATAAAAATAAGACCTATGCATTTTTTAATTATAAATCTGGAAATGGATTTAGAAAAAACTCAGAATTTAATTCATTCAACTTGTACCTATTAAATGAATATCAAATAAATGAAAAATCTATTATTAGTGGTGAAATAACTTATTTAAATTACTTAGCTAAACAAGGAGGTGGACTAACTGACGATATGTTTAATGAAAATCCATACCAGAGTAACAGATCAAGAAATTGGTTTGAAATTGATTGGTTTTTATACAGTCTACAATTCAAACATAATTTTTCAAAAAACTCTATTTTATCAGCAAACTTTTTTGGTTTAAATGCAAAAAGNAACGCTCTTGGTTTTAGAACCAATAGAGTAAGTCAGATAGACTCATTTGAAGAAAGAGATCTAATAAAGGGCGATTTTAATAACTATGGAATTGAGGTCCGACTACTAAATAACTATAAAATCATAAATAAAGACGCAACATGGGTAATTGGAACAAAATATTACAATTCAAATACTTCATCAATCCAAGGACCTGGGTCAAATGGATCTGATGCAGACTTTGAGTTAAGAACAACAGAATTTCCATTTTACAATTTCCAATCAAATTACATATATCCAAATAAAAACTTTGCTTTATTTGCAGAAAATATTTTCTTTATAAATCAAAAACTATCACTAACTCCTGGTATAAGANATGAGTACATTAAGACTGAAAGCCAGGGTAGTTACAAAAAAACAAACAGAGATGCAGCAGGGAATGTAATATTTGATGAAACAATTGATAATAATGAGGTTAGAAAAAGAAATTTTATTCTTTTAGGATTAGGAGCAAGTTATAAGTTAATAAATGGTCAAGAGTTTTATTTAAACGTATCTGAAAACTATCGTTCTGTAACTTTTGCTGATATAAGTATTTTTAATCCTGCATTCTCNATAAACCCAAANATATCTGATGAAACAGGTTATACNTTNGATATNGGATTTAGGGGNNTNTTAAAAAANTATATATCATTTGATATAAGTTCTTTTNTNTTGTCCTATAANAANAGNATNGGTTTTGTTCAGAGGGCATTTCANGATGGTAGTGTTAAAACTGAAAGAGGAAANGTNGGAAATGCAAGAATACTTGGAATNGAANCATTAATTGANTTNAACNTAGNAAAANTATTATTTNAAAANNNCATAAATCATAGNTTNAATTANTTNNTNAATTTATCATCAATAAATTCTAAATATACNNNNTCAGAAGAACCAGGAGTTACTGGAAACATGGTTGAATATGTTCCAAAATTAAATTTAAAAACAGGAAGCAAATATGGTTACAAGAATTTTATGATTAATTTTCAATACACATACCTTTCTGATCAGTTTACCGATTCATCAAATGCCGTAAAAAGTAATTTAAGTGGAGTAATTGGAATGATTCCAGCTTATGACATATTTGATCTTTCTATTTCTTATGGATTAAATAGATTCAAAATTGAATCGGGATTCAATAATTTACTGAATAAAAGTTATTTCTCAAGAAGAGCAACGGGTTATCCTGGACCAGGGTTAATTCCCTCAGCACCAAGAACCTTTTATTTTACCATTCAATATAAATTTTAGTGAAATATAATATGGATAATTATTAAACTAATTAGCATAATTACACCAAAATTTCTAATATTTTTTGATCCAAAAATGATTAATTTATTTAATGAGGTGAGACTTTCCAAATTAAAAACAAAAGAAATACTAAGTCCGGTTACTACAGAAAAAAAAGCTCTTAAAAAGTAGTTTATTTCTGGAAAATAAAATTGTATTAAAATATTCATTGGCAATGTTAAAATAAATCCAATAAAAACCGGCTTCAATTTTGGCCTAATTAATATTAATGCAGAGCATATTAATACTACAATTCCACAATTAATGTAATACCTAATTTCGTTCAATTTATGAGTGAATGCAAGTGATGGATTGTCAAATTTTATATATAAAAGAACAAGACCCATTGTTAATGCAGAAATTAAGCTTACGAAAATTGCTTTTCTACCTGATTGGATTTTTTCATAATCACTAGAATTTTTATTAATATAAACTGAATATATATCAGTCGACCACAAAGTTGCTATTGAATTAAAAGTAGAATCAACAGTACTCATTAATGAAGCAAAAAGTGAACATAGAATAACCCCCTTTAAACCAGCAGGTAGGTAGTTATTTACTAGATATGGAAATGCCATATCAGGATCAGAAAGAGGTTTATCAAGTATATTGAATAGAGCAATCCCAGGTATGATAATAATAATTGCCATGAAGTATTTTAAAAGTCCACCAACTAATAATCCTGTTTGAGCATGTTTTAAATTTTTTGCGGCTATTGATCTTTGCATAATTGTTTGATTTGCACACCAATAATTTATATTCAAGAAAAACAATCCAAACATATGTGTCCAGGGTAATGTATCGTGACTAGCAGGCAAATGTAACTTCATTTTTTCTGGGGATTGAAGATATAATTCACTCCATCCACCTAAGTGATGGATTGAAACAAATAAAACAATTATTCCTCCTGCTATTAGAACAATAAATTGAATAACATCTGTTTTTACAACAGCACTAAGACCCCCAAAATGAGTATAAATAGCAGAAAAAACACCTAACACCATAATCAGAGTAGCTATTCTTGAGGTTCTTTCATTACTAATAAAAATAAGTAAGTCACCAAAAACAACATCAGCTGCATAAGCTCCCCAAAATAGTGCTGCTCCAAGAGTAATTGTAGAAAATAAAATAATATTAAATAAAGAATAACAAAGAGCAAGATTCTTTCCTAATCTTATCTTAATAAACTCAGATATTGTTGTGATTTTATTTTTTAAAAAAATTGGAATAAAAAAAAATGTAGCTAACAATATTCCTTGAACTGCATTGATCTCTAAACTTGCTTGTGCCAATCCATATAAATATGCTGAACCCATCATGCCTAGAAATTGATATCCTTGAACATTTGTAGCAATCGTTGACAAGGCAATTGAGGGCCATCTCAGATTTCTTCCACTCAAGAAATATTCTTCGCTTGTTAAATTTTTATATATATTTCCCTTTATTGCAATAATAAATATTAGCAAAAAATAACCTACGACAATTATTAAATCAATCATTAATTTCTTTTACCTAATCCAAGTGGAGATGTTGGGAAATTTTTTGGTTTCCTCCTAAGTATCTGAGGCAGAGAAATATTATCGATCCTTGGTAGAACATATTTAGCAAAATAATCAATCTCTTTATTATGAGGATATCCAGATAAAATAAATGATTTGATTCCGATCTTCATATACTCTTTAAGTTTACTATAAACCTGATCAGGATCACCAACTATTGCAGCTCCACAACCTGATCTAGCAATACCGATACCTGTCCATAAATTATCCTCCACAAAATATTCATCATCAGCATTGTATCTTAAATTACTTTGGAGAGAAACACCGAGTGATTTTGAATCAAGTGCTCTATTTCTGATTTCATCACCACTTTTTATATCAATCTTGGAAATAATTTTTTTTGCATATGCTCTTGCTTGGGATTCAGATTCCCTAACAATTACGTGAATACGAAGACCAAACTCCAGAGATCGATTATACTTATTTGCTTTTACTTTCAAGTTTTCTATTTGTGTACGTAAATTATTAATAGTATCAGGCCACATAAGATAAACATCACAATGTTTTGCACACAAATCTGTGCCATAAGGAGAGTATCCTCCAAAATAAAGTAATGGCCCCCCGTTATGTTGAAAAGTTTTTACTGGATCAGATGGAAGCTCAATTGAATAAAATTCACCTTTAAAATTTATAAATTCCTTTGTCCATCCCTGCTTTAAAATTTGTATTACTTCATCAGATCTTTTATAACGCAATTCTGATGACAAAGATGTTCCTGGTAAATCAGATGAAATAATATTTAAAGTCAATCTACCTTCCAAAATATGATCAAGAGTAGCTATTGCTCTCCCTAACATTGGTGGATGAACTTCACCACATCTAATTGCGGTTAGGAGATTGATGTTTTTAGTTAATGGAGCAATAGCTGAGGTGAATGTCATTGTATCTTGACCAACCTGATATGAGGATGGGCAAAGTATATTACTATAACCCAATATATCTGCCTTTTTAACAATATCCGATGTGTTTTTCCAATTACTCTTGTAGTTTAAATCATGAAATCCAATAAATTCGTCATCACCATTACACAATGGAGCAAACCAAGAAACTTCCGCTTTATTTGGATTATTTTTATCAAAACTTTCCATATAATATATTTACTGAAGTGCTTTTTTATATTCAATTAAACATCTCTCCCGAGCAAATTTATGATCTACTACAGGAGAACAGTAATTATTAGAATCCGCAAACTCAGGAACCCACTTTTTAATATATTTAAATTCTTTATCGAATTTTTTAATTTGCTCATATGGATTAAATATTCTAAAATAAGGAGCTGCATCGACACCACAACCCGAGACCCACTGCCAATTTCCAATATTGCTTGATTGTTCATAGTCCAATAATTTTTTTGCAAAATATGCTTCTCCCCACCTCCAATCAATTAAAAGATGTTTACATAAAAAACTTCCTGTTATCATTCTTAATCTGTTATGCATAAAACCTGTCTGATTAAGCTCCCTCATTCCAGCATCTATAATCGGATACCCTGTTAATCCATTGCACCACTTTTCAAACTCTGCTTTATTATTTCTCCAGTTAATCTTATCATATTTAGACTTGAAACTTTCAGTCAAAGTATTTGGGAAATGCCACAAAATNTGCATAAAAAACTCTCTCCATATTAATTCCTTTAAATATGTCTTNTTTTTCTCTTGGTTTGCATTGTTAACTAATTTTCTAATACTAATTAGNCCAAATCTCAGATATGCCCCTACTCTACTAGTATTATCCAGGTAAGGATAATTCCTTGTCATTTCATATTCACTTATCAAAATTGAAGTCAATTTATTTTTTGGAATTTTAATTTTTGATCTTGAAAAACCAATATCTTCAAGCTTTAAATTAGTTGCATGTATTGGGGATTTAAAATTTTTTAAGAATTTCTCNGAAGGATAANATTTATTTTCTTGGCTATTGTATTTCTCAATCCATTTTTTTGAATAAGGTGTATAAACTTTNTATGGTAATCCATCGTCTTTAACAATATCACTTTTTTCAAAAATTACCTGATCTTTATATGATTCTACACCGATATTATTTGATTTAAAAAACTCGAAAACTTTTNAATCTCTTTCAATTGCATATGGTTCATAGTCATGATTNTAAACAATCCTTTTAACAGAATNTTTTTTAATTAAATCTTTAAAAATGTCAATNGGNTTTCCGTGAAAAAATAATATTTTACTATTTAATTTTTTTATTTTNTTGTTTAGATAAACTAATCTATCAAAAATAAGTGTTATTCGNGGGTCATACTCGTCAAGCTCATCTATTATATTTATATCAAAAATAAAAACAGGAATAACACTTTTAGATGATTTTAATGCTTCATATAGACCATAATTATCATCAAACCTCAAATCTCTTCTAAACCAGAAAATGGTACTACCTATCATCTATCATTAAATTAAAAATTAACAACAAGTAAATCTAAAAGAATAAATTCAATTAAATATTTAAATAGATGATTTTATATGGAATTAGCTAGAATTTCATTTCTTGTTTCTGCATAAGAGGATGAAATTTCATTTTGGANAACNTCATTGGAATCATCATTAAACTTTTTTACAATTTTTAATGACATTTCGCTGTAATCAAATTGATCATTTTTTATTGACCATTTCATCATTTCCTTAATNATAGGTANGGTACTAATACCCATATCTGTCAAATAATACCATTTAACTTTTTTGTTTGATGGATTAATTTTAAAATTAATATATCCGTCTTTTACCAGACTCTTTANCCTATTTGTTAATATATTAGATGCAATACCCTCACTACTNGTAAGAAAATCATTGAACGTCTTCTTTCTAAAGAAGATCATATCCCTTATAATTAGTAAAGACCACTTATCACCAATACGGTCCAAGNAACCAGCTAAAGCACATTTGCTTCTGTATTTCATTATTACGTTAGTTAGAAATTTTGTTTAGTTTTATTTTAAAATTATAAAAAATTAATATTTTACTAACAATTTTNTAGCATAANTTATAAAAAAAAATTTATTTATATNTTATCTAAATAAAATAAAAATCTATCCATGAAAATTGAAATATGCTCAGATTCAATTGAATCAGTTCTATTAGCAAATAATGCTGGTGCTGACTCAATTGAGCTTTGTTCATGTTTTAGTGTAGGGGGTATTACNCCATCAAATGAATTAATTAAAGAAGCAGTTAGGTTATCTAAAATACCTATTCATTGTCTTATAAGACCAAGAGAAGGACATTTTATTTATAATAATCACGAATTNAATACAATAATTAATGACATAAGAAATGCTAAAGAAAATGGCGTAAAAGGAGTTGTTATAGGNGTTTTAACTAAAGATTTNAANGTTAACGTTACTCAATTGGATAAAATAATTAAAGTNTCTAAGGGTTTAGAAATAACTTTTCATAGGGCATTTGATAGCATAGTAGANTCAAAAAAAGCAATTGATTTATTATCTGAAATTGGAATAAATAGAATTTTATCATCTGGCAAATCAAATAAAGCAATCAACGGAATTCAAAATCTAATTAGTTGGAAAAATTATAATNCAAAAATTATAATTCAACCTGGGGGAGGAATAAATAATCATTCAGCATCAATATTCAAAGAAAAAGGTTTTGAGTCAATTCATTTGTCTGCAACTGAAGAAGAAAAATTTGATACTTCAATAACAAAAACATTAGAAAATGAGTTCTCTAAACAAATTATAAGAAGACCGTCTTTAAATAAAATGAAAGATATTGTGAAAATTGCAAAAAAAAACCCTTAATAAAGGGTTTTTATCCTTTTGTCTATTTCGAGTTTAGTTTTGCATAAATACTAATTGAATGGTAGCNGAATCATATATTTTTCTTGAGGCANTTCCAATTTTTTGAACCTGTGTACTGATAAAATCTGATGGAACATCAATATTTGCTCCTTTAACAGATTGATTAAAAATAATATGAGTTATATTTTTGTAAGCATTATCGGTACTATTGATTACTTTATTAAAGTTCCAGGCTGCATGGTTGCCAGCAAGAATATTTTTTTCAAAAATTGGTTTGAAAAATTCTAGTTCAAATTTTTCATAATCATCTNCTAATTGTTCTACAGGAGAGACTGTATATAAATTTCCAATAACTGGAGGGTTTGGTTTAGTAAAATAAAGATTTTCGAGTGTATAACTTCTTGTATCCTTTCTTGGCAATCCAATATTAGATATTTTCCTCTCTACACTTTTAGATGACATTTTTCCTTTGTAAACCATTTTAGCAATGGATAAATATTCATCCCAATTNTCTGATTTCATTTGATCTAAATCTTTATATACATTAATAATAAGATAATCTCCAATTCCCTTATCTTCTATTTCAGATAAATCACCACCCCCAACATTTTTAAAAACATACCATCCCATTTTTTTTCCATCCTCTATGGCTTGTTTTTGAACTGGGGAAATGAATGCCTCAACAGATTCATAATCCATAGCTTTTCCTTTTTTGATTTGAACAACATCCATNACAAGAATTTGTGCAGAGCTGAATAAAGGAAGTAATAAAATAAATAATAATTTTTTCATTTTTTTTAGTTTATTAATTTTGATTTGCAATTAAATAAAAGTAATCAAAAATAATAAAATACAANATTAAATTAATCAAATCCTTGAACGCCTTGAACAGTTGTATATTTTAATATTACTTTTTTATCTGGAAATATTTTTTTGTAGGCTGATTGGACAGCTAATGTAGCCTCGTGAAAACCGCATAGTATAAGTTTTAATTTTCCAGGATAAGTATTTATATCACCTATAGCATAAATACCTTCAACATTTGTTTGATAATCTAGCGTATTATCGACTNNNATTGCACTTTTTACAATANCTAGATTCCAATTTGCAATTGGACCAAGCTTNGGAGATAATCCAAACAATGGAAACCAANTATCTAAATCNANAGATNTTTCATTTCCATCGATATTTTTGATTATGATAGTTTTTAATTTATTATCTCCAGTTAATTTAACAACCTCAGAGTTAATATATAATTCAACTTTACCTTGGTCTCTCAATTTATACATTTTAGAAACTGAGTCCTTATGTGCTCTGAAATTATTACTCCTATGAATTAAACCAACATTGTTTGATTTTTCGGCAAAATAATTTACCCAATCTAAAGCAGAATCACCACCTCCTGAAATAAATATTTTTTTACCCTCATAATCTTTTGGCTCTTTAATTATGTAANTTACCCCATTATTTTCAAAAAAATCGATATTATTAATTTTTGGTTTTCTAGGCTCAAAACAACCAAGGCCACCAGCAATAAAAATAATTTTAGCCTTATGTTCAGTACCTTTATTTGTTNTAACATTAAAAGTTCCATCACTTGACCTAGAAATAATCTCTGCCCTCTCTCCTAGTGTAAATCCNGGTTTAAATGGCTTTGCCTGTTCAAGCAGATCATCNACTAACTCACCAGCNAGAATTGAAGGTATGCCGGGAATATCATAGATTGGTTTTTTGGGATAAATTTCTGATAACTGTCCACCAGGAACTGGAATAGAATCTATTAAATGACACCTTAATTTCATCAATCCTGCTTCAAATACTGCAAATAAACCCACTGGACCAGCGCCAATTATCAAAATATCAGTTTTAATCATAGATTTTCATAATAAATTATTGATTTGCAAATATAAATCTANTAACAATTAAAGNTTGAAAGTTTGCCCAATTTTTGCAATATTATAACCCTCTGACANAACCTTNTAAGTTATTTCATTATTTCTTTCTAAAAGAGGATTAGTATGATTCATATGGATAAAATATATTTTATTTTTATCAGATAATGAAAGTGAGTCAAGGTATTCAATTGTTTCAACAACAAATGGATGTGGAATTTNATCAATTGATCTATAACTTATCTCTGAGTTATCATAGAATGTTCCATCTATGAACAATAAGTCTAAATCATTTATTATGTCTTTTAAAGAAATTTTCCACTTACTCCATTTATCAATATCAGGAATAAAAAGAATTTTTTTATTTGGTCCTTGAATAAAAAAACCAACAGTTTCAGAAAATTCATCTCTGTGAGGAACAATTATTGGCCTTACAACAAGGTCTTTGGAAATTNTATGTNGTTCATCATTGAAAATTTTAGATACTACAATATTTGATTGATCAATTAATTGGGACCATGGTCCATTATTTGTTAAAAAATCATACATTCTTGGCATAACATATACAGGAACAGAATTTGAATTCATTGCTTCTTTACCAAGAAACATTATTCCAGAATAGTGACCAATATGTGCATGNGTNAAAAAGATACCATTTAAATCAAAGCCATAATTATTTTTCATATAATTAAATTGACTAGGGAAATCTGGTGTAGCATCAAAAATGTAAAATTTTTTATCCATANAGTCCGCTAAACCCAGTGAAGAAACTTTATAATCACTTGTTTTTAACTTATTCAAACAACATACCCTNCTGCAATTAATGTGAGGCAATCCACCATCTTGTAATGTTCCCAGAACNACTATTTCAACTTCATGTTGAGATAAAAGAAAATTTGAGANAAAAGATAATATAAAAAAAANTAATTTTTTCATTNAAAATTGGTAAATAAAACGATTTATTTCAATGTATCTTTTGATTATGTAAATAATATTTAATTGATTCTAAATATAATAACTAATCTCTTTTTAATTAAATTATTTATTTTAGACTAAATTTGTTTAANTATTANTCGAACAAATGCTTGATGATTTAAAATATCTATTTGCCTACACAGTCCCATTAGCTACTCTTTTTTCAATATTTTCTGATGGTATAATGACTTTTATAACGCCTATCTATACATTTGTCTTCATTCCTCTATTAGAGATCATCCTAAAGGATAAAGATTTTAACTCCANCTATAGTGAAAAACAAATAGAAAATAAATTAACTAATAAAATTTTTGATTATTTACTTTACGGAAATATTCCATTAGTTTTTATTATACTTTTTTCAGGAATCTATATTTTATCAAATAATTCACTAATGANGTATGAAATAATTGGAATAACTCTTTCACTAGGNATTCTCCTTGCTACAAANGCCATAAATGTTGCTCATGAATTAGGACATCGTAAATCAATTTTTGAGCGTACACTATCAAAACTATTGTTAATTCCTTGTCTTTANATGCATTTTTATCTAGAGCACAATTNTGGACATCATAAAAATGTTGCAACCCCAGAGGATCCTGCAACTTCAAAACACAACCAAACTGTATATAGTTTTTGGATCACATCTGTATTTAACCAATACCTAAATGCCTGGAATATTCAAAAAGATATTTTAGATAGATCAAATAAAGGTTTCCTTTCAATTAGTAATGATATGATATGGTACCATCTAATTCAATTTGGCTACTTATTTTTAGTATATAGTTTTTTTGGACTTCANGGNCTTATCTATGCAATTATTTGTGGTATAATATCATTTTTATTTCTAGAAACTATAAATTACATTGAACATTATGGGCTTGTCAGAAAAAAACTTCCTACTGGAAGATATGAGAGAGTTCAACCACACCACTCTTGGAATTCCAATCATATTATAGGCAGAATTGTTCTCTACGAATTAACAAGACANAGTGACCATCATTANAAGTCTTCTAAAAAATATCAAGTCCTGGAAAATAAACAATCAAGTCCACAACTACCCTATGGTTACCCTACATCTATTCTGATAGCNTTATTTCCTCCTCTTTGGTTTAAAATCATTAACCCTAGATTGAAAAATTTTAATGTCTAAAATTTATAAAATTTCAATTATTTCAGCGTTAGCTGGATTTTTNTTTGGATTTGANACTGTTGTAATCTCGGGAGCCGACCAAGAACTTCAAGAAATTTGGAATACTTCAGATATTTTTCACGGATCAATTGTTATGTCAATGGCCCTGTGGGGAACCGTTCTAGGTGCTCTTGTTGCAAGTTATCCTTGCGATAAATGGGGAAGGAAAAACACACTCGTTTTTATTGGTATACTCTATTTAGTGTCAGCTTTAGGTTCAGCCTTTGCAAATGATCCATATATGTTTTCATTTTTTAGATTTGTTGGAGGAGTTGGAGTTGGNTTATCAACAATTGCAGCACCAACATATATTTCAGAAATTGCTCCAACCGAAAAAAGAGGAAGATTAGTAATCCTGTATCAATTTAATTTAGTATTTGGAATATTAATTGCATATACATCAAACTATGTTTTTCAGGGTTTTGGTGAACAACCTTGGAGATGGATGATGGGAGTTGAGGCACTACCGGCATTTATATATCTTATAGGGTTAAANACTGTTCCAAAAAGTCCAAGGTGGCTNGTNGTAACANAAAAAAATGTTTCATTAGCAAAAAAAATTTATTTTGAGATAAATGACAAATCACTTAGCGATGATGAATTAAATACTTTTTCAAATAATACAAATAATGCTGAAATTTTATTTTCAAAAACATATTTAAGACCAATAATACTAGCATTTTTAATATCGTTTTTCAATCAGATGTCTGGAATAAANGCATTTCTATACTATGCACCAAGAATTTTTGAAATCGCAGGGTTGGAATCNAATTCTGCATTTTTAAGCAGTATTGGGATTGGTTTAATAAATTTAATTTTTACAATTATTGGAATGTATTTAATTGATAGNACAGGACGAAGANCTTTATTAAAGATAGGTTCATTTGGATATATTATTTCTCTCTCAATGATTGCAATTTCATTTATNTACAGTTTGGAAGGATTTTTTGTTCCCTTGTTTCTATTTATGTTTATTGCTTCTCATGCAATTGGTCAAGGAAGTATAATATGGGTTTTTACAGCGGAAATTTTTCCTAACAATTTAAGGGCAAAAGGTCTATCTTTTGGTATTTCTGTTCATTGGATTCTTGCGTCATTAATAACCCTTCTGATGCCAAGCTTTTTATCTTCACTCAGTAATCCNGGGTTTATATTTTTATTCTTTGCATTTTTTATGATTTTTCAATATTTATTCACTTTGTTTATAATGCCAGAAACCAAAAATATTAGCCTAGAGCAGTTAAGTAAAAAATTAACANATTAAACGAACATAAAAAATCATAGGATTTTTTGACCAATATGTTCTTTAAAATTAATCATATAAAAAACCTATTTTTGAAATAAATAGGCTAAACTATAATTCATGTATTCAATTCTTTTTAATTTTTTTAAAAATCAAGGACTTAACTTCNCTACTTCAAACCTTTTGAGCTATTTATGCATGTTCGTAATAATTTTTTTAATAACTATTGTACTTTCATGGATATCTGCAAAAATTCTAAAAAACTTATTTANGCAATTAGCTAATAAAACCAGTTCTGATTTTGATGATGCTTTAATAAGACACAAGATTCCTTCATTTTTAGGTTATTTACCACCAATGTTTTTTTTAATTTTTCAATTTCAACAGTTAATTGAAATATTTCCAAAATTATTTTCTATTTCTATAAATGTTTTGGAAACAATAATTGCTTTAATAACCATATTAATAATTAGGGGTGTATTAAAATCAATTAANGATCAGCTAANTANGTATCCATTACTTAAAGATAAACCCCTGGAAAGCTATATTCAAGTATTCATGATATTTATTTGGTTTTTTGGNGGGATTATTATGTTATCACTATTGACAGGAAAAGAAATTGGTGTATTCTTAACNACATTAGGTGCTCTCTCAGCAGTAATTCTTTTAATTTTTAAGGATACCATTCTCGGTTTTGTTGCAAGTATTCAAATTACTATTAATGATACCGTNAGGATAGGCGATTGGATAACAATGACCNATGCTGGAGCTGATGGTGACGTAATTTCTATTAGCCTTTCATCAGTTAAAATTCAAAATTTTGATAAAACTATAACTACAGTTCCTACTTATAAACTCATTTCCGATTCCTTCACTAATTGGAGAGGAATGAGTGAATCTGAAGGAAGAAGAATCAAAAGATCANTTCTAATTAAAGCTGATTCCATAAAATTCATGGGTAATAATGAAATTAGATCTTTAAAAGAAATTGAACTTCTTAAGAGTTTTATNAATAAACGCGAAAAAGAAATAAACGACTTTAACAAAACAAACTCATCAAATAAAAATCAATTAATTAATGGGAGGAATTTTACAAATTTAGGATTGTTCAGGTATTATATCAGTAATTATTTGAACAAACATCCNAAAATAAACAAAAATATGACTATAATGTGTAGACAACTNACGCCCACNCCTACCGGAGTTCCTCTTGAAATATATGCATTTATTACAGATAAAAATTGGGTAAATTANGAAGAAATAGTATCAGACATTTTTGATCATCTGTTAGCATCTATTTCGAGTTTTGGTCTTAAAAACTTTGAATATTATTCAAAACAATAAATATCTTTATAATGAAAAGTATATTTTTCAATTTATTATTCATANCCTCTTCAGTATTATTTAGTCAACAAACAAAAAATAAGTTGACAAAAGACACCCTCACACTAAACATGAATAAATCTAAGGGATTTATAAATACATATTTGGATGAAAATAAATTGTATTTAGAAATAAAAAAAGAAGTTTTAAATAAAGAATTATTGATGGTAACAAGATTTTCAAAGCTTCCCTCTAATTATTCCGGATATATCAATGCAGGAACAAAAACAGCTGAAAATGTTATATCATTTGAATTAAGTGGCAATAAAATNTTATTAAAAAAACTAGCTTATACAAATGAAGCAAATAATGAAGATCCCATAAATAAAAGTGTAATAATAAATAACTTTCCCCCTATTTTGGCTGTATTTGAAATTNTAAATTCTGATCCTAATATTTTTCTAATTGATGCAACTAAACACTTTATGGATAATTCTCCTGGATTTAATCTTATAAGTAAAGGAAATAAGGAAAAATATAAAATTGGTAGTNTTGATAAAAAAAGAAGTTTTATCGATAGCGCCAAGAGTTTTAGTCAAAATATTGAAATTAGACATACATTAACCTATAATGCCAAAAATCTTCCAANACAAAATAATNCAGAAACNTTAANTTTTCAAATTAATCATTCGATAATCTTATTGCCTGAAAATTTGATGCCGGTTCGTTATGAAGATAAAAGAATTGGTTGGTTTACCTTAAATAAAGTTAATTATTCATCAAATGAATTAAAATCGGACGAATATAAGATCATAAGAAGGTGGAGGCTTGAACCNAAAGATATAGATGCATATAACAAAGGTCAGCTGGTTGAACCATTAAAGCCAATTATTTATTATTTGGATCCAGCAACTCCTCTAAAATGGAGACCNTATTTTAAAAAAGGCATTGAAGATTGGAATATTGCTTTTGAAAAAGCAGGTTTTAAAAATGCAATAATTGCTAAAGACCCTCCTTCCAAAAAAATTAATCCTGATTTTAGCCCNGAAGATATACGTTTTTCAACTGTAAGATATGTAGCATCAAAAACACGAAATGCAAGTGGTCCAAGTGTTTCAGACCCAAGGACTGGNGAAATTTTAGAAAGTGATATTGTTTGGTATCATAACCATTTAAGATCATACAGAAATAGATATTTATTGGAAACTGGTGCTGCAAACCCTAATGCAAGGACATTAAATACACCTGAATCTGAAATTGGTGAAATGATGAGAAGAGTCATATCTCANGAAATTGGTCACGCTCTTGGATTACCACACAATATGAAAGCAAGTTCAGCATATCCAGTTGATTCGCTAAGATCAGGAAATTTTAGTCAGAAAATGGGAATAGCCACTACCATAATGGATTACGCAAGATATAATTATGTTGCTCAACCAGGAGACAAAAATATCAGATTTATAAGAAAACTTGGGCCATACGATAATTACTCTATTGAGTGGGGATACAGATATTTCTCNAATAAAAACGAGATCGAAATAGATTCAATTCTTTCGAAGTGGATTGGTGATAAAAATCTGNATCCAATTTATATGTTTGGCTCGTATGGTAATGATCCTGATTCACAAACTGAAAATATTGGAAATGANCCTATNAAAGCTAGCTATTATGGTTTGAAAAATCTTAAAATTGTTGCAAAAAATCTTGAAAATTGGACAACAAATGAAGGGTCNAATTATGATGACTTAAAGGAATTATATCAAGAACTTNTAGGGGTTTACAGGAGATATATTTATCATGTTGCATCAATCATTGGTGGTGTTAATGAGACAATAATGAATAAAGGACAGNCTGGAATTCCATTTTTGAATGTGGAACAAGAAAAACAATTAGAAGCAATTAAATTTTTAGATCAAAACCTTTGGACGTCACCAAAATGGCTATTTGAAAAAAACCTTATTTCAAAAATTAAAAAAGAAGGAGTATTAGAGTTAATAAGTAATCTTCAAAAATCCGTATTCAATAGAATATTTAGTGTCAGAACTCTTAATCGAATGATATCTACNGAAATCACATTGGAAGGAAATGGATTAAAAGTATTTGATTTATTAAATTTAGTATCGAATTATCTAATAAATGAAANGAATAATCCTGATTTNCTTGAAAGAGAAATTCAAAAAAACTTAGTAGCCCAANTTGATATACTTCAGAAAAATGAAAAACTAATTCCTGAAGTTAAAGGATTAATAATCGCGAAAAAAAATGACTTAATTAAATATTTTAAATCCAAAAGNAAAACTNNCTCAATAGCACTAAAAATTCATTATGATTACTGTTATAATTTTTTAAAAAGTGATTGAGATAGAAATTTTTNTATCAAAGGTAATTTTTAAAATTACTCATTAAAATATCTCTGCTAGCATACATCTTGCACTACCCCCGGACACTCGCTCAATTGTTTTTAAGTCGACACTTATAATTTTAGAATATTTTTCAAATTTTTTNATTTGCAGCTTTGTTAAAGAATTATATGCAGAGCTACTCATAACAAGTATAGGTTCTTTTGAGTTATGTAAAAGCAACATATTTCCAGCAAAGTTTTTTATTTGATTTTCACTAAGAGATATTATTTCCTTTCCATCATNATATANTTCATTGATAAGATTTTCTTTTTCTTGAATATTATGAATTGAATCTAATCCCACAGCAGCAAATTTTTGTCCAATTGACATCATAACATTTGTATGGTATATACTCAATTTTTTTTTAGAAAATTTATGATATGCTTTAAATAATATTGGTTTATATTTCATTTTAAAACAAAAATCAATTACCAAATCTTTACAAGTTCTTTCCGACAAACAAGCATAGCACTTTTTATTTACCCTATCCAACACCATACTACCNGTTCCNTCTAAAAACAAATTTTCATTTTCAAAATTTGTAAAATCATATATTTTTTCAATTTCNACTCCTTGTTTNTTTAACTTATCAAAAATATAGTCTGTTCTCTCATTTCTTCTATTCTGAGCAAACATTGGATAAAGAATTACTTTATTTGTTTTATGAAAAGAAACCCAATTATTTGGNAATAATGAATCTGGGGTCTGAGGATATTTCTTGTCTTGATAGACTGTAATCCTGAGACCTNCATTTAATAATTTGATNACAAATTTATCGAATTCTTTTTTNGCTAGATCATTAATTTCCTGATCANTTAAGCTCGTATTTTTTTGAAAATAATTATTTACAGTAGTCTCTTCATTTTTTTTAAAAAAATANGGTCTTACCATTAAAACATGATTAGTTAAACCATTCATNATGATCTATTTAAAGGTAAAGTTGAACATCTTAACAATCCCTCCTGTTTTGAAATTTCTTTAAAAGATAAAGTTTCTACTTTAATACCCCTTGAAATCATCCAATTATTTAATCTTTGAAATCTAATATCTGAAACAACTGTACTTTTATTAATTGAGAAAATATTACACATCATTTCAGACATTTCAGCAGAATCAATAAAAAAACAATTATCAGAACCGAAATCATTAATTAAATCATTTAATTGGGAACTGTCAGAAAAACCCTCGCGATGGATAATTGCATATAATGATCCTACAGGCTGAAAACAACAATCTAAATGCAAAATATTTTTTTTGGGATCAGTATTTGATTTATTTAATTCTAACAATACAACCTCTTTATCTGGAAAATAATTCTTTAATATCTCAATACCCTTCAGATTAGTCCTTGCNGTTACATAATCCGAATAATCNCTTTTAACGTATGCTCCAACGTAAATTTTATTATAATTTAGTATTACATCTCCTCCCTCAATGTGCGCATCATTTGGTAGAGAAATAATNAATTCATTTGGAATATTTTCGAATAAATAATTAATCGCATCAATCTCTTTTGATCTTGCGGGTAAGACATTTGATATTACAAATTTATCATCAATTACAAACCCAATATCCCGTNTAAAAATTTGATTGTAATTATAGATCAATTTAGGACGATAAACATCAACATTATAGGAGTTTAAGATGGATACAAAGTTATTCAATTCACCTACCATATTATTTTCCTCAGGATAAGTTCCTTTGATAATATTTATTCGTGATTTTGGATCGTACACGTTCTTTAAATCTGGTACTCCGCCGTTATTATTTGCGATCCCAACAATAACAGACTCTAAATTTCCTGTTTCATTTGTTACACTCAGAGTCATTTTNGGTANTTTTTCTAAATTTAAAAAAATTACTTATTATANTATAAAAAATCAATAATGGTGATTGAAGTAAAACCATGTTTTTTATATTTGAATAAAATATTNAATCATGTCGTATTCTGGTATTTTTTCAGGAAATTTTAAAACACGTAATCGTGATCATTTCGCAGCTATTGTTAGAGTTGCTCTNTCTGATAATATTATTACTGAAAAAGAACAAAAATTTATAAATAGACTTGCGATTTTGCTAGAAATAGATCAATCAGAAGTTGATCAAATCATAAAAAATCCAAAGTCGTATCCAATAAATCCGCCATCAAATGAGCAAAGAAGACTTGAAAGACTTTATGANCTTTCGAGAATAGTAGTAGCAGATGATATTGCAGATGAAGATGAAATTGAATTATTAAAAAAATTTATTTTAGCATTAGGTTTTCCCTCTGAAGAAGTTGACTTAATTACTAAAAAGGCAATTAAATTAGTTCAAAATNATACAGAAGAAGATGAGTTTATATCATCTTTTAAATAATTTAAGTTTAATTGTANTNTTTATTATAAAAATATTTAGATAAACTACCTAGAACCATAACAAATAGTATTGAATAATAAACAAAATTTGGTGTTATTATTTTATCTCCGCTTGCATAAGAATGAAGACCAACTAAATAAAAATTNACACCAAAATATGTCATTAGTATGCTAGAATAAGCTATAATACTCATTAAGTTAAATAGCCACTTTCCTCCAAGACCTGGAACTAACCTCATATGAATTACAAATGCATATACCATNATNGAAATCAAAGCCCAAGTTTCCTTGGGATCCCATCCCCAATATCTTCCCCAACTTTCATTTGCCCACATTCCACCTAAAAAATTTCCTATAGTTAACATAATNAACCCAATTGTTATAGATAGTTCGTTTACTATTGTTAATTCTTGAATTTTATGCTTAATTCTAATTTTATTTTTTTTGTTCAATAGTATAATAAGAAACAAAGAAATAATACCTAAAATCATACTTATTGTAAATGGTCCGTAGCTTGCTACTATTACAGCAACATGAATCATGAGCCAGTAACTATTTAAAACAGGTTGAAGATTTGCTATTGAAGGATCCATCCAATTCCAGTGAGCAATCATTAGAATCATTGACGATACAAATGTAGTAGCTGAGATGGTNAGTGATGATTTTCTNCCAAAAACTAGCCCAAAAAACAAAGTTGCCCATGAGACATAAATCATNGATTCATAGGCATCACTCCATGGAGCATGACCTGAAATAAATGCACGAAAAAATAAACCAAAAGTGTGAAGAGAAAAAAGAAAAACAATAGTTCCAATTAATATATTTTTTAAATAATTTAAATATTTATTTTTTTTGAATATCTGAAAAATTAATACAATAAATAATAAAAGGCCGGAATACAAATAATAACTAAATAATTTTTTAAAAATATCGTATTTATTATACTGAATTTCAGCATTAATTTTTGAAATACTAGGAAGTACTTGTGAGCCATGTTTTTTTTGAAAACCTTTTAAACTCTCTATCAAATCATCTGATTGAGAAAAGTCGCCATTTATTTTTCCAAGTCTTAATGCCTGAAAATAAAGTGGTAAGACATTTTTTACATACAAAGAATCTGTACCAATAAAATTTTCCTGATCTATTTCAGGGAATGAAACCCATTTATTTGATGAATCATTTGGAACTGGGAAAATTCTTAAAACTTTTCCCTCAAGTGCAGAATACAATAAATTAACTCTTCTATCTAATTCAATGAAATCTTTTTGAAACTGATTAGGAGTTTGAGTTCTATAAGCATCCTCTAATTGTTTTGAAATTTTATAATTGCCTTGACTGTCAAAAAAAGAAACCAAAGGAGCATATTTATCTTTTTCATTAATTCCTGCAATTCTTCTAATGCTATCATTTCCTCTTTTTAAATAAATAATAGGAACATTATACCAAAGAGATGGATTATTAGTTATGGAAAGTAAAACTTGATCTGAAGAAAGACCATTAAAAACATCTCTTTTACTAACTTTTCTTAACAATTCAGATGAAAAGGTATTTGCTGGCTTCATTCTTCCACCTAAATCCTGAATTACAAGACTACCAAATTTATTAGCCTGATCATCAGGAAAAGCAGTTACTTTTATTAATGAATCAAAATTAATTTTTGAATTTTGTGAATTTTCATGATTAATCTGAGAATTACCAGTATATAAAAACGAAAAAAATAGAAATAAAGTAAATTTTTTTTTACTGAGTTTTGAGAGACTTTTTGATAATGTTTTAAACCTTGTTCGGCCAATAAAAAATATTCCACACATTGAAAGATATAAAAGAATATATCCTATATATGTAATCGTTGTTCCTGCTAAATCATGATTTACGGATAAAACAGTTCCCTTTTCATCTGGATCAAAAGATGCTTGAAAAAAACGAAAACCCCTGTAATCTAATATGTTATTCATGTAAATATTATAATCAAATGATTTAGACTGATCTATGACTGAGACTTTACTTTCAAATGAGGAATAAGATTTTTCTGTTCCAGGATATTTATTTGCAACAAAATCATTTAACTTGACTGTGAAAGGCAAATCTAAAAATATTGAGCCATATGATATATAAAAATCAAGCCCACCAACCTTTAAATTTATTGGATCATAGACTAACCCTTTTCCTCCAAACACTGTAACATCTTTTGTTTCTCCTTCGGAAGTAACTGATAGAAATAACGCATCTTGCTTTTTTGATTGTTCATCAGCTGATTTGATTACTCCAAGATTTCCCCTCAAAGGAGGATCAGGAATAACAAATTGAAAATTGGGAATTGAATATAAGGATCGAAATTCTAACTCCTGTTCATCATCTTCAAAAAAATTACCGGTGTACTGATCAACCATTCGAGTATAAGTACCAGAAAAAGGAGATTCAATATAATATAAACCTAATTCAGAGCGAATATTTATGGCACCTTCAATTGGATTGTTTAATGTAAATAAAATATTTTTAATGCTTGAAACATCACCCTCCTTCACGAAGTGTTCATTTCTGTTACCATCACTTGCCTCAACAATTTTTAAAAAACGATCACCTTTGGGATCTAATATTAAACCCTCAACAGCATTTTCAATGTAATTAACATAATTAATTGTGAATTTTTTTTTATTAAAATCTTGATCCCACTTAAGAGAATTTGATGTGTGCTCAGAAAATAAAACATCATTGATGAGTTTTTTTCTTTTAATTAAACCATTCACTTTTCCGTCTACAAGAACTGTTAGATATGTTTTTTCAGATATGATTTTATTTGACTGATCTCCCTCCCTGATTGGCATAACTCCTTCGTAACCAAAATATCTTGTTATAAATGCACCAAGAATAATTAATATTAAAGAAATATGGATTAGAAGAACTGCCCATTTATCTTTTTTTAATAACCTATACTTAATAATATTTCCAAAAAAATTAAGCATTAATAAAAACATAATTAGCTCGAACCACCGAGCATTATATATCCAGATTTTTGCAGCAGTTGTAGAATAGAAGCTTTCAAGAAATGTTCCAATTCCCATGGCAATTGGGAAAGCTAAAAATAAAATAGCAGTCAGTTTGTTGGAAAACAAATAGTCTAAAAATTTCTTTTGCATTCTATAATTAAAACATAGCAAATATACTCCTTGATTATTGAAAATTATCAGAAAATCAATAGTAAATTATTATTTCTGAATACATAAAACTTATTAAATAAAAAATAAAATAACATTGTGTAAATTTGAATAATATGTATTCTACTACAATAATTGGAAACGGTAATTTAGGTTATAATTTCTCACTGGCACTCAAGAAAGTGGATGGATTTAAGCTGTATCAATGGTATGGTCGAAACTGGGATGCTGAAAAATTAAATAAAAAATTAATAAATAACTTTTCAGAGCTAAAGAAAGCAGACTTATTTATTTTGGCTGTATCAGACAATTCTATAATTGACATATTAAAGCATTTAAATAAAAATTATTTTGTTGTTCATTGTTCAGGTTCAACATCAATTGAGGTTTTCAAAAACTTCAAAAGAGCAGGTGTAATATTTCCTATACAGACTATCAATAAGGTTAAGAAATCTTCCTTTGTTGGAACACCGTTTTGTATTGAAGCTAAATCAAAAATAGATTTAGAAATTCTAAAAAAATTAATTAAAGGTATTAATGGAACATACAAATGTTTAAATTCAAATAAAAGAGCTAATATTCACTTATCAGCAGTATGGATCAATAATTTTGTTAATCATATGATTTCTAAAGGAAAAAAAATTTGTAAAGAAAATAATATATCTTTTTCGTTAATGGAACCGATATTAAAAAGGACAATTAGTCAAGCGATAAAGTACAATCCCGATGAGTTACAAACTGGACCTGCGGTGAGAAATGATAAAAATACATTAAAGCTTCATTCAAATCTCATTAAAGATTTCGATGACAAAAAATTATATGAAATTATAACAAAATCAATACAAAAAAATTATGAGTAAACAGAGTTATAAAATAAAACTCAGAAAAATAAATACATTTATTTTTGATGTAGATGGAGTTTTGACTGACGGAAAAGTATTAATCGACGCAGATGGTCAAATATTGAGATTAATGAATACCAAAGATGGTTATGCGATGAAATATGCAATAGATAATGGATTTAAAATATCAATCATTACAGGAGGGACCAACTTAGCTGTAAAAAAACGTCTAATTTCACTAGGTGTTCATAAGATATACCTTGGATCCCACAATAAAATTAATTCCTTTAATGATTTAATAAAGAAATTTAATCTAAATCCTAATGAAATCCTCTATGTTGGCGATGATATTCCCGATATTCCTGTTATGAAAAAAGCTGGTGTTAGCGCTTGTCCCCAAGATGCTGTTCAGGAAGTAAAAGCAATTTCAGATTATGTCTCACACAAAAATGGTGGCTCGGGCTGTGTTAGGGAAATAATCGAGCAAGTTCTCAAAGTTCAAGGTAAATGGGTTTTTAAAAATTAACATGATTAAAGCTAATAAAAAAGAAATTATTCTTGCGTCTAATTCTCCTAGAAGAAAAAAGTTTTTTGAACTATTTGATATCCCATTTAAAATCAAAACATATGATATAGAAGAAACTTACCCAAATAAACTAAAAGGAGCTTTAATTGCTAGATATATTGCATCAAAAAAAGCCAATCCATTTAAAGATATAATTAAAAAAAATCAAATGGTAATTACAGCAGACACAATTGTATGGCATCAAAATAAGTATCTTGGTAAACCTAAGTCAAAAATTGAAGCAAAGAAAATGCTGAACTCATTATCTGGTAAAACACATAAAGTCATAACCGCAGTTGGGTTTTTAACCATTGATAGTTTTAAATGTATTGACGTTACCACAAAAGTTACTTTTAAAAAATTAAGTAAATCAATTATTGAAAATTATTTAAATAACCAAAATCCTTACGACAAAGCTGGCGGATATGCAATTCAAGAATCAATTGGACTACTAGGCATAACAAAAATTAATGGGAGCTATACAAACGTTGTTGGTCTTCCAGTTACAGAGGTATTGGATGAAATTGAAAAATTTTCATTAAATAACTAATTTAAATATGTTAACTTGAGATAATGAAGTTTAGCTTTTCTATTCGTTTTTTTCTAATATTTTTAATTGTCCAGTCTTTGGTGTCTCAAAATAGTTCTGAAATCTATTCTAGATTAGAAAAGCTCAATGTTTTAGGAAGTATTCTTCATATAGCTGCCCATCCGGATGATGAAAACACAAATCTAATTTCATATTTTTCTAATAAATATAATGTTGAAACCACTTATCTTTCATTGACAAGAGGTGATGGAGGACAAAATTTAATAGGTTCAGAATTAAAGGATGAACTAGGAGTTATTAGATCACAAGAGCTTATGGCTGCAAGAAAAATAGACGGAGCTAACCAACTATTTACAAGTGCAAAAGATTTTGGCTATTCAAGAAACCCCGAAGAAACTTTAAATATTTGGAATAAAAAAAAACTTCTTGAGGAAATTGTTAAGCATATAAGGACCATCCGACCAGATATAATAATAAATAGGTTTGACCACAGAACATCAGGACAAACTCATGGCCATCATACAAGTTCAGCAATTTTAAGTAAAGAGGCCTTTGATCTCTCATCCAATGAAAATGAATATAAAAATCAATTAGATAAGCTCTCTACATGGAAACCCAAAAGACTATTTTTAAATGTTTCATGGTTTTTTTATGGAAATAAAGAAAATTTCTCAAAAGTAAATAAAGAGAATTTTATAAAGTTTGATTATGGGGAATATAATAGTTTAAAAGGTAAAACATACGATCAAATTTCTGCAGAAAGCAGGAGTCAACATAAATCTCAAGGTTTTGGGAGATCCCCTATTCCTGGTGGACCAAAATGGGGTTATCTAGAGTTGATTGAGGGAAATAAACTCAGCTCAAATAATCCTTTCGAAGGTATCGATATAAGTTGGAAAAGAATTAAAGGTGGTAAAAAAATTGACGAGCAAATAAAAAATCTTTTAAATGATTTTAATTTTGTGTCTCCTGAAAAAAATATTCCTTCACTTTTAAAAATATACGAGAGTATAAAAAATCTAGATGATAGCTATTGGAAAAATAAAAAAATTAATGCCCTAAAGGAAATAATACTTCAATGTTTAGGATTGAATATTCAATTAAACTCAGCAAATGAATTAGGAACACCAAATAGCTCAGAAACATTTATTTTAAAAATTGTTAACCCTTCAAATACTGATATATTAATTAAAAGTGTAAAAACTAATGAAACAAATATTCTAATCAACTCTGTATTATCCAACAATACATTATTGGAAAGAAATTTAAAAATAAATATTAAAAATAAAATAACANCACCATATTGGCTTTTATCAGATGGTAATACAGGAATGTTCAATATCAAAAATGATNAAATTTTAGGGCTTCCCGATACCCCACCTTCANCAAATGCTAAAATTAANATTGAAATAAATGGAACAGAAATTAATTTAAACGTTGCTCCTTTTTATAGATTTACTGATCCTGTAAACGGAGAGGTAATAACACCCTTTACAGTAGTTCCCAAAGCAACAATAAATTTAGATCAACAAGTTTATATGTTTTATGATTCTAAACCAAAACAAATTTATGCAACAGTGANAGGACATACTGATAAAACAGNAGGTANTTTAAGCCTTCAGGTTCCCAATGGATGGAAGGTTCACCCAGAAAATCATGAGATAAATCTCGATTACAAAGGGCAACAAAAGAATTACCTTTTCAANGTCTCATCTGAAAATAAAAAAAACATAGGAATTATTAAACCAATTTTAAAAATTGAAAACCAAAAATATTCTAAAAGTCTTACTGAAATCAACTATCCTCATATAACAAAACAATTCATAGTTAAACCAAGTTACTCAAAAGTTTATGGAATAGATCTAAAGAATAATATTTCCACAGTAGGTTATATCAAAGGAGCAGGAGATAAGATTCCTAAATCATTAAAAAACATTGGAATTAATGTAGTTGAAATTAAACCATCTCAAATCACAAATGAAAATTTAAGGTCATTTAAAACAATAATTATGGGAATAAGGGCATTTAATGTTATTGATGAAATTANTTCAAAAAATAAAGTTTTGTGGAAATATATTAAACAAGGAGGCACATTAATTATACAATACAATACTACCAGAGGATTAAAAATAAACGAAATAACNCCATATAAATTGAAACTCTCTAGAGATAGGATTACTGACGAGAGATCAAAATTTAAAATTTTGAATAACTCTCATCCAATATTTAATTATCCAAATAAAATTGAAAAAAATGATTTTAACGATTGGGTTCAGGAAAGGGGACTCTATTTTCCAAACTCTTGGAGTGATAAATTTGAAACTCATATAGAATTTTCTGATTATGATAAAATTACTACAAAAGGAGGCTTACTTTCTGCTTCATATGGTAATGGAAAAATCATTTATACAGGAATTAGTTTTTTNAGACAACTCCCTGCTGGAGTACCAGGAGCATATAGATTATTTATTAATCTTATAAATTATGGACACCAAAATGATTAGAAAGAAAATTTACATACTACTCACACTAATCAATATTTTGTATTGGTATTTGTTTTATTTATTTATGATAAATTATAGATAATGCAAACAATAGATTGGTTTTTTTTAATTGTAGGATTATTGTTTATATCAATATATGGAGTTTTAAAAAACAGTCGACATAAGTCAATTAAATCATATTTAAAAGCAAATAATAAAGAAAGATGGTGGACAATTGGTTTATCTGTTATGGCNACTCAGGCAAGTGCAATTACATTTCTGTCCACACCTGGTCAAGCGTATGATGATGGTATGGGTTTTGTTCAATTTTACTTTGGACTTCCATTTGCTATGATTATAATATGTTTATTTTTTTTACCTGTTTATCGAAAATTAAAAGTTTATACNGCTTATGAATTTTTGGAAAATAGATTTGATCTAAAAACAAGGACTTTAACCGCTATTTTATTTCTAATACAAAGAGGACTTGCTGCAGGAATTACTATATATGCTCCAGCAATAATCCTTAGCGTTGTACTTGGTTGGAATATTAAAATACTAGTCATAGTTATTGGTATTGTAGTTATTTTTTACACCTTATTTGGAGGTACTAGTGCTGTTAATGTTACCCAAAAACAACAAATGTTAATAATAATTATCGGTCTTATTTCTGCATTTATAATAGCNTTGAATAGGATACCTGAAAATATAGATTTTTCGGATATGTTAAAATTGGCAGGTTATAATGAAAAATTAAATATATTAAATTTTGATCTTGATATAAAAAGTAGATATACCTTCTGGAGTGGAATAACCGGGGGATTATTTCTAGCATTATCTTATTTTGGGACAGATCAAAGTCAAGTTCAGAGGTATCTAACTGGAAAATCATTAAAAGAAAGTCAAGTTGGTCTATTAATGAATGGCTTTCTTAAAGTACCATTTCAATTTTTTATTCTTTTNTTNGGTGTANNTGTGTTTATTTTTTACCAATATGAAACCCCTCCAATTCATTTTAATCCAAAGAATATTAATAAGATTAAAAATTCTATATATGCTGATGATTATTTGATTGTTGAAAAGGAATACAAAATAATACAAAAAAAGAAACATAAAATCTTACTTAGGTCTGATTTTTTTGACAATATAAATCTCAAGGATNAATATTTAAAATTAGAGAAAAAAAACAATCAGCAGAGAAAAATAGTAAAGGAACTAATTCTTAAAAATGATTCTAATACTTCAATAAATGATAAAGATTATGTTTTTATAACATTTATTACCAATCAATTACCAAACGGAATAATAGGACTACTTATCGCGGTTATCCTCGCTGCAGCAATGAGCTCTACTGCTTCTGAATTAAACGCCTTATCAGCAACAACATTAGTTGATCTGTATAAGAGACATAAACCAAATCATACTGAAATTCATTATGTTAACATGGCTAAATTATTTACATTATTNTGGGGTATTATCGCTATAATTTTTGCAATTTCAGGTAATTTATTCGAAAACCTAATTCAGCTAGTTAATATCATTGGATCATTATTTTACGGTACGATTCTAGGAATTTTTTTAATCGCAATTTTTATAAAAAAAATTGAAAATAATCCAGTTTTTATTGCTGCTATANTTTCAGAAATAATAGTAATAATTTTTTACTTTTTGAATTTATTTGGATATCTATGGTTAAACGTAATTGGAACATTTCTAACAATTACTATATCATTTANAATTCAAAAAATTCTAAGCTTAAATATGGCAAAAAGTTAATTATTGAGATAAAAAATTTATTTCATTTGGACCATTNATCAATAGATTCTCTGTTCATTTTTAAATAATCTTTGTTTCCAGCTTTTTCAGCTAAATTATATGATTTTTGTGCTATTTCAATAGCAGCTTCTTTATTACCTAAACCTGCTAAAATGAGTGAGTATTGCCTTAAATGAAAAAATTTATTACTTCCTTTATTTACAGCTATCTCCATCCAATCTTTGGCTTTATTTAAATCTAAGCCACTGTTTAAATAGTAAACAGCAGCTTTGTAGTAATCTGCAGCTGAAGGTTGACCTGATANTGTTTGATTAATGGAGCTTAATGTTTTTTTTTCTGTTGGGANCTCAATTAAGGTTTTAACCTTTGTGTTTTCCCATGATATTGTCAAGTAAGCACTATCATCGGTTATATTTTCAACTTGGATTGAGAAAGATTCAACAGTTTCATTTATTTTTGTTGAGGGTGATTCCGAGACAACAGAAATTTGATTTATATCCCAAACTTTAGGAAGAGCCCAGTTATCACTTTTTTTATAAAAAAACACTTCCCACATCGTTTTTCCGGGTCGAGTATATAAAGCATATGTTCCTGCTGGGATTGTAACTCCAGATATNCNGACAGGATCAGAAAAACTTATTTTAGTGTTTGCGTTAGCACCAGTTCTCCAAAGCTCACCATAAGGAACTANGTTTCCCATTATTTCTCGACCCTTCATGGATGGTCTGGAATANTCAATTTTGATATCAGTTAAACCAACAACCTGGTTTAAAGTTGAAAATGGACTTGCTTGAGGAGATACAACTTGGGCATCAACTGATAATGAAGCGAGAATAATTAGTAAAAGAAATTTTTTCATAATGTTTAAATTATTATTAAAATTATTAATTANNTATTAATTTAAGTAAGTAAAAAAATTATAATAAATTCATTTATAAACTATATATTAAAAATACTTAAGTCATATATTTGTATAAANTTATGAAAATATATCAAAAAAAAACCTCNCAAAAGCTTCCAATTTTAATAAAAGAAGCATGGAATTTTTTTTCAGATCCAAAAAATTTAAAAATAATTACACCTGATTACATGGGGTTCGATATAATTGATGGTGATGATAAAAAAATTTTTCCAGGTCAAATTATTAAATATAAAGTGANTCCTTTATTTGGAATCCAGTTAAAATGGGTAACTGAAATTACNCATGTATTAAATGAAAGATATTTTGTCGATGAACAAAGATTTGGTCCATATGCGCTTTGGCATCATAAACATTTCATTAAAGAAATTGAGGGTGGTATTGTAATGGAGGATGTTATTGATTATAAATTACCATTTGGTATATTAGGGCAAATAGTTCATTCAACTTTTGTAAAACCTAAAATAGATGAAATTTTTAATTATAGATACAATAAATTAATTGAGCTTTTTGGAGAATTTGATAATACAGAATCATATACCAGAAATAAACTCTTAAATAAGATTATATGAAAAAAAACATATTAATAATTGGTGGTAGCTCGGGAATAGGTCTTGAGATTGTAAAAAAACTAAATAAAGAACATAACATTTTTGTTGCCAGCAGAACCAATGAGTCACTTGGTGGTTTAAATTATCAATANATAAAAATTGATGTGACAAAAGAAATACTAGACCCTTCTATTCTGCCAGATACTCTGGATGGTTTAGTTTATTGTCCTGGATCAATAAATCTAAGACCCTTTAGAGGACTAAAACCTGAGACATTTATTGAAGATTTCAATTTAAATGTAATGGGAGCAATAAAAAGTATTAATGCAGTATTAAAAAATTTAAACAACAGCCAGCAAGCTAGTATTGTTTTATTTAGCACAGTAGCAGTTCAAACCGGAATGCCTTTTCACTCATCAGTTGCTGTATCAAAAGGAGCTATTGAGGGTCTAACAAGATCTTTAGCAGCAGAATTAGCACCAAAAATATCAGTTAATGCAGTTGCACCATCTATTGTTAATACTCCTTTGGCTGAAAAATTTTTAAATAGTGAATCTAAAATGGAAAGGGCAGTTGATAGACACCCATTAAAAAAAGTTGGATCAGCTGAAGAAATCTCGAATTTTACAATTCACTTGTTATTAAATTCATCATGGATAACTGGACAAATTTTTGGAGTCGATGGCGGAATAGGCAGACTTAAGGTTTAAATTCTCTCAATTTTTGCACCTAAAGANCTCAATCTAGAGTCAATATTTTCATACCCTCGATCAATTTGTTCTATATTATGAATTACACTAGTTCCTTTAGCTGAAAGTGCAGCTATTAATAGAGAAATTCCAGCCCTAATATCTGGTGAAGTCATTACAGTGGACTTTAATTGAGATTTAAAATCATGACCAATAACATTTGCTCTATGTGGGTCACACAAAATAATTTTGGCTCCCATATCAATAAGTTTATCAACAAAGAACAATCTGCTTTCAAACATTTTTTGATGTATCAAGAGACTACCTTTTGCTTGAGTGGCAACAACTAAAATTATACTCAATAAGTCAGGAGTAAATCCTGGCCAGGGGCCATCTGAAACAGTAATTACTGAACCATCAATATAATTTTGAATCTGATATCCATTTTTATGAAAAGGTATATAAATGTCATCATTTTTCTTTTCTATAATTATACCTAATTTTTTAAANACAGAAGGAATTTGACCTAAATAATCCCATCTAACANTCTTGATTGTNAATTCGCTTCTAGTCATNGCTGCAAGACCAATCCAACTTCCAATTTCTATCATATCAGGAAGAAGTGTNTGAAATGTTCCTTTCAANTTTTTTACACCATTAATTAANAGNCGATTAGAACCAATACCGGATATATTTGCNCCCATAGAAACTAACATTTTAGANAATTGTTGCAAATATGGTTCACAAGCAGCATTGTAAATAACTGTTTTTCCTTTTGCNAGAACTGAAGCCATTAAGATATTTGCAGTTCCAGTNACAGAAGGTTCNTCAAGAAGAATTTCTGNACCCNTGAGNTTTTTAGATTTTACAGTGTAAAAATAATCTTCTTTNTNATAATTAAAAGTTGCNCCTAGNTTAATAAATCCATCAAAATGAGTATCTAATCTTCTTCTACCNATCTTATCCCCTCCNGGTCTTGGAATACTGCCAAAACCGAANCTTCCCANCAAAGGACCAATTAGCATAATTGAACCTCTCAATGCCTTTCCATCAACTTTAAATTCATTNGATTNTAAATATTTTTTNTTAATATNTAAAGTTTGNAACTCGTAACAACCTTTTTCTAAATGATTAACCNAAACTCCTATTTTTTTTAGAATGAAAATTAAATTATTNACATCAATTATATCAGGAAGNTTATTAATGACNATCTTTTCCTTTGTCAACAAAACAGCACACAAAACCTGAAGAGCNTCATTTTTTGCCCCTTGGGGCACTATNGAGCCCGATAGCCTGTTTCCNCCCTCTATCTTAAAGCTNCCCATNTATTGATTAATTAATATCTCAACCTTTTATTTCTATTTCTATTTTTACTAGACNAATTATTAGATCTTGGACCNTTTCCATGTTTGGACCTTGCTTTTAAAAACTCAGAAGNNTCTGTTAANGGTAAAAGGTTCTCATTAACNTTTAATNTACNNTCAGATAATTCGTCTAAATGTTCAAAAATNAGTGAGTCCTCAACAGTATCTTTATTCCAATTCAAAAAACATTTTTTCATGTGATTAGCAATTGTNTAGACCAAACCATCTTTCATTTCCCCNTTTTNCCAATTCNTAGCAACGCTAATCATTTCAATNATGTTGTTTCCGTAGAANCNATATTTTTGATTNCCNTTTGGATANGGAATNCTNTCAGGTCTGGCTTTTAAAACTTCTTCATGTGGTTTATCATATGGAGAATCAACATCTAATTTAAAATTNGACATNATGAATAATTGATCCCATAGTTTATGTTGNAAGTCAGGAACATCCCTTAAATGGGGGTTTAAATTACCCATAACACCAATTATTGCTTTAGCCATTTTGTTTCTTTCATCGCGATTCTCAATCTCGTTTACATGATTAATCATTCTATGAATGTGGCGACCATATTCGGGAATAATAAGTTTAGTTCGTTTTGTGTTATATTGAAGAGTTTCCATTTATAAGGGGTTGGTTAAATAAATATTTTGCAAATTAATAAAATTTGGTTGTATTATTAGAGTGAAATTACACCTTTAAATTTAGAAATATCTTTATAGATGGAAATTACTGATTCAGGAGACTTCAATATAAGGCTTACACTAAGACTGGTGTAATTATTTTTAGAAGATTTTTTTACTGAAAATTTAACTTTCATTCCAATAAATATTTTTTTAATTTCATCTATATTCGTTTCTTTTTCTTTAACTATAAACTTAAACATATATGGGCCTGGCCATTTCTGAGAATTTTTTAAATTATCTAAAAACCGCGAATAAAAATTTTTTTCATTCAATTTTAAAAGTATTATTTGGGTTAATTTGGTGTAAATATAATTTAAAAGAATTATAAATGCTGAAAAGAATTGTTATTACAGGTGCACCTGGATCAGGAAAAACAACTCTCATTAAAGCTTTGGAGTTTGAAGGGTATTCGTGTTTTAATGAATATTCAAGAAAAATTATTCAAATTTGGAAAGAAAAAGGTTTGAATAGTTTTTTTAAGGAAAAACCTGAAGTTTTTAGTTCAAAAATTTTAAAAGGAAGGAAAAGACAATATAAGGATTCATTAAAAATTAAAAAATCCAAAAATAATTTGATTTTTTTCGATAGAGGTATATACGATGTCTATGCTTATTTATATTCAATAAATAATTCATATACTTTTCCATCCAAACTTATTAAATACAATTATCAAAAAATATTTATTCTAAATCCATGGAAAGAGATTTATTCTAATGATAACGAAAGAATTGAGAATTATAATTCCTCAGTTAAAATTGATGAGGCTATAAAGTATACTTATCGTAAATATGGATTTAAATTAATTAATGTCCCAAAAACTACTGTAAAAAAAAGAATAAAGTTTATTATCAAAAAATCAATATAAGTATTTAGAAGTGAATTAAATTATTACTAGAACCTTGAAAATTTGTTGAAAAACAATAAATTATTAAGTTACTTTGATTAAAAATAATTTTGAATATTTTGACTCTAGGTGATTCATAAACAAAATTTAACTTAAATGAAACCTAAAATAATTTTTTTTGGCACTCCTACTTTTGCTGTTCATATTTTAAAGGAGGTTTATGAGAAAAAATATATAATCCAAGCAGTCATTACATCACCTGATAGACAATCAGGTAGGGGAAGGAAAATCAAATCTTCTCCAGTAAAAAACTTTTGTTTGGATCAAAACATCAAATTATATCAACCAACTAATCTTAAAGACAAATCATTTATATCAATTTTGGAGTCTTATAAATCAGATCTATATATTGTAGTTGCATTTAGAATGATTCCTAAAGTTGTGTGGTCAATTCCAACAAAGGGTACATTTAACCTTCATGCATCTTTATTACCTGATTACAGAGGAGCAGCTCCAATTAATTGGGCATTAATTAATCAGGAAAAAACTACTGGAGTTACTACATTCCTAATTGATAATAAAATTGATACAGGAAATATTTTATTAAAATCAAAATATAAAATTAAAAATGGAGAAACTTTTGATTCACTTCATGATAATTTATTAGAAATAGGTAAAAAACTGGTTATAGATACAATTGAAAAATTATTTCAAAAAAACTTTACTAGCCAAAAACAAATTGAAAAAATTAAGATTAAACTTGCTCCAAAACTTACAAAGACGAATACGAAAGTTGATTGGAATAAATCCTTAATAGAATTAGTAGCATTTGTCAATGGTTTAAACAGCTATCCTGGAGCGTGGTCCTACATCAAAGAAAATGATAAAACTGATATATTTAAAATTTATGAAACTGATTATGAATATATTAAGCATGAATTCAAAATAAATCAATTAATCTATGATAAAAAAAGTATAAAAGTTTCTCACAAAGAAGGATTTTTAATAATAAAAAATTTGAAACTAGCGAATAAAAAGAGGATGGATAGTAATGAATTATTAAATGGAAATGTCTTCAAATCTAAGGTTTTTGTCCTATAATTACATGGATTATCAACAATAATGTGCAGTTATTAACAAAAAACATAGATTTTTTATAGTTTTCTTTTGCATTCTAGTTAAAGGTTATATTTTGTATCACATATAAACATTTAATCTTATATTATTATGAACAAAACAGAATTAATTGATGCTATGGCTTCTGACGCAGGAGTTTCAAAAGCTGCAGCAAAAAAAGCATTAGAATCTTTCTTAGGAAATGTAGGTGGAGCACTTAAAGGTGGCAACCGTGTTTCTTTGGTTGGATTTGGATCATGGTCAGTAACAAGAAGAGCTGCCAGAGACGGACGTAACCCTCAAACTGGAGCTACGATTAAGATTGCTGCTAAAAATGTAGTGAAATTTAAAGCAGGTGCTGATTTATCAAGCTCTGTTAATTAGAAACATTAACATAAAGATTAAAAAGCTCCTCATAAGGAGCTTTTTTTATTTATATGATAAATCCCGGTAACATACTCATAGCGACTCCTTATGTAATTGGAGATATTGATTTTCATAGAGCAGTGGTTTTAATTGTAGACTCAAATAAAGGAAATATTACTGGACACATAATTAACAAAAAAATTAATTTTAAACTAAACAAGTTGATAAAGGAATTAAATATTTCAATGCCGTTATTTTATGGAGGTCCTGTTGCAACAGATAGATTATTTTTTATTTATAAATCATCTGTAAAGCTTCCAGGATCGAAAAAAATATCAAATAAACTATACTGGTGCGGTGATTATGATGTAGCAATTAAATATTTAAACGATAAATTAATATCTCCAAAAAATATAATGTTTTTTTTAGGATATTCTGGTTGGGAAAAGCACCAATTAAACAATGAAATATTAAACAAAAGTTGGAAAATTGATGAGAATAGCATTTTAAATTATTTATTTTTAAAAAAAATCGATAATATTTGGAAAGACTGTATTAAATCTTACGGAAATGAATTTATTTTATGGCAGAATACACCAAGAAATCCAAATCACAACTGATTCATTTTAAAATTTCATCCTTAACAAATGAAGTAAACAATTCAATAAAAATAGTTTTATTGAATTGTTTATTTTTATATTTGACCACGTTGCTTAAGCCTTCAGTTACTGATATGGTCGCAATATCTTCAGCAATTTGAAGATCAAAAATACTAAAACATCGTTCTACACATTCAAAATTATTTTTTTTAAGATAATTAATAAATGGTATCATTAAAAAATTAGAAGGCGCCCCATCTGATATTGAAGGGGTAGTTATTGTTCTATTTTTATATATTAAAATATTTCCGAATGCTGAACGAATGACTTGATTTTTATAATTTAAAATTAAATTATCATGATAGTTGTTTTCAATCGCATCTAGCTTTGCTATCCTAATCAATTTATTATTACTTAAGAAGGAAGAAAATTCGTTAGAATTAATTTTAAAATCATTAAAAACTGAAATTTTTAAGTCATTATTTACAACTAAAATAGATTCAATATTATTTATTGAAAAAAGAGTTATCAAATCAGATTCATAATTATCAATTAATGGAGATTTTTTTACTGCAAAAACTAATTTAATTAGGAAAGATTTGTTAGAACTATCATTTATCAACTTTTGAAAATTTAAAATAAAATATTCAATATTAAAGTACATTGGGATATTAAGTCTTAATCTTCTTAAATGAGACATCATTTCAAAAAAAGATTCTTCAAGAAAAAGAACTTTATTGTTTTCTATTCTAAAATCAAACTTATAGACAGAATTGTTAATTAGGGAATTAAGTATGTCAGATGAGACGTCATTAATATCTGAATAAAAGTCATCATTAATTATAATCATTTAAGATCAGCTTGAGCCTAGAACTTGTTTTAATGTAGCTACCGAGTTTTCCCATAACATTTTTGACTCTTCAAGTTCATCATCATCAGAAAAATCTGTTATGATCAAAGAAACATCCTTGGTTATTTCGTCTACTTCAATTTTAAATTCAAAAAATTCATTATCAGATGAGTCTTCATCATTTATCCATTGAAATTTAACTTTTTCATTATTTTTCTTTAATAATAATTTAGCAGTTTCCTCTCCATCATCCCAAAAAAAAGTAAAAATCTCTCCTCTGGAATTCACGTCATCAGCAAACCACTCTGATAATCCTGATGGAGTGGATAAATACTGAAAAAGAAGTTGAGGGGATGACTGAAAGGCTATTTCTAAAGAAAATGAAACTCGTTTACTCATAATAAATATTTTGGTTAATATATAAAAAAAGAAATAGTTAACAGTTTATAAAAGTTAAAATTTACTAATGATTGTGATTAAAAAATCCTTTGATTATATTTGCCCACCGATGGCGAGGTAGCTCAGTTGGTTAGAGCGTCGGATTCATAACCCGGAGGTCGGGAGTTCAAATCTCCCCCACGCTACA
>PATA01000009.1 GCA_002713495.1 Flavobacteriaceae bacterium
ATAGCATAAGAAATTTTTTAAATAAAAAAAAATATCTTGAGGTGGAAACTCCAATTTTACAACCAATTCCTGGAGGAGCGTTAGCAAAACCATTTATTACAAAACATAATGCACTCAACATTCCTTTATATTTAAGAATAGCAAATGAGCTATACCTAAAAAGACTAATTGTTGGGGGATTTGATGGCGTTTACGAATTTTCAAAAGACTTTCGAAATGAAGGAATGGATAAAAACCATAATCCTGAGTTTACTGTTATGGAACTTTATGTTGCTTACAAAGATTATTTTTGGATGATGGAAACAACGGAAAATCTTCTCAAAACTGTTACAATTGAGACAATAGGAAGCACATCTGTTCAGATAGGTGATAAAATAATTGACTTTAAACCACCTTATCCTAGAGTTCCAATATTGGAATCAATAAAAACTCACACTGGTATTGATGTATCAATGATGAATGAAAATGAATTAAGAAATTGTGCAATAGAAATTGGTATTAATATCGAAGAATCCATGGGAGTAGGAAAGATTATAGATGAAATTTTTGGGGAAAAATGTGAACATCACTATGTTCAGCCAACATTTATAATTGATTACCCAAAAGAAATGAGTCCATTAACGAAGGAACATAGATCAAATCCTGATTTAACAGAGCGTTTTGAACTTTTGGTAAATGGGAAAGAAATAGCGAATGCTTATTCTGAATTAAATGACCCAATTGACCAAAGAAATCGTTTTGAAAAACAACTAAAGCTCAGTGAAAAAGGAGATGATGAGGCGATGTTTATTGATCAAGATTTTCTTCGAGCTATGGAATATGGAATGCCTCCAACATCCGGAATTGGTATTGGAATTGATAGACTTGTAATGTTACTAACAAATAACTCATCAATCCAAGAAGTTTTATTTTTTCCGCAGATGAAACAAGAAAAAAATACTATAAAACTGAATGAGATTGAAAAATCCATCTATGATTTAGTTGAAAAAAATAAATTAAACGAATTAAATAAAGTTAAAAAGGAATCCAACTTAAGCAATAAAGCATGGGATAAAGGAATCAAAAATTTGGTAAAATATAATCTTTTAAAAGTTATAAAAAATACTAAAGGATTATTTATTGAATTAAAAAATTAACTAAAGCACTTTTTAATTCTGAATTAACAGATTTTGGTGGTTATAAAGATCTTAAAACCTTATCAAAAGCATTTAATGTAAAATCAATATCTCTGTAGCTCAGAGAGTCATTTAAAAAATAACTTTCAAATTGACTTGGAGGAAGATAAATTCCATTGTTCAACATCCCATGAAAATATTTTTTAAATATCTCATTATCTGCCATAATAGCTGTTTTAAAATCAATAACTTCATTTTCAGTGAAGTGCAATGAGATCATTGATCCAATACTATTTATCCAGTAACTAATTCCTTTTTTTTCTAAACGCTTTTTCATTTCTTTGTGAAGGGTAATTGTTTTGGCATTTAAACTTTCATATATGCTGGAATTATTTTTTAAAATTTTTAATGTTGTTAATCCTGCTATCATAGCTAATGGATTTCCACTTAAAGTACCTGCCTGGTATATAGGTCCATCTGGTGCCAAATGACTCATAATTTCATTTCTTGCACCAAAAGCTCCAACAGGTAAACCTCCTCCAATAACTTTTCCAAATGTTACAATATCACTTTTAACATTTAACAACTCCTGTGCTCCTCCTAGAGAAAGTCTGAACCCAGTCATGACTTCATCAAAAATCAAAAGGGAATTATATTCGTCACAGATTTTTCTAATAGCCTCTAAAAATCCATTTTTTGGTGGAATACATCCCATATTTCCTGCCACCGGTTCAATTATAATTGCCGCTATTTCATTTGGATAATTTTTAAAATGAGAAACGACGCTTTCAATATTATTATAATCTGAAATTAAGGTGTCTATAACGGTACCTTTTGTGACCCCTGGACTACTGGGGCTATTTAGGGTTGCTGCACCACTACCAGCCTGAATCAAAAAAGAATCAGAGTGTCCATGATAACAACCAGAAAACTTAATAATTTTTTCTCTTTTTGTAAATCCTCTTGCTAACCTAATCGCACTCATGCATGCCTCAGTTCCTGAATTAACAAATCTAATTTTATCTATATTGGGAACTGAGGAAACTACTAGCTCAGCTATTTCAGTCTCCAATGAAGTAGGTATTCCAAATGATGTTCCTTTTTTTGCAGTATTAGCAATAGCATCAATAACATAATCATTTGAGTGTCCAATGATCATTGGTCCCCAACTTGAAATATAATCTATAAACTTATTATTGTCTTCATCATAAAGATATGCACCCTTGGCTTTTTTTATAAAAATTGGGGATCCTCCAACAGATTTAAATGCCCTTACTGGAGAATTAACACCTCCAGGAATCTTCTTTTTAGCTAGCCTAAATAGGTCACTACTTCTTTTATACCGCATAGATTATTTTTAATATATTTTTAGCTCTTGACCCAAATATATAGTGTTATTTTTAAGTTTATTTTCTTTGATCAAGTGCTTAACTGTAATTCCGTATTTTTTTGATATGGAGTACAAGGTATCTCCTTTTTTTACTTTGTGGTATTCAACAAATTGAATTTTTTTGTTTTTCAAAAACCTTCTCTTATCAAAACGGTATAAATCATATCTCTCAATTAAATCAATTAATTTTTTTGAATAATTGGGGTCAGTGGCATATCCAGCCTTCTTCAACCCTTTTGCCCAAGCCTTATAATTTGTTATTTTATAATCAAATAGAAAACTATACCTTCCTCTTTGGGATAAAAAAATGGAGTGGTCTCTATATGATTTTTTTGCATTTTTATAAACCCGAAAACACTCTCCTTTCTTATCATCGTCGTGATAAATTTTTCTCCCCTTCCAACCTTTATGACATTTAATCCCAAAATGATTATTTCCTTTACGTGCCAAAGTACCGTATCCAAAACCTGATTCTAACATGCCTTGAGCTAGTGTAATACTTGCAGGAATTTTAAACTTCTTCATTTCTTCTTTAGCAGTTGACGAATATTTTTTAATATAATCATTAGCCCTTTGAGTTTTTGATATTTTTTTAATACCATTTCCTGAACTTATTTTATTAATAGTTTTAGTTGATCTAGTTTTTCCTAATGCAGAAACTTTTTTATTGTTTATTTTTTTGAATGATCCACATGAAGCAATTGAAATAAAAATTGTCAAAAAAAAAGTAATTCTAACTAGATAATACATGATAAACCCTTTTTAATTTGTCTTTTATTAAATCCCTCAATTCCTTGTTTTCCACCTGTATGAAAAATCAAAATATTTCTACCCCAATACCAATGATTATTGGTAATTAAATCAAAAATACCATAAAGCATTTTTCCTGTATAAATTGGATCTAATTGAACATCAAATCTTTTTCTAAAATTATTTATGAAAGAAATCAAATCATTATTTGATTTAGCATAACCTCCAAAAGTATATTTATTAATTAATTCCCACTTTTTATTATCTGTATGTCGATCAATATCTAATTTTAAATTATTATTTAATGCAGAAAAGCCAATAACTTTTTGATTTATTGCTGATGAATTTATTAATCCTCTTATGGTCCCGCCTGTCCCTACTGGACAACACAAAACATCGTAAATTTTATCTTTTTTTTCAAGCATTTCAGAACATCCTTTTACTGCTAATTCATTAGTGCCTCCCTCTGGTATAATGTAAAATTTTGAAGGATTTAGTTTAATTATGCCCCAAAATTCTCGATCATTTTTTTTTTTAAAAGTTTCACGTGATACAAAAATTAATCCCATACCATAATTTACACAATTAACTAAAGTAGGGCTATCTTTAATTTTTTCTTCCCATTCATTACCTCTCACAATTCCATAGGTTTTGATGCCATTTAAATAACCTGATAATGCAGTTGCATACAAATGATTCGAAAATGCACCTCCAAAGGTCAGAATAGCATTTGAATTGAATTTTTTTGCCTCAATCAAATTATACTTAAGCTTTCTAAATTTATTTCCTTTGACCTCTTCTTTAATTAAATCTTCTCTTCTTAACCACAATTTTTTTTGATTTAATTCACAAATAAAATCAGTCCTTACTCTCATAAGTATACTTTCATTTTTATAATAAAGATATTGAGATATCTAATGCTTCTTTTAAACCACTGATTTTTTTTCCTCCTGCAGATGCATAAAATTTTTGTCCCCCACCACTTCCATCAATATATTTACACAAATTCTTCACAACCTCAGAGGCATCGTAATTCCTGGACTTTACGAGATCTTTAGAAATGAAACAGCACAACGTCGGCTTATTATTTTTTTTCGTTCCCAAAACTAAATAAAGACTATTGATATCGCTCCCTAATTCAAAAGCTAGTTCTTTCATATTTTTCACATCTAAGTCTACTTCCTTAGATAAAAAAAATAAATCATTTTTTTTAATAACAATTTTCTTCAATTCTTCCTTCAAAGCACTAATCTTAAATCTATTTAGTTCTTGTATTTCCTTTTTTAGAGAATTATTTTCATTTACAAAGTTTTCAAAGACTTTCACTGGATCTTGATTCTTAATTAGATCTCCAATTTTATCAAGAACCATGCTTTGCTGCTCAAAATGTGAAATGACAGCATCACCAGTAATTGCCTCAATTCTTCTTATTCCTGATGCAATAGCAGACTCATTAATAATTTTGAAAAATAATATTTCTGAAGTATTTTTCACATGGCACCCTCCACATAGTTCAATTGATTTTCCAAAGCGTATTGTTCTTACTGTATCTCCATATTTTTCTCCAAAAAGAGCAATAGCACCTTGATCAATTGCATTCTTATAAGGGATATTCCTTTCTTCTATAAGTTCCAGCTGTTCTCTAATTCTCTCGTTAACAAATAATTCAACTTGTTTTAATTCATCTTTTGATACCTTGGAAAAATGAGAAAAATCAAATCTAAACATGCCAGAGTGAACCATTGAGCCCTTTTGCTCAACGTGTGATCCTAATATTTTTCTCAAAGCTTGATGCATTAAATGTGTAGCGGTATGATTGGAACAAGTTCTACTTCTTTGATTCTTGTCAACTATGGCTTTGAAAGTTCCACTGGTTTTTTTTGGAATTGATTTAGAAAAATGAATTATTAAATTGTCTTCTTTTTTGGTGTCTGTAATGTAATGGATTTCTCCATTTTCCTCTTGTAAATATCCTTTGTCACCGACCTGTCCACCTCCCTCGGGATAAAAAGGTGTCAAATTAAAAACTAGTTGATACAAGTCTCCATCTTTTTTGTTTTTTATTCTTCTATAACGAGTAATTTTAATATCTGTTTCGAGTAAATCATACCCAACAAACTCCTCAAAATCATCATCTAAAACAACTTTCCAGTCGTCTATTGAAGAAGCTGCATCAGCTCTTGATCTGTCTTTTTGTTTTTTCATTTCCTCATTAAAACCTTTCTCATCAATATCAAATTTATTCTCTTTAGCGATCAAAGCAGTCAAATCAACAGGAAAACCGTAAGTGTCATATAATTCAAAAATCTTTTTCCCATTTAATAAGCCATTTTTTGATGATTTTAAAAGTGAGTTTAACATTGTAAGTCCCTGATCTAAAGTCTTAAGAAAAGAAATCTCCTCTTCTCTAATTACATTTTCAGATAATTTTTGCTCTCTTTTTAGTTCCGGAAAAAAATTACTCATTTGCTTACTCAAAGACTGAATTAATCGATAAATAAATGGTTCTTTTTGATTTAGAAAAGTATATCCATAGCGAATTGCCCTTCTTAATATTCTACGTATTACATAACCAGCACCACTATTGCCGGGTAATTGTCCATCTGCAATAGCAAAATATACAGATCTTAAATGGTCCGCGATTACTCTTATTGCTCTATCAACTTCTAAATTATTACCGTAGGATGAATTAGTAAGTGTTTCTATTTCAATAATTAATGGTCTGAAAACATCTGTGTCGTATGTTGATGAAACTCCTTGAAGTACCATACATAATCTTTCTAACCCCATACCAGTATCAACATGCTTAGAAGGAAGTTTTTCTAATGATCCATTTGATTTTCGATTGAATTCAATAAATACAAGATTCCATACCTCAATAACTTGTGGATGGTCTTTATTAACCAGCTCCCATCCTGGAACTAAACTTTTATCAACCTCTGACCTAATATCAATATGAATCTCTGAACATGGTCCACAAGGGCCCTGATCCCCCATTTCCCAGAAATTATCTTTTTTATTTCCCCTTAGTATCCTGTCAGTTGGTATTATTTGACTCCAATATTCAAATGATTCCTCATCTAAACTCAATCCTTCTTTTTTATCCCCTTCAAAAATTGTAACGTAAAGGTTTTTTTTATCAATATTGTAAACTTCAGTTAAAAGTTCCCAAGACCATTTAATAGCATTTTTTTTAAAATAATCCCCAAAACTCCAATTACCTAACATTTCAAAAAAAGTGTGATGATATGTATCAATACCTACTTCTTCTAAATCGTTATGTTTTCCTGAAACTCTTAAACATTTTTGTGTATTAGTTATTCTAGTGTTTTTAGGTTTGTTATTCCCTAAAAAAAATTCCTTAAATTGATTCATACCAGCATTTGTAAACATTAATGTTGGATCATTTTTTACAACCATAGAAGCAGAGTCAACAATTTCATGTCGTTTTGAGGAGAAAAAATCTAGAAACTTTTTACGAACTAATTCTGATTTCATAACTAATCTTAATATTAAAGATATCTACAAAGGTAAGTATCTATATGGAAATGATAATTATCAAATAAATCATTTAGCAACCTTTTATTATCTTTGGAAGGGTTTTTATATTTTATATATGGGAAAAGAAAAATATTATTTTGATTCTGATACACTTTCTTATAAAAGAGTTGTAAAATCTCGTACACTTCAGGTATCAAATTTTATCCTTTTTTTGCTATCAGCCATGCTTTTTGGAGTTTTTTCGCTGTTTATTCTTTTAAATTCTGAATTTATTTCAACACCAAAAGAAATAATNCAATCCCGTGAACTAGAAAATTATGAGTTGCANTTTAACTTACTNAANCTAAAATTAAATCAAGTAGAAACNGTTTTAGANAATATTCAAGAAAGNGATAACAATATTTACNGGATATATTTTGAAGCTAGTCCAATTCCAATAGAACAAAGAAAGGCTGGTTTTGGNGGNGTNAATAGATACGCNNATCTNGAAGGTTATNANAATTCAGATTTAATTATTAANACATCCAAAAGATTAGACATTCTNACAAAACAANTAGTTCTTCAATCTAGATCNCTNGATGAAATTGAACATCTCGCGACCAACAAAGTTGATTTATTGGACGCGATCCCATCTATTCAACCTGTAAGAAATAAAGATCTAAAACGTCTTGCATCCGGATATGGCTACAGAATCGATCCATTTACTAAAAAACCAAGGATGCATAAAGGAATGGATTTTACTGCTTCGAGAGGGACACCCGTTTTTGCCACTGGTAAAGGTATAGTTAAAAGAGCTGACAATAGAGCAACTGGATATGGAAAACATATAAGAATTGATCACGGCTTTGGTTATGTAAGCNTATACGCNCACCTGANTAAATATAATGTAAAAAGNGGTCAAAAAGTAAATAGGGGTGANATAATTGGTTATGTTGGAAACACTGGAAGATCAGCTGGACCTCATCTTCATTACGAAATAATTAAAGACGGCTCAAAAATAAATCCCATCAACTTTTACTATGGTAATCTGTCACCTGAAGAATTTGATAAATTATTAAATATTGCNAATCAAGAAAATCAATCACTAGACTAATGATCATTGACCTTCCTGAAAAACTATACTATAATATTGGTGAAGTTGCAAGAGCATTTAAAGTTAAAACTTCTTTACTTCGTTTTTGGGAAAATGAATTTGATTCAATTAAACCAAAAAAAAAACAAACTGGAACAAGAAAGTATACTCCAAAAGACATTGAATCAATTCAACTAATCTATCATTTAGTCAAAGAAAAAGGGATGACCCTTGAAGGGGCAAAAAGACACTTAAAAGAAAAGGATGGTATTTTAGAACAAAAAAAAATAATAATTAAGTTAGAAAAAATAAAATCTGAATTAAAACTTATTTTAGATCAACTTTAGTTATTTTTTTCTAAAAAATATACTTATAGGTACCCCTTCAAAATTAAAGTTTTTCCGTAATTGATTTTCTAAGAATCTTCTATATGAGTCTTTAATTAATTTAGGGTGGTTGCAAAAAAATGCAAATTTTGGATAATTCGATGTTAACTGAGTACAGAACTTAATTTTAATAAATTTGCCTTTACTTGANGGAGGAGGACGATTTTCAATAACTGGTAACATTAAATCATTTAGTTTTCTTGTAACTATTTTTCTTGATCGATTTCGATAGATCTCGACAGCAACCTTGATCGCCTTATATATTCTTTGCTTATTAATTGAGGAAATAAATAAAATTGGNACATCATTAAATGGAGATATCTGCTTTTTTATAATTGATTCAATTTCCTTTGTTGTTGTTGTGTTTTTTTTAACTAAATCCCATTTATTGACAAGAATTACTACCCCTTTATTGTTTCTTTGTGTCAACCAAAATATATTTTGTACTTGAGAATCAAAGCCTCTACTTACATCTAACATAAGTAAACAAACATCAGAATTTTCAATTGCTCTTATGGATCTCATTACAGAATAAAACTCAATATCTTCTTTTACTTTTGATTTTCTTCTAATTCCGGCTGTATCTACTAGATTAAATTCAAAACCAAATCTATTATATTTAGTATCAATACTATCTCTAGTTGTACCGGGCTCTTTTGTAACAATATATCTTTCCTTTCCGATTAAGGCATTAATAAAGGAAGATTTTCCTGCATTTGGTCTTCCAACTACAGAGAATCTTGGTAAAGAACCCACATTATCTGTTGATTCATTTTTAAATGTCTTAACAAGAGCATCTAAAAGCTCTCCACTACCACTTCCATTAATTGCTGAAATTGGAAAAACTAGATCAAAACCCATTGAATAAAACTCCAATGAATTTTCAAATCTTTTTGAATTATCTGTTTTGTTTACAACTATAAAAACAGGTTTTTTGGACTTTCTTAATAGTTGTGAAATAGTTTGATCCATTCCAGTGACNCCATCTTCAACATCTACCATAAATAGAATACTATCNGATTCCTCAATAGCAAGTTTAACCTGCTTATCTATCTCCTTTTGAAAAATATCATCACTGTTTTTTAAATAACCTCCAGTATCAATTAATGTAAAATTTTTTCCGTTCCAATCAGATTTTCCGTAATGTCTATCTCTTGTAACTCCACTTTGACTATCAACAATAGCTTCCCGTTTTTGGATCATTCGATTAAAGAAAGTTGATTTACCAACATTTGGTCTTCCCACAATTGCAACTATATTTGACACTTTTTTGAATTTTGAGCAAAAGTAATCTTTTTATTTTCAATAGTTTAATTAACTAATTTCTGTATCCAAAACGTTTTAGTTGGTTTTTATCAGATCTCCAATTTTTCAAAACTTTTACCCTAAGCTGCATAAAAATCTTTTTTTGAAAGAAATGTTCTAGTACTTTTCTTGAGGCAGTTCCAACTGATTTAAGTTTTTGTCCTTTATGACCAATAATAATTCCCTTTTGTGTTTCACGCTCGACAAGAATTACCGACAATATTTTAATAATATTATCATCTTCTGAAAACTCCTCTGTTTCAACTTCTACAGAATATGGAATTTCTTTATTGTATTGACTTAAAATTTCAGATCTAATAGCTTCATTAACAAAAAATCTTTCAGGCTTGTCAGTAATTTGGTCCTTAGGGAAAAACTCTTGACCTTCAGGAAGCATTTTCTTCAAAATTTCCAATAGTTCTTTCATAAAAAAATTTTTCAAAGCTGAAATAGGATAAACCGAAGCTTTTGGTAATATGTTTTTCCAATTTTTAACTGACTTTTCTACATCATATTGATTTGATTCATCAATCTTATTGATCAAGACAATTACTGGAACTTTACTGTTTTTAATTCTTTTTAAATATGATTCGTTATTTATATCTTTTTCACCTATTGAAATCATATAAATAAGGATATCTGCGTCATTTATAGCTTCTTTGACGAATGTCATCATCGAATTTTGCATTTGATAAGCAGGTTTTATTATGCCTGGAGTATCTGATAAAACCATCTGATAATTATCTCCGCTTAAAATTCCAAGTATTCTATGTCTTGTGGTTTGCGCCTTTTTTGTAATAATTGAAAGGTTGATACCAGTAAGCGCATTCATTAATGTAGACTTTCCAACATTTGGGTTTCCTATTATNGAAATAAAGCCTGAATAGTGTTTTTTTTCTTTCACTTTACAAAGGTAGCAGATGTGGGATTAATTTTGTCCAAAAAATTAATTGATGTATATTTGCCATCCAAATCGCGAGGTAGAGCAGTAGGTAGCTCGTTGGGCTCATAACCCAAAGGTCGCAGGTTCGAGTCCTGCCCTCGCTACTATAACAATAAAACGGTTATACTTTTAAAAAAGTGTAGCCGTTTTTTTATTTATTATTGATATAACGCATCGCTTCAATAAACTCTTTTTCTATATTTGAGAAAGAGTTTTTTTCAAAAGTTTAGTTTTGATAGATTTTATTAAAAAATGAGTAAAAAACTAAATGTAGGTATATTAATATTTGATAAAGTTGAAGTACTTGATTTTTCAGGGCCTTATGAAGTTTTTTCAGTATGCTCGGAATTAGAAAATCATAAACTTTTTNATGTTTTTACTGTTGCAAATAAATTGTCTCCAATTAATGCTAATAATGGTCTATCAATCAATCCATCATACTCCTTTGGAAATACACCAAATATTGATATTTTAATAATTCCTGGGGGACATGGAACCCGAGATCAAATAGCTGATGCAGAAACATTGGACTGGATAAAATCTATTCACAAATCAACTACTTTTACAATTAGCATTTGTTCTGGTTCAATTTTACTTGGTATTTTAAGATTATTAGATGAGAAACCCTATTGTACTCATAATGAGGTTTATAACTTTATGAAAAAGATTGTTGCTAATGGGAAACCAAACCCTAAAAAAAGATATATTAAATCATCAGAAAGAATTTATACATCTGCTGGAATATCATCTGGGATTGATCTTTCATTGCATATTATTGAATTATTAGTTAATAAAAGAGTAGCAAAAAACACTGCGGATTANNTGGAATATTATCCAAGATAATTTTTTTAGCAGATTCGTCTCAAGTGAATATCATCTATTTGTTTATAAACAATTAAAATATTATTATTTGTATATTGTATACTTTCAAAAAAAAATGAAAAAAAATTTTTCTTTTTTATTAACTCTACTATTACCCTTTTTTTTATTATCCCAAAAAAAAATAATAAAATCAACTAATACAAAAAGAATTTCAATAACTCAAGCAGGCAATCTTGGGTTTCCTGTAATCAAATCCAAACCTCCAATCAAAAGAATTAATTCACAGAGAATAGTCACATCCAAAAACAATAAAAAAACTCTATCAAACACAAATCTCGGAAGTATAACAACAAATAATAAATCAAAAATCCAAAAACCCTCATCCTTCAATTTAAATAGTACACCGTTAAGATCATTTAACCAAAAAATTCAAAAAGAAAAAAACTACAAACACACGTCAGTAAGATATTCTGATTTTGGAACGCCAATTGTCATAAAAAGTAAGTTTATTGGAAAAGATGAATCTCTTTTTAATAGAAATGAAAATGAAAATATTTATGATTATTTGGAAGAAACAAAAAAGCTTCTAAAAATAGAAAATCCAAAAAACGAATTTTTTATTAAAAATAAAAATATTGATAAACTTGGTTTATTGCACATAAAATACGAACAGAAATTTAAAAACATTCCAGTTTATGGTAAAGAGATAATTATTCATTTGAATAAAAATAAAAGTGTAAAATCTTTAACGGGTTCATTTATTCCTTCNCCCATTAATTTGAATACAATTCCACTCAAAACAGAAAAAGACATAAGAAATAGATTGCCAAAAATTTTTAATACAAATTTCGAAAAGCTTGAAAAGGAAAATGACCAATTAAATCCTGAACTTGTTATATATCGTCAAAATAATAAAAACTTTCTGGCATGGACTGTCAAGATCTATACATCAAAAATCGATTATTGGGAGATATTTATAGACGATAAATCTGGAGAAATTTTAAACAAAATATATATTACATGTTCAATTGAACATGACCATAAAAAAAAAAATGAATTACCCAGTATAACAAATAAAAAGCCATTGGGTACTGGAATAGATTTAAATGGTGTAACTCAAAATATAAACACATTTTTTCAGAAGGAGTTAGATACTTATTTTTTAATTGATACCACCAAACCAATGTATAGTGAAGTAGCTTCACCAAGCTATTGGAATCAAAATGGAGTAATTGTAACTTCGACTCAGTTTGGAGACAGTTATTATTACAGAGGAAATCCAGAAAACGAGTGGTTGGATATGCCCAGTGAGGTTTCTGCTCATAATCATGCTTCACTTTCTTATGATTATTTTTATGATGTTCATGGAAGAAACTCTTACGATAATCAGGGCAGCAATGTTGAGAGTTTTGTTAATGTTCAAAGTGAAAAAAAAGATCCAGAGACTGGAGAGGTTATAAAAGATTCAATAACTGGTGAAACCGTTTATGAAGATTTTGATAATGCATACTGGAACGGTAAAGGTATGTTTTATGGAAATGGTCAATATGTTTTTAAACCCCTAGCTGGANGTCTGGATGTGGTTGCTCATGAATTTTCGCATGGTGTAATTCAATATACTGCAGGTTTAATATATGAAAATGAATCCGGGGCATTAAATGAATCATTTGCGGATATTTTTGGTGTCATGGTAGATAGGGATGATTGGAAAATTGGAGAAGATATTATTAAAGACCTTGACTATTACCCAAATGGGTTAATGAGAAGTTTTGAAGACCCTACTTTAGGGGGTCAACCAGCTCACTATGATGATATATATATAGGTGATAGAGATAACGGAGGAGTGCATATCAATAGTGGAATCCCAAATAAAGCATTTTATTTATCAGCCCAAGAAATTGGAAAGGATAAAGCAGAATTAATTTATTATTGTGCATTGACTAATTATCTTACTAGAAGTTCAAATTTCGCTCAACTTAGAGTGGCTGTTGAGTCCTGTGCAGAAGATCTTTATGGTGCAGATTCCTTCGAAATTAATACAGTTAAAAACTCTTTTGATACTGTAGGTATTGTATTTACAGAGTCTGAAAAAGAAGATTCAATTGAAATAGAGGGTAATGATCTAATTTTATCTTATGATACAGATTCAAGTAATCCGTCCACATTTTATATTTCAAATACTGATGGGACAAATTTTATCCCAATCACTACAACAAAAAAATATGAAACAAAACCCTCGATTACATCCGATGGATACCTATTAGTATTTATAAATGATGAAAATCAANTAATTGGTATTTCATTGAGGGAAGATCAAATATATGAATATACAATTAGCGAAGAGAAAGTATGGAACTCAGTTGCAATTTCAAAAGATAAAAGTAAAATAGCATTGACCACTACATCAGCATCTGACAACACGATATACGTGTATGACATTATAAATAACTTATGGAAAAATTTTGAGTTATATACACCAACAACTGCCGAAGGAGTTAATTCTGGTGAAGTTCTTTATGCTGATTCACTTGAGTGGGACAACAATAGCGAAATTCTGATATATGATCAATACAACAAAATTTCCCGAGGAGATACTGATGATACATTCTATTGGGACATAGGATATATGAATGTTTGGGATTCAGAAAATAATAAATTCGATGATGGAAGAATCCTAAAACTATACGACCAGCTTCCTGATGATGTTAGTATAGGGTATCCATCCTTTGCAAAAACTTCAAATAATATAGTTGGTTTTGATTATGTAATTTTGGATAATAATGGAGGGCCATTCTACTACGGGTGTATAGCTAACATTGAAACAGGAGAGCTAGGTTATTTCTCTAATAATACATGGAGTGTTATTAGTTTTTCGACATCTGATAGCCAAGTCATATATAACTCATTTAATAATCAGAGTATAAATATTGTAAAATCAGTAGGTTTAAGTGATTTAATTTATCCATCTGATGAAAACCAAACTTTAATAAATTACGCCGATTGGGGTATTTGGTTTAATCAAGGTACAAGAGATTTTGACAAAGACGGTGTTAATGATGACTATGATCTATGTCCGAACACTCCAGAAGGAAAAACAGTTGATCAAGATGGTTGCTCTGAGTCCCAAAAAGATACAGATCAAGATGGAATCAATGATGAATTAGATAACTGTATTAATGTATCTAATCCAGATCAGATTGATACNGATGATGATGGTTTTGGAGATGTATGTGATGAAGATGATGACGGAGATGGAGTTTTAGATTTTTACGACATTTGTCCAAATACTATATCTGGTGATTTTCCTGTAGATGTTAATGGATGTGAAATATTTACTCTGCCAGTTAATAACTTTTCAATTAAAGTTAGTGAATTATCATGTTTAAATAAAAATGATGGATCTATACTGATAGACATAGAAAATAAAACATACGATTATATAGCTAATTTAGGTGAAATATCAATCAATCTNAACGGATCAGATGGTTATAGCTCTAAATTTGAAAATTTGGGACCAGGTTTGTATGAAATTTGTTTTTCTGTAGTTGGTATTGAAAACTATAATCAATGCTTTAATTTTAATATTAGTGAGCCTGCAGAGTTATCTGTCTCATCAAGAAAAAATTTATCTGCAAAAGTTGTCACATACGATATGAGTGGTTCGAAATCATATAAAATTAAACACAACGGAAATATTATTGAAGTAAATGATAATTATAAAAGATTAAACTTGGAAAAAGGAGTGAATTTTATTGAAATATTTACTGACAAAATTTGTCAAGGAAAATATAGTGAAGAAATATTTTTAAGTGAAGAAGTAGAATTCTTTCCAAACCCAACAAATGATTTTGTTAACTTTTTTGTTAGTGGGAAAGACAAGTCAGTTGATGTCTTTGTTTTAGATTCAGCAGGAAACCAATACATTAACTTTTGTGAGGAGATATCGGANTCAAGAAAAATTAAAATCGATTTCAGCCTACTTAATAAAGGAGTTTATATTGTAAATTTAAGTGGTACAACTGTCAAAAAATCCATTAAAATTATTAAACAATGAGAGAAATCCTAATGAAATTCCATATTGGTCTTTTTATGATAATTAGCTTTTCTTGTGGAGGTGGAGGTGACTCTGGAGATGATGTGATTGCACCACCTCCAGAAGTTGTAGTCATTGATCCTCCATCTGCTACAACTTTAGTTTATCCAGAAAATAATGAAATATGCGAAACTGGAACATCAGTCTCCGAAATATTTAGTAGCGTAAACTTTCAATGGAATGAAGGANTNAATACAGATAGCTACGANCTTCANCTTACTAANCTCGATAATGGNAATTTTTTTGAATTTAAAAATATAACAGGAACTTCAAGATCAATTGATNTAACAAAAGGAGAACCTTATTCTTGGAAAATTATTTCAAAAAGAAATGGAACCAATGTAACAGCGTCATCTGAATCATGGAAATTTTATCTATCTGGGGAGGGACTGTCAAACTATCCGCCCTATCCTGCTTCATTATTAGCACCAAAATCTGGAAAATCATTTCAATCATCAACTACAACTGTTGAATTAAGCTGGGAAGGATTAGATGCAGATGGTGATTTACTAACATATGACTTATATATTGACACAATTGATGGAAACCAGTCGCCTGATATAAATAACACTTTATTGTCTGAAACATCAAAAGTTGTGGAGGTTAGCTCAGGAAACTCATATTTCTGGCGAATCAAATCCATTGATATAAAAGGTAATAGCTCTTTTTCAATTNTTTATTCTTTTAGAATCGAATAAATATTCTTTAAAATCTGATTAAATTTGTGTNACCTACGAATTAAATTATCTCAAAAGTTGATTATTTTTTTANCTGAATTTTTATATGTATAAGTTCATACTGCCCGTTTTGTTTGTNAATTTTTTTCTAACTAGTCAAGAGACTTTTACTCTANTNAAAACTNATCCTAACCAAATTATTCTAGATGGAATTATAGACCCTGACGANTGGTCAAATGCCANTGAAATAGACTTTGATATTGAATTTAGTCCTGCAAATAATCTTCCATCGAGAAAAAAAACTACAGCATATATGACATATTCAGATAGGTATTTATTCTTAAGTATTTATGCTAAAGATGATCCANATAATATTCGAGTAGCTTTGAGACAACGAGATGGAAATATNTGGAATGATGATTTAATTCTTTTNCGTTTAGATCCATATACCGATGCTAGAAATAATCTTGGTATTGCAGTTAATGCACTTGGAAGTCAATTNGATTTTAGAGAAATCAATTCTGTGACTGATGATGGAAGATATGATAGTTCATTTAATGTTAATTTTCAATCTTCAGGAAAAATAGTTGACGACGGATACCAAATTGAAATTAAAATTCCTTTTTCTGAAATTCCATTTCCAAATGGCAAAAACCAGCTTTGGCATTTTAATTTAACAAGAAGATATATTGAAAATGGAAATGAAATACAGGTTAGTACTCAGCCAAGGGATAGAGACAATAACTGTGTGATTTGTCAAACTACAGATAAACTTGTGCTTAATAATATTGTGATTGACAGACGCCTGGAATTACTCCCCTATATTTCAAGTAATATTACTGGAAACAGAAGTGAACCTGATAATAAGTTAATTTATACTAAGCCAAAACTAAATGTTGGATTAGGATTAAATCTAGATATAAATAAAAACTCAAGTTTTGAGCTAACTGTAAACCCAGACTTTTCACAAGTTGAAGCTGATGTTACTCAGATCGATATAAACTCTTCGTTTTCTCTTGAATATCCAGAGAGAAGACCTTTTTTTAATAGAGGTACAGATATCGTAAAATTTACAAATGGAGCTTTTTATTCTCGTTCAATAGTTAATCCAATAGTTGCATCAAAGCTACTTAGTCAAAGGAAAAAATCGAGAATTTTTTTATTAAATGCTCTCGATAAAAACTCACCATATCTAGTTGGTGGCGAGGATCGATCTTATATTGGAGAGGGAGGGCGAAGTTTTGTAAATGTTTTAAGATTTCAAAGTTTATTAAATCCAAAATCTCGGCTTGGTGGTCTAATGACAAATCGTATTTATGATGCCGGAGGATATGGACATTTGTTAGGTTTCGATGGTTTTTTTATNTTAAATAAAAAATGGAGTGTAAATTTCGAGCTACTTAAAAATCTTAATAAAGAACCTTCTCAAAATTGGATTACCACAACTGAAAGTATCCTTGGTAATACAATTCAATTAGACGGAGAAAAACTTGATGGTGAGGCATTTTATTTACAATTTCTTAGAAGAACTGAACATTGGAATAGTTACTTTTTTTTTAGAAATATATCNCCCCAACATAGAGCTGACATCGGTTTTGTTGTAAAAAATAATAGAAAATGGGGTACTTTATTTCACGAATATATCAATATCATAAATAAACCAGCTCTTCAATCATTTGGATTTGGGACAAAAATCGATTTAGTGTATACTCACGAGAATTACTATAAAACTTTGAGCGTTGACTTTTTTGCATCATTAAAAACTTATGGTCAAACAGAATTNGAGTATACTTTAGATTATGATGCTACAAAAACTTTTCTGGGTTTTCGTTTTGATNACCTACCCACACATGAGTTTTCGNTTGANGGATCTCCAAGTGAATCAATAAATTTCAATCTTAATTTAACTTTTGGAAAAGATTTATCAGTAAACGAAATAATTCCACAAGTTGGAAAACTTAAATCATACTTTATTAAATTAAATTATCAAATCAACGATAATCTAAGTTTTAACCCTTCTTTTAGAGGATCAGAATTAAAAAAACTAAATTCAAATGATAATTATTTTAAAGGAAACATTTTAAGACTCGATCTACGTTACCAATTTACATCTTCCTTTAATTTCAGAATAATCTCAGAAAAAAATAACTTTAATGATCAGTTTTTTATTCAGCCACTAGTTCAGTGGAATCCTAATCCAGCTACAATTTTTTATTTTGGAGGAAATCAAAATACTATTAGGGAATTAAACCAAATTCATTTTGATTTATTTGAATTTAACCAAACACAACTATTTTTTAAATTTCAATATCTAATTGATATTTAGGATGGAAAATAATAAAAGCTAGTGTGTATTAGCTATAATTTTAAATCACATTTATTAATTATATTTTTAATATGTGCATTACTATTTACCATTTCCCAATGAGCNAAAGTCATGGGAATATTTCCAATACTAGTTAAAAGATCAAAAAAATCTANAATANCTTCTTTTGAACTTTCTTCTTCATTAATTCTTGAATAATCAGCAATTGCACTTTGAAGAAGATATTTCCCCGTAATGTAGCTAGTTCCNTAACCCGGTTGTCTTAAATATAGATGCTGTTCAAAAATCAATAAATCTTTTTCGGTTTTCATCCATCCCCTTGGAGTATATTCAGAATGAATTTTTCCTGCTTCTTCCATTGTCATCAAATTTGCATGTGCATATAAGGAACCGAGTCCACGAGCTGCCCTTTGNGCAATAAGAATATAAACTATTTCTCTTGCTCTTGGGTTATTCTCATATAAACCAGCATGCATAAATAATTCTTCAACCGCAGTAGCAACACCCTCACTTCGAGAATCAAAAATGTTATAAAGGAGTGGTTTTTTTCTTATTTCATTTTGATGAGGTTCAATATCCATCAGAGCAAGTTCAAACCAATGAAAAAAATGTGAATAAAGAGGTTTTGGATCGTAATGTGCTGTGATCCAAAAAAAATTTCTTTTGGATTCAGGAATGAATTTTCCTAGGTGTGGTTTTAATGCGTCTTTAAANTATGGTTTTACGGTAATAATTTTTTGTTTATCTAAAAATGANAANAGCTCTTTTGCTGATTTTTTTGCCAGTTTATTATATTCTTCATCATTATTTGCAGNAGATAAATAAGGGAGTTTACTATTTTTTTTCTCTTCATATTTTAAAAGGGTCCAAGCTCTTGCTAACTCATTTTTTAATAAAAGAACCTCTTCTTCCCAGGTTAGTGGAACCAAATGAACATTTTTTTGATACCAAGTATAATTCTCTTTACCTATTCCTGAGGGACCATTTTTATTAGATACCTCCTTTTCTAACCATCTTACAAACTTATCAGTAGATTCAATAGCACTAGTAATTACTTTACTGAGNTCTAAATCTTTAGAATCTATTTTTGTTAAGAGAACCTTTAAATCTGATGATTGTCGCTTTATAGTTCTAATTCCAGCAATCCATAAATCTCTTGCATTACCAATTAAATTCTCCATAGCTTGATTATTCAATGGAGGTATAATCTTTATATCAGAAATAAGTTTAAGTTTTTCTTTTGAATTTAAAGGAAATTTATATTGCCATAATTCAGTAAGCTTATGGTGAGATGGTCCTTCATGNGCAGGAACATCACTTCTGCTTGTCCATATAGTTTTATAGAATGCTGGATCTCTTTCCCAAGGTTTTAATACTTTATAATTAAACAAATAACCATTCATTTCTGCCCATATTATAGTCCAATCAACTTCCTCTTCCAGACTTAATAAAGATTTATCGATGTCACAGAGTTTTGATTTTAATTTTAAAAATTGTGGAAAACGTTCATTAAAAGTTATTTTTTTATAATCTGGGACCCCATTTTTAATAGGAGGAACCTCAAAAGCTCTCCATTCTTTGAATAAATCATGTAGATCATTATTAGTCTGGTCAATTTTCTGGGATGAAGCATCCAAAAATAAAATGAATAAAAATGAAAAGAATTGAAAGCNTCGCTTTTTCATGTTTGAATTTTTTATAATTATATTATGAATTGAACTCAATTTATTTCAAAGAAACAATTTTTTGATAAATTGATTAACTTAAAAGCATAATTAGGTTTAAAAATGAAACATTTTTTCTTAAAGATTTTTCTTGTTATTTTTTTTCAGTTGCTNTCAACTTATTCACAAGAATTAGATCTTAATAAAATTTCTAATTTAAAAATTAGAAGTATTGGGCCTTCTAATATGAGTGGTAGAATTACTGCAATTGATGTTGCATTAAAAAATACCAAAATAATTTATGTAGGTGCAGCTTCAGGTGGTGTTTGGAAATCTGAGAATGGAGGTACTGAGTGGAAGCCAATTTTTGATAATGAATCTACTCAAAATATAGGTGCGTTANATATTTTTCAGNANNACCCAAATNTAATTTGGGTTGGAACAGGTGAAGGAAACCCTAGAAATTCAATGAATCTCGGAAATGGTATATATAAAAGTACAGATGGAGGAAAAANTTGGAAACATATGGGTTTAGCTAAAACAAAAACAATTCATCGAATAATAACAGATCCAAAAGACCCNGATGTTTTATATGTTGGAGCTATGGGAGATCCATTTTCACCAAATGAGGATAGAGGCTTATACAAAACAATTGATGGGGGGAAAACTTGGAAAAGGATTCTTTATTCAAATAATACCTCAGGAGTTGGAGACTTGGTTATGGATCCAAAAAATTCCCAAAAGCTTATCGCTACTCTTTATGATCACCGAAGAACGACTCACTATTTTAAATCTGGTGGAAGTGGATCAGGAATCTATGTAACTGAAGATGGTGGAGAAAATTGGAAAAAAATATCAACTGAAAATGGTTTACCAAGTGGTGATTTAGGTAGAATTGGTATTGCCATAGCACCCTCTAATCCAGATAGGATTTATGCAAAAATTGAAGCAAAAAAAAATTCTTTATACCGAAGTGATGATGGAGGAAAAAATTGGTATTTAATAAATGATAACCCAAAATACACAAATAATCGACCATTTTATTTTCAAGATCTAGCTGTTGACTCAAAGGATCCTGACAGACTATATAATCTTTATCAACCATTATCAGTAAGTTATGATGGTGGAAAAAGCTTTGATAAAACCCCTATGATTCCTGCAGATGAAACTAAGGGAATTCATGCAGATTTTCATGCATTTTGGGTAAATCCCGATGATCCATATCATTTTATAATTGGCGGGGACGGAGGTATCGGAATTACAAACGATCATGGAAAAAGTTGGTATTTTCCTGAAACTATTCCAGTAGCCCAATTTTATCATGTAAATGTTGATTATGATACNCCTTATAATGTATATGGAGGTATGCAAGATAANGGTAATTGGTCTGGACCTGCATATACATGGAAAAGAGGTGGGATCAGAACTCTATATTGGCAATATCTAGTAGGTGGAGATGGTTTTTACATATCACCTGATAAACATAACTCNAGGTTTGGATATGGNACATCACAGAATGGNGAATTATATAGATACGATAAACTAACTGGATACTATATAAGTATNAAACCACCAAATTTTAATTCNAAAATCCCTTTAAGATTTAATTGGAANTCAGCNTTTTCAATAGATCCATTTNATGAGAATGGGCTCTACTATGGATCACAATATGTTCATTACNCAAATGATAAAGGTTCTACATGGTCNATTATTTCAAATGATTTGACNACTGATAATCCAGAACANCAAAAAAATGATTATGGTGGATTAACACTTGANATCTCAGGAGCTGAGACATATAACAGTTTANTAGCTATTGCNCCNAGTAGNATAAATAAGNATATTATTTGGACAGGAAGTGATGATGGAGANATNTACCTNACGACTAATGGNGGAAAAAAATGGAAATTAGTTTCAAAAAANATATTAAATTTCCCNGACAAACCTTGGNTTACNCAAATAAAAGCCTCAAAATATAATCCNGGAACTGCCTGGGTTGTAGTTAATAACTANAGNAAGGGAGATTATAANCCATATTTATTTAAGACCAATGATTATGGTANNACTTGGATGCAATTATTAGATAGCNAAAAAATTGAAGGATACTCACTTTCATTTNTTCAAGATCCNGAGGTTGAAAATCTACTTTTCTTAGGAACTGAAAATGGTCTATGGATAAGTATTGATGNAGGAAAGAACTGGAAAAAATTTAAGAACGGATACCCNTCAGTTTCAACAATGGATATGGTNATTCAAGAAAAAGAATCAGCCCTGNTAATTGGAACATTTGGAAGAGCAATTTGGATTTTGGATGATTTATTAAGTTTAAGAGAAATTGCAAAAAAAAATATAAATAAAGAAATTAATTTATTCCCTGTAAATGATGCCGTCCAAGTAAAAGGATTATTCATCAATCCTCCTGGTAATATCTGGACTGGATTTAACACTACCTTTGAGGGGCAAAACAAACCATTTCAAAAGGTTGAAATTCCATTTTATCTGAATGCCGATATAGAACCAACTAATAAGGTAAAGGGATCAATATATGATTCTAAAGAAAATAAAATTAATGAAATTTATTCCGGTTATCTTGTTGAAGGACTAAATTACATAACATGGAGATTAGATGAGGCTTCAGAAAGTTTAAATCAAAGAAAAGGTAACAATAAATCTAGAGGTATTGCTGTATTACCAGGTATGTATAAAATCGTTTTAGAATATAAAAGTCAAAAAGATTCTGTTGTGATAAAAATAAAACAAGATCCCAGATTTGATATTTCCGATGAAATTGAAAAACAAAGATATTTATTCAAAAAATCATCAAAAAAAATTGTAAAACAACTAAATGATGTATTTAGAAAAATAGATAAAGTATCAGACAGTTTAAATGTTATGGAAGAAAAAATAGATTATAAAAATAAAAAGAGTTTTATGGACATAAAAATAACTTTAAATAAATTAAAAGAGGCTGGAAAAGAAACGCCAAAAAATAGACAAGTTGGTGCATGGAAATCAAATAAAATAACTCCATATTCATTAGTTTCAAATATTGAAAAAATAAGCATTGCTGGAATTAAAAAACCCTCAAAACAACATTGGGAAAGACTAAACGAAGTCATGAAAATAGTAAAGAAATATCAAAAAGAAGTAGATATTTTTGTTGCTACAAAATGGAAAATATTTTTGAAAAAAATAAATAATTGAAAATTTTCAAAACTAATCAACAAGTGCTTCAGCTTCGATTTCTACCAAATACCCTTTACCAACAAGTTTTGCTTCTATTAATGTATTGACAGGATTAATTTTTGAAAATCTTTCTCCGTGAGCTATCGCTACTGTTTCCCAATCATCTATGTTATTGACAAAAATTCTTGTTCTAACTATATTTTTTAGTTCTCCACCTAAAGAATTAATTGCTGCTTCTATTTTATCAATAATAAAATGAGTTTGTGCATAGGGATCATCAACTCCAACAATCTTATTATTGTGTGTTGCGGTTGTGCCTGAGACGTATATTTTATTTCCTATTTTATTCGCCCTAGAATAGCCAGCTAATTTCTCCCAATTTGTGCCACTAAAAACTTTACTGCTATTCTGGGTTTTTTCTACTTTATATACTCTAGGAATCGNTTTTATATGATCACTTAANTCTCCTGAAGCTGTTAAAAATGGTGCTTCTCTATACTCATCTCCACAATCACCTGGTATNGNATTCATTTTNNNCTGAGCAAGCTGAAATNTNTCTNANATCNTNTGAATCTAAATNNATATTNANTANTNTTTTATTTTCNTTTATATGATTATTTTCAGTTAATCTAGACCCTATAATAACTGCAGCAACACTTTCATTGTTTAAAGCATATCTANNTGAAATATTAGCTATNGAAACACTNTGTTTATCCGCTATTTTNTTNATTGTATTCANCATNTTTTGAAATACTTCCCANCCTCCTGCAACATCAATAAATCTTTTGTATTTCATCTCCGACCAACTAGACAGTTCCTCTGGTTTTGGTTCAGGCTTGTTTAGCCATTTTTGGGTTAAAAAACCACCTGCTAAAGTTCCATAAACTAATAATTTAATTCCATATTCTCTGCAAACATTAGAGAGCTTACCTAATGCACGATTATCAATTATAGAATGACAAACCTGATTACTGATAAGAGGGATTCCATTTGCTAATGCAATTCTAAGGTGAGCAGAATCAAAATTAGTAACACCAATATCTTTTATAAACCCCTCACTTTTTAATTCATTAAGGTAATTAAGAGCATCTAACCAACTTGGATCAGGATAATACCACGTGTGAAACTGTAATAAATCAATTGACTTTTGTTGCATTCTTTCCAAAGAACATAAAATATTTTTACGAACTATATCACGATTAATTTTTCCTGGTGATGGTACCCATTTAGTAAATAATTTGATATCACTTTGGGGAAATTTATTTTTGAATTTACCTAAAATGATTTCACTTGAACCATAGTGATCTGCCATATCAAAAGCATTAAAACCAGCCTGAACATATTTGCTGAGATCATGTTCACAACTATTAATATCAAATTTTAACCCTTTGTTTTCCATATCAGCAATTTGCCAGAAACCAATTATAATTCTTGGTATTTTAATATTATCAGATAATTTTATGTAAGTTTTCATTTATTATTGATCTGGAAGCTTTTTAAAAACTTCCCTTAAATTTTTATTTTTTAAAATTAAAAATTTCCATCTGTAAATAAAGAAAAAAGTAGCTAAGCTCATAACAATTAACCAAATATATGTTGAATGGAAGTACCAGCTTTTAGTTGTCATTGAAATATCTTTATAAGTATGTATAACAAAAAAAAAGATCAATAAAAGTAAACCCGAATAGCCAATTATTTTTTGAATGAGTCTATTTTTAACAAGTGTTATTCGATTATATAATGATGGATTAACTCTAGGTATAGTAATTAAGGTTAAACACATTAANATAAAATTAAACATCATTGATGTTACCATTATATCAATTCCTAAAAAAATATCACTTGCAAAATGAGATCCTAATGCTCCTAGACTTGCTAAGCATCCTGAAAAAATTAGTGCTCTGAATGGACTATTATAATTTGGATGAATTTCTGAGAAAAAATTTGGGAAAATATTGTCTTTTGACCAGGAATACATTAATCTTGAAACAGATAGTATCATTGATGGGAGATCATTTATTAAAGCAAAAGCGGCACCAATTAATATTGCAACTCCCCATCCAGGGGGTAAAATATAACTTAACATCCCAGGGGCAGAAATATCTTTTTTTAATGACTCCTCAGCTATAAAACTCCATGGAATAACATTATAAACTGCTGAGGTAAATAAAAAATAAAATAGACCAACACTACAAATAGATAATAAAATTGCCTTTGGAATTGATTTAGTTGGATTTTTAGCTTCACTTCCTGTTTGAGCTATTGAATCAAAGCCAATAAAACTTGAAAACAAAACAGCTGCAGCAGAAAAAAAAATAGTTAGTTCAAAATTGGGTTTATTTACTGGGGTAAAAGTTATATTTTNCCTCAATTTTAAACTTTCAATAAAATCACTGCTATCATAATAATAACCTGTAAAAATTACAATTCCTCCAAGAATAAACATTAAATATAGCATTGGTATTATTGCTATAGTATATGCAGAGGTTCCTCTAATATTTATTATTACAAAAAGCCAAATTAGCAAAAGAGCTATAATTAATCTTACTGTTCCATTTTCGAGTAAAAGAGATAAGGAATCAATGTTTAATAATATTGAAATGTCCCTCAAGAAAGGTGGTATTATATAAGCAATAACTCCAATAACAACTGAAAGACCAAACCACTGGGAAAAACTAGCTGCAAAACCTAAATATGGGTTTAAACCTCTACTAGCATATAAATAACTTCCACCAGCTCTNGGCATTGCAGATGCAAGAATTGAATAGGATAAAGCTGCCAATAATGCAGGAATTGCCGCAAAAATAAATGCTGGAATTACATAAGTGCCNATACCTGGNACATTTTTTTGAATCATAAATGGTACAACATTAATAGATGCTCCCATCATGGAACAAATACCNGTAGCGGTAATTATTCCTAATCCCATTTTTCTTTTGAATTTAATCGAAGACAATTATTAACTAAAAATTATAGTTTAAACCAATAATAATATTTCTTCCTAATTCGTGTGAATAATATCTCATACGGTTTAAATAATTCCNGTATGAGTTATTTAGAAGATTATTAATTTTTAAACTTAAAGATAGTCTTTTTGAATTCTTGTTTTTTAAATCTATGCTAGAATTNAAATTTATCAAATGATAGTGATCTGGAGGTGANCTTATATCAACAGTCTCAAACGATTGAGAAGTAGCTATAAAAACCTCGAAGTTGTTATCTGGATATTCATTTTGTCGAAAGACATAGTTGCTAGTTAATTTGATTTTAAAATTTTTAAAATTTNGATTTTCATAAATAATCTCATTTTGNGTATTNACNGGAGGNATATTNATAANNGGTATNTTNANAATTCGATCNTANNCTTTAACAATNGANGATTTATGATTATAACTAATTTTTTTTGATAGAGCAATAGTTGCATCGATATCTATCCCAAATAAATTTGCATTTGTCTGCCTNTACTCCCAAACNTGATAANTACCNCNGATNGAGGTCTGNACAGATGNTGGNTCNANAANCANAAAATCNTTTANTANATTATAATANGGATTAATTGATATGGTAAANTTTTCTTCNTTTCGTTGAAGTGTGTATGAGAACTTATGCCCTACCTCTGATTTAAATCTTAAATCACCCAATTCAATCCTTGCNGNNGAGTGNTGAAGACCNTCACTAAATAATTCTGATGGATTAGGAGCTCTGGAGGCAATCGAATAGTTTAAAAATGAGGTGTAATTGTTACTATTATTTTTTGCCCCGAATGTTGCAGAAAAGTTACTAAAATTTATTTCTGGATTAATCAGAGTTTGTACATTTACCTCCCTTACCACAAGCTCAGGAAATAATTGATCATAATTACGAGATTCCCAAAAAGAGGTTCTATAAAATTTAAAAATATTCATTGATGTATGATCAAATCTAATTCCAGACTCGATGAGCCATCTTTCATTTATCCTGTAATCAGAAATAGCATAGATTCCAAAATCATATTTTTTGTAATCNGGAATTATTCTTCTNACTCCNGTNGCTGGATCNGGAAAATTTTTNTGATATCTTGCCAGTNANNCCTGNTTTTANTTTGATTCNNTNTTTTANNTNNGATTNCAANTCTATTGAAAGAGTNTGTGTNTCCAGCTCNAGATCTGTGGATGGTTTAAATTTATCATCCCCAATCCTTATGTCATATTCTAANCGNTTNTTTCTNTGAAAATCATACTGAATTGAAAATTCNCCAATATTATCTATTTTTTTAAAAGCNTTNAATCTNNCNATCTGATGCTTTACATCCTGATNNGGTGCCTCAANNTCATATGNAAAATCACCTGNGAAAAGNGGNAAATCACTATTTATCGCTCNNACTTGATCCTGAGGNGTATGAANGTGAGNNGANCTTAAAATNCCNATTTCATTATTAAAAAATGAATATAAAAATTCAAATCCATAATTAACTCGATTNAAACCAAATTTTANAGAAAGACNTTTTTCATTTNTNNCNGTNTTTNTCATTANNTAATTTGGTGCACTNTAATCNCCAAANCNNTTAAGNGATGNATTNAGTGTNTAATAAANTCCATTGGCTTGACTTTTAGTTAATTTTGATCTTAANACACTACCNCTTCCNTTTGANGCTCCAATNATTGAGGTNTTTCCATANAGACTNTCTTNAAGNGANANCTTNNCTGATTCTCCAATGATTATTCCACCTAAAGCACTTCCNGNATANTGNAATGCACCNGCACCNTTNATCAANGTNATTTTATCTAATGAATTTATNTCAATATTTGGAGCNTGTTCNACACCCCATTGTTGGTCTTCCATTCTAACNCCNTTNTTTATNATTTCAACTCTATTGCTGTGTAAACCATTAATAACAGGTTTAACAATTGTATTTCCAGTATTAAATGATGAGACTCCTGATAAACTAGTTAATGCATCTCCAACTGTTTCACTCGCATAGTCTTGCAGAGTTTCAGTAGATATGACATTTTCGATAATGGTTTTTGATTTTTTTTCAAATGAATTTCCATATAAAATAATCTCATTTAATTCCTTTATGTGGTGTTCTAAGCGAAATATTTTTTCTTTATTTTTCGAAATGTCCACATCAAACACCTTTGAATCGCACAGAGGATGTGATATTTCAAAAGTGTAATTTTGATTACATAAATTATTAATTGTGAAAAAACCATTATCATTTGTAAAACTTACATAAACTCCTTCAATAGATATTGATGCCCCAGAAAGAGGAGAATTGTCATGAAGATCGAATACTTTACCAGTAAATGAATTATTACAATCCTGTGATTTTATTTGTAATGAATAGATTGACAATAAAAACAAAAGTATGTACCTATTTGTCATACATAAAAATTATCCAAGGGCAGTCAATAAAAAAATATTAACTGCTCTTGGTTTATAAATAAGTCTTATTAAAAAATTTTACAATTACTCAATAGTGATATCGAAAGGTGCTTCGATATCAACTGAACCACCAGCATCCCCCAAACCAGTATTAGGTTTTGTTGGTTCATGGATTAGTGTAAAAGTTAGTGATCCACTACTTGCAGTATTTGCAGTGAGTGTAAACTCAGTTCCTAATGGATTCCCAGCAGAATCATTATTAGCGTATTCAACTGTAGCATCTAGACCAGCCAAAGTATAAAAAACCTGATGGTCAAGGTCCTCTTCCTCAATTTCCTCGGTTATATCCTCAGCAGGTGATTCTAGCTCGTTTAAAAATTCCATATCTCCTGCATACACTGCACCCGCTGTTAAATTACCTGAAACAGTAACTTCTGGGGCATTAGGCCCGTCACCATCAAGATCTTGTGTTTTTAGAGTAACTACTGTGGTACTTCCACTTGTTGGAGTGAGTGTTATTGTCAAGGTTGTGATAACTTCTTCTTCATTCACAGCATCTGGTTCTTCAGCAACCTCATCAACGGTATCAGCTACTGTTATCGATTCTTTTGAACATGATATAATTAGAGTTAAAAATAATATAGTGCTTAAATAATATTTTAAATTTTTCATTTTTGTTAATAGTTTAATTTAGTTAAAAGTGCTACGAAACTCGTAGCTTGATTGATTAGTTGATAATAAGTTTTAAATTAAACTATACTAGGTGGTCCTCTTAAGAATAAAGTTTTGTTTTTATTGGAAGAAAAATTAAATAGATATGTGTTTGATTGGTTTTGTGAAAATAATTTATTTTCAAATTTTATTTTTAATAAAGGGCTTGATTTAAAGACAGATACGTTAAAATCACTACAAGAAAAACAAGAATCTAATTTTTCATGAAAATGAGTTGAAGTATCTTCACATACCTCATGTTTATGGTCATCAAAAACTTTGTGTAGGTTCAATGCCAGAGGCAGCATAAAAACTGACACCAAAAAAATAGCAGTTAAAAGGCGGTAAATAGATTTATAATTTTTCAAGCAATCAAACTAATGTGTAAAGTTAAAAAAAATTATCTTAGATAAATATAAATTCAACTTATAATACTTGTGAATAGTGAAAATTTAATTTCTGGATTAAGAAAAATACTTGAAAGTAATCAAATACTTCTTGGCGAGGATGTAAAATCTCGTTTTTCTCACATATGGAAAACTGATGAACCTCTTCAAGCTCTTGCTGTAACTTTTCCTAAAAATACCAAAGAGGTAAGTGAGATTGTTTCTCTGTGTAATAAATTTGATCAAAAAATAATTGTTCATGGTGGACTAACTAATCTAGTCGGAGGTACAGAAACAAATATTGATGAGTTAGTAATTTCTTTAGAAAAAATGAATTCTATCGAAGAAATTGATCCTCAAAGTAAAACAATTACCACACAATCTGGAGTAATAATTGAAAACTTAATCAATGCTGCCGCTGACAAGGACTTATTATTACCATTAAATTTTGGAGCCAAAGGATCCGCTCAAATTGGTGGTGCAGTTTCTGCTAATGCTGGTGGACTTCGTGTTTTTCGTTACGGTATGACAAGACAAATGGTACTTGGAATTGAGGCTGTTTTACCTGATGGAAAAATAATTTCTTCACTAAAAAAGATAATTAAAGATAATTCAGGTTACGACTTAAAACAGCTTTTCATTGGCAGTGAAGGTACTCTGGGAATTGTCACTAAGGTTGTATTAAGACTGCAAGAAGCTCCAAAAAGCAGATCTTCTGCGTTTGTTGCATTAAATTCCTATGAAAAAGTTGTAGAACTTCTTAAGTATCTGGAAAAAGAGCTAAGTGGAAGTCTTAGTGGTTTTGAATTAATTTGGAATTCCACCTATAGGGCAATGACTGAGTCCTCAGATTTAATTAAACCAATAGAATACAATTATAATTACTATGTATTTGTTGAAAGTCTTGGTAGCCAGATAAAAAAAGACTATGAATTATTAGAAAGTCATATTGAATCAGCATTAAAAAACGAAATAATTGAGGATGCAGTTATGGCAAGAACAGAAAAAGAATTAAATCAAATATGGCAAATTCGAGAAGATGTATCCATTCTTGCATCTAAAGCAAAATATGATCAACATTTTGATATTAGTATTCCNATTCCAAAAATTGGTGAAATTATTGATTCGATAACCAAAAAATTGAAAACAGTCGATTCAGTTAAAACAATTTTTCCCTTTGGTCACGTTGCAGATGGAAATATCCACTTTATTATAGGAAGAGATAAGGATGATTTAAAAACTATTGATCTTATAAATTCAATTGTTTACTCCCCACTAAAAAAACTTAACGGATCANTATCCGCAGAACACGGAATTGGACTTCATAAAAAAGGATATNTGAAGACAAGCAGATCGGAAGAGGAGATTGAATTAATGAAAAATATAAAAAAACTATTTGATCCAAAAAATATTTTAAATCCTGGTAGAATAATTTTTTAAAAATTTAAAATTTCAATAACACTGGTACAAAGAAGTATACCATAAAAGAAATTAAAATTATAGAAATTATATTAAGCCAAAAACCTTTTTTTATCATATCTGGAATTCTTAAATAACCTGATCCAAAAACAATTGCATTAGGNGGTGTNGCAACAGGTAACATAAAAGCACATGAGGCTGCCATAGTTGCACTAATCATTAATATNAATGGATCAATATTCATCTCCAGACCAATAGCTGCCAAAACCGGTAAAAGCATNGCAGTAGTTGCAAGATTTGATGTCATCTCCGTTAAAAAGTTAACACTTGTAACAATAGATAGAATCAATAATATCATNGGGAGTCCATTTAATGAAGTTAAATTATTCCCAAACCATACAGATAATCCAGAATCAACAAAACCTTTTGCTAAAGCCATTCCACCNCCAAATAATATTATAACNCCCCACGGNAACTTTACTGCCTCTTTCCATATTACCAAAGATCTTTTGTTGCTCTTTACAGGAATTACAAATAANAAAATTCCAAAAATCATTCCGATTATAGTATCATCGATTCCAGGTAAAAATTTTTCTATTTGTGATCGTGTTATCCANCATAATGCAGTTAAAAAGAAAATTACCCCTACCCTTTTTTCCTCAGCTGAAATTNTTCCCAATTCAGATTTTAATTTTATAATCTGATCTTTTCCTAAAGGAAATTCATCCATAAAATAATTGTTTGAGATTTTTGTAATATATATCCAACATAAAAAAAGCAATGTTATTGAAATTGGAAAGCCAATAATAAACCAATCCATAAAAGTTATTGTGTATCCAAAATTAGATTCTACNACTCCTCTAAGAACCATATTNGGCGGAGTCCCAAATAAAGTTGCAATTCCACCAATTGAAGCGCTGTAAGCAATTGATAATAAAAGTGACTTAGAAAAGTTTTGATTATTATTTCTTGATTCATTTGATTTATTATCTAGTTGGGTAATTATCGCAAGAGCAATTGGAAGCATCATAACCGTGGTTGCNGTGTTTGATATGAACATAGATAGAAAAGCGGTTGATATCATNAAACCTAGAATAATAAANTTAATTTTAGTACCCATAAAAGAAATAATAGTTAAAGCTATTCGTTTATGTAAACCCCATCTTTCAATAGCTATAGCAATTATAAAACCTGCCAAATANAGAAAAACGAGATTNTGTCCATATTGTGATGTTGTCTCAGANATACTTAGAGTCCCGGTAAGTGGNAAAATAACAATNGGTAAAAGCGATGTGACNGCAATGTCAACAACCTCTAAAACCCACCAAATTGCCATCCAACTTGCTGTTCCTAAAACATATTTTCCCTCAGTACTAAGATCANTAATGGANATAAATTGTATTAAAATGAATAATAATGGTCCAAATAAAAGACCTGAAATTCGTTTAATTGAAATCATTTATAATTATTANTTTTTGNGGTGTGATCACTTAAAATTAACCATTCATTATTTAATTTAACGAATGTTAAAGTGAAAAAACCTGAATCCTCTTTCTCTGGATAAATCAAAATATATTTTCCAACTAAATACGCTACGTATTTTGTTATTCCAGATATTTTTAAAATTTCAAACTTTAATTTCCCCATTTCATTTATAGTGGGGTATGTATTTTTATATCTTTCTTTAACTGATTTGAATCCGTAAAAAGGTCCCTTTGAGCCATTAAAAACTAAATCATTTGAATTGAGATATCCTTTCATAAAACTATCAATATCTCCCTTNTTCCAATCCGTTTCTTGTTTTTTTAATACTGATCTAATTTGATCTTTATCTATCAAACTAATTGTGTCTTGTNTGTAAATCAAATTTTGAAATANAAAAANTAAACTAATAATTAANGTTTTTGTCATTTGACAAAAATAAAATTTATTAACAGAAACCAAATACTTATTATAAAGTCTAAATTTCTTAATGTTTAAGTCATAAATTTGAAAAAGAAAATAAAAACTATGGAGATCATAAAAACACTGATTATTGGNAGTGGTCCTGCGGGTTATACTGCTGCAATTTATGCCGCTAGGGCAGATTTAAAACCCATAATTTATACAGGTATGGAGCCAGGAGGTCAACTAACCACAACCACAGAGGTAGACAATTTTCCTGGTTACCCAAATGGAGTTNATGGTCCTGCAATGATGGTTGATCTTCAAAAACAAGCTGAAAGGTTTGGAACAGACGTGAGAAATGGTCACATTAGTAAAGTAGAGTTTTCATCTCAAAATGGGGGTATTCATAAAGCATGGGTTGATGATAAAACAGAACTCAGAGCTGAAACTGTAATAATTAGTACTGGTGCTAGTGCAAAATATTTAGGGATTGAAAGCGAACAAAGACTTCGNGGTGGTGGAGTTTCTGCATGTGCTGTATGTGANGGATTTTTTTATAAGGATCAAAATGTTGCTATTGTTGGAGGTGGCGATACTGCCGCCGANGAAGCAACTTATTTAGCAAATATCTGTAAAAAAGTAACTATGTTAGTCAGAAAAGGAGAAATGAGGGCTTCCAAAGCAATGCAACATAGAGTAACAAAAACAAAAAATATTGATTTAAGATACTTTTCTGAAATAGAAGAAGTTATAGGAGATCAAGTTGTTGAAGGGTTAAGAATTGTAAATAATAAAACAGGAAAAAAAGAAGAAATAAAAATAACAGGTCTTTTTATTGCAATTGGCCATAAACCAAATACTGAAATTTTCCTGAATCAACTAGAAATGGACGAAGGAGGATATATTATTACTGATGGNAAAACAACTAAAACAAATAAACCNGGAGTTTTTGCTTCTGGTGATGTTCAAGATAAAGAATACAGACAAGCAGTAACNGCNGCAGGAACAGGATGTATGGCAGCATTGGATGCAGAGAGATACATTAATAGTTTAAGATAATTAATTTAAATATATTATTGTTCAATCAATTTTGAGTGGAATGATTCTAAGATCCCATTTTTATANATGAAACTTATAATGATGGGGTTGCAACAAACTTCACAATCCTCAATATATTCATNTTCAACTANAGATGTATCAATTAAAACTGATATTTCTTGCCAACATTTTGGACATTGAAAGAAATGTTCTATTAACATTAAAAACTATTTAATTTATTTTGTTCTCTCTCCCATTGATCAATTANATCTTGAAGCTGTTTTTTTTTTTCATATTGTATTTTTCAAAAAAATCATTCGATTGAATGGTTTTCTCATAATTAATTTCTAATTCTATNTCAATATTCTTNATCATTTTTTCAAGCTTATCAATTTTATTTTCTAATTTTTTAATTTTATTCTCAATACTTCCCTTTTTCCTTTGTTTTANATAATCATNATTTTTTTTTGGATTTTTTNAAGATTTAAANGCTTGTNATTCANAATCAATTTCNGTAAAACTTTGGATTTTTTTTTCGTCTAAATAAGACTTTACTCCACCCAAATGCATTTTAACTCTTCGNTCTTTGAACTCTAAAACATTTGTGCAAAGCCCATNTAGAAAATCTCTATCATGTGAAACTAAAATTAAACTGCCTTCAAATTTTTTGAGTGCTTTTTTAAGAACATCCTTTGAGAGAATATCAAGGTGATTTGTTGGCTCATCCATCACNAGAAAATTAAAAGGTTTTAAAAGGAGTTTGCATAATGCTAATCTATTTCTTTCCCCCCCAGANAGAACACTTACCTTTTTATCTACNTCATCCCCTTTAAAAAGAAAAGCTCCTAAAATATCACGAATTGAAGATCTATTGTTTTCATTAGCTATTTCCTCCAAAGTTTCTATGATAGATAATTCTCCATCAAGGTGTTCAGATTGATTTTGAGCAAAATATCCNATTTCAACATTATGGCCTAAATTAAGTTTNCCACNATATTTTATCTCACCAACTATTATTTTGGCTAATGTAGATTTACCTTGTCCATTTTGACCAACAAAAGCTNTCTTACTTCCACGCTCAAGCAANATATCAACTTGATTAAAAACTAAATTATCTCCATATTGTTTTGATATTCCCTTAGTTTCTAATATTACTTTTCCNGATAATTTGCTAACAGGAAATTTAAGCTTCATCACCTTACTTTCCTCCTGATCTATTTCAATTCTTTCAATCTTNTCAAGTTTTTTAATAAGTGACTGAGCCATAGTGGCTTTTGAAGCTTTAGCTCTAAATCTNTCGATTAATTTTTCGGTATTNTGTATTTGCTTATCCTGATTTTTTTTAGCTAATTTTTGTTGTTCGATTAGCTCTTTTCTTAACTTNATATAATCTGAATANGGTTTTTTAAAATCAAATATTTTTTTTTGAATAATTTCNATTGTTCGGTTAGTAATATTGTCTAAAAAAACTCTGTCATGAGAAACCAATAAAACAGCTCCTCTAAACTTAACCAAAAATTGCTCTAACCATATAATTGAATGAATATCTAAATGATTAGTTGGCTCATCTAATAACAGAACATCNTTTTCTCTTAATAATAATTTAGCTAGTTCAATACGCATTCTCCAACCCCCTGAAAAACTTTTAGTTGGTTTACTAAAATCATTTCTTTTGAANCCCAATCCGAGCAATATTCTTTCTGTTTTTGATTTATANTTATATCCACCTAATATTTCATATTTGGATGTTAATTCAGTNAATTCTTCAATTAAATTTAGGTATTCGTCACTTTCATAATCAGTTCTTTTATCCAATTCATTATTAATANAATCTTGTCTCTTTTCAATTTTTAAAATTTCAAAAAAAGCTTTATATGTTTCCTCAATTAAATTGACTGTATTTTTAAAGTCTANATCTTGTGGTAAATATCCAATTTTGCAATCTTTATGGATAGATAAGGAACCTTTTGTTGGACTTTGCTCTTGTGCTAATAATTTTAATAAAGTTGACTTACCAGCTCCATTTTTTCCTATTAATGCGACCCTATCTCCATTACCNAATCTAAAGTTTAGATCATCAAATAANTTAAAGCCTCCGAAGGAAACACTTATGTTTTGTGCACTTAACATTAACTAAAATATTTTTTTTATAAAAAAACGTCTCACAATGGAGACGTTAATTCTAAATCTAATATTAGTTGTTCCACATATCTTGTTCGTAGTCACGTATCTTATTCTTAATTCTTTCTGATTCAAGAATCTGCCTAAGTGCATCTTTATATATATAATCCTTCACCTCCCTATCGTTATATGGATTTTCTTCTTTAAAAATTATTGAATTAAAACGTCGAGCATTTAACATTAAGTCGAATGTTATTGGTTGTGAAGCATTTTTTGAGTTAAAAATTTCATACTTATTTAAAGATTCTCTTGCTGCAGGAAACCAAACCCAAAAGAGAGGAGATAAATCTTGATCTTCTTTTGGTGTTTTTTCTTCCGAATATTGTCGAATGAAGTTAACATCTGGAGCAACTGGTGCGATTCCCAACAAACGATATTTCATCTCACCTAAACGTTTNTCAAAATACCATGTTCCNTTAATCCAATATTGTTCAATATCAAAAGAAGTTAGATTAGTAGTTAAATAATCCTCNTCTGTTAAAGGTTCACCGTTNTTTGCTTTTTCAACTCCAAGATCAGTCATAACCTGAGCAAATAAACCGTCCTGTACATCTTGTATACTCATTTTATCAGTAAAATATGGAGACGTNTAAACTTCAGTTATGTTTCCATTGATAATATTTTCNGTTAGAACNTCGAANANTGGTTTTCTNTGAGGGCTNACATTTTCAACGGGATAATAATAAGGGAAATTGATTCTTTCATCCAAATCAATCTTCTCCCAAACTGTCTTAGACCACATAACATCTCTATCNTCAACATAACCATATGCTANGGGNTCATTATCACTTGTNGCTAATTGNTGCTCATTTAATTGNCCNATTTCTTGNGGNATGACAGCNTTTANNAGGTTAGCTTGGGNTAANANANTTGAATTAANAAATAAAANAACTAAAACAAAAAATGATTTAAAAAAATTCATGACTTATCCTCCTATNTTAACTATTACTGGTGCTACTTGNTTAAATATNTATTTTGGACTCTTAGGGTTTCTNACTTTGACNTCAAAAACCTGAACACTTTGACCTCTTTTGGCAGCTCNTAAAGCNGTNTTNGCTTTATTNTCAAGTTTNTTNCCTTGAACNGTNATAGTCGGTTTTCCNGGNACTTTAAACTTAAAACTTAAAGTTTGAAGCTGTATGTCAAAATCGAAATCTTTTAATTTTCCNCCTATAGTCGANACTCCAAGGTCAGCCTTATTTAGTGTTACTATACCATCTAAACCTCTTANAGTACCAACAGGTGCGGGTATATCTTTAACTCTAAATTTAGTAGAGGTGGCTATTTTTTTTCCATCTGGTAANGTTGCACTAGCCCTTATGTTAACTTCTCTTCCTTTTCCTGGTACCATAACATATTTTGATCCTTTGACTTTTCTGAGTCCAGGGGCTGATGCAGAAACCTTATTATTTGCAATTCCTGGGATAGATATTGTCATTGGATTATCAACACCTCTATATACTACNTTCATTTTATCAGCAGATATAACTGCTGAATTAGGTTTTGCAATTACAGGAAAAGATTGGTTAACAGGTATTTTTGATTCTATTCCTTCGTTTAAGAATACAAGATCNCCAACAATTTCATGATCTCCAGGAGATCCTGTAGTAACATTTAATTTAACTCCACCAGGAATAAGTTCATAATCATCNTCCTCAAGTGGTAGGCCATCAATAGTTAGATTTACCGAATTTGGATTTTGAGCGCCNCCTTTACGACCTAAAATAACACTTCCGTCAAATGTTTCTCCTTGATAATAAGCACCCTTTTCTGTTTTTAGGAGGGTAATATAATTTGATTCATTAACTCCAGATTCTAATTCTAACTCCTTACCTAAAAGAGTTTGCAATACATCATGTTCAGTAGCTTTTATGTCCCCTTGCATCATAGTTAACTTAGCCAATGAAGATACCAATGGAAAGCCCTCATAGTTAGCTGCTAACCAAGGTTGAGTTGTACCATCACTATTCTCAACGTTATTTTCAAAATCACCAGAATAGAATCTTTCTTCTACAAGTCCAATATATTCTGGGTATTGACTTCCAAAAACTTGTATAACATGTCCCCTGTAATTAATCATCATTTCAATGAAGGNCTCTCCTTCCTCAGACACACCACTGGAGTCAAAGAAAATTAAATCCAACGCCTCACCCTTATCCATTTGTGCATACTCCATAAGCTCAGGATCTTTCTCCCTTTGTGCCTCTGTGATTCTATTTTTAATATCTTCTATTTTATCAGAAAACTCCTTAGACTCTTCTTTAATTTCATTTGCTGTTCTATTATGTCCTATCCATTTACCCTCTTTTTCCTTAGCATTAACAGCTATTTTTTCATAATAAACATCGTTACTTTGATCNAAACGGACATTTGCTGATTGAATTTTTTTAAACATCTGACCAAATCCNTCNAGAACCTCTTTACTAACATTTAATGCAAGCATGGTAATAAAAACTAAATACATCAAACTAATTAGTTTTTGCCTCGGTGTTTCTTTTGCTCCTGCCATTATCTATAATTTATATATTAGAATTATATATTTATTTTTTCATTGCAGAAAGCATTCCTCCATATACATCATTTAATGATGCTAAATTTGCAGAAAGTGATTCCATTTGTTTTTTAAGCTGATCTACATCAGCTTGCATTTTATCTCTTAAATCAGATCTTGATTGTGTCGCTTTGACTTGAGAGGCATATAATTTGTTTAATTCATCTAACTGAGATGCTGCCTTATCCAATTGTTCAGAGTATTGCGTAGAAGCTGAAATCGCCGTAGAAGCGGGTTCTAAAGCCTTTGCAGAAGATTCTAATTTTTTAATACTAGACGTTAAGTTATTCATGAGGCCTACATCTAATTTAGCTTCTTTCATTATTGCATCGATTTTTGAAGAAAGGCCCTCATTTCCTGATCCTGCAGAGGACTTGGTTCCTCCTCCTTTTGCTTTTTTAACAAAATCGTCATGTTCTTCTTTTATTTCTCCGGTATTTAAAGCTGAAACTGTAAAAATTAAAGCTTCCGTTCCAAGACCTATGCCTAAAACTAAACCTCCTGTAATTGGACCTATTTCAAGGTGAAGAATTTTAAAAAGGGCTCCAATGATTACAACTGCACCTCCTAAACCAAATAGCATGTGCATTGCTACTTTGCTTCTTAATCTTTTATTTAATGCTTTATCATCCATTTTAATATTTGTTTATTTGTTATTAATTAAATATACTATAATTTATCTTATTTTAACCTTTGGTGTTCCAAGATAATCTTGAACCGTTCTAAAACCTATGTAACTTCTTGAAGTATCTGCGTATTCAAAATCTCTAGAACTAACTCTTAAAAAATATGCAACATCTTTCCAAGAGCCACCCCTAACAACTTTTCTNTTTTCTTGTTCTAGTGACATATTAGGATTTAAACTAGATACGTACTCATANGCACCCGTATCATATGAGGAATTTGTCCATTCAGAAACATTTCCTGCCATATTGTAAAGATTGAAATCATTTGGTAGATANGATTTGGCTTCTACAGTATATACAGCTTGGTCAACAGCATAATCCCCCCTNAGTGGTTTGAAATTTGCTAAGAAACATCCTCTNTCNTTCATNAAATATGGTCCACCCCAAGGATATGTACCGGATGGAATCCCTCCACGAGCAGCATATTCCCATTCGGCTTCACTAGGAAGTCTAAACTTATTGACAGTTGGCTTTCCTTTAGATCTTTGATAATTATTTTTATAGTGGGTTCTCCAACTACAGAATGCCATTGCTTGCTCCCAACTAACACCTACTACAGGATAATCTTGAAAAGCTGGGTGAGAGAAATAATCATTATGCATTGGCTCGTTATATGAGTACATAAAATCTTTAATCCAAACTGTGGTATCGGGGTATATTGGAATATTTAAAGTGTCAATAAATGATCTGTGAATAGAATCAGGCAGATATTTTGTTCTTCTTTTTTTTGTCTCTCTGGCTGCAGCTTCTGCATTAAAAGTAACAAATGAGTATACTAATTTTTGAACGTCTATTTTCATTTCACCATCATACCAATATTCTGGGGGAAGATAGAGGGAATCCATTACTTCAGCATACAGCTGGTCGGGATAATCTTCTGTTCCGTATTCAATATCTTCATCCCAGTTTATAGGGCGACCGGCATAGGGATCTTCATTTAAATCATAATAATTTTCTCGCATGTATTTTTGAAACTCTGATAATTTTGAAGTATCTGCATCTTGGAATGCCCATCTACCGATCCCATCTTTGTCGTCGGGAGTTAATTCCTCTTCAGCTGCCTTTCTTGCCATCATCGATAGTACTACAGAATCTTTAACCCAATTAACAAACTGTTTATATTCACTATTTGTTATTTCGGTCTCATCCATGTAAAATGAGGGAACAGTTACAGTTCTTGCTTGAGCATTTTGGAGTTGAGCAACATCTTCATCAGATTTACCCATTATATAGGAACCACCTTCTATTAAGGTCATTCCAAAAGGTTTCTCTGGAAACCACTTTTTTTGCTTTACACCTATTAATTCACCTTTATTTCGCTTTCCACAGCTAATAACAGTGAATATTATTATTAAAACTAAAACAATTTTTTTCATAAGCTTTTTAAGCTCTTTATTGTTTATTTCTTTGCAAAATTATTATTTCGTAGCAAAGAACCAGCAATACTGGCAATTTTTTTTTAAAATTTCATCCCCTTTTGGAGGCTTTTAACCACCTTTCAGGTAATTTATCATTACATGCAGCATCATAATCTGCCTTTGTGCATGGTAATAACGTTGATCTTTTTATTTTATTATCAATGTAATTATCATTTTTTATCTCAAGCCACCATCTTTTACTAATATTACTTTTATAAAAAATTAGCTCTCTGTCAGACAAAGTTACAATATACTTTACAAATCCATCTTTTATTGAAATAGGATACTCATTAAACCTACATGAAACCCCTTCAATAAAATACCAAATTATTTGAGCTAGTAAATTATGAAAAATATTTGTGCTAGGCAATTCAAAAAGTCCAAATGATGAGACTACATCACTTATTCCTGCATATCTAGCAAGAGAACAGATGGTTCTAGAATCAATACCATTAGGGTTTAAATAGGTCTTATTTCCTGACGCAATGCATGACAAAGACTTCATATCCACACCAACAATATTTGCATCTCTCAAATATGGTTCACTTACACTTACATCATCCAAAATTTTTCCTAACCTTACAGATTCAAAAAATAACTTATTCATTAAGTCTAATTCTTGTTGGGCAATAAAAAAACTTTGATAACCCAAGTTTGTGTAATTACGAAGAAAATTTGGATCTTCCATTATTATTCTACTCATATAAGATCTTCCAGATATCAATTCTTCATCCTGAGAAAAATCAAATTGATTATCAACAGAGACAATATTAGTTAGGATTTTATTGTAAGAATATGATTTATAAATTGGGTAAATCATGTCATGACTTCCACCAACTAATACTGTAACAATATTTAATTTTTGTAGTTCCTTACATATTTCAATCAAGGCAAAATAGGTATCGCTTACAGTATCACCATCAGGTAGGTTACCAATATCAGCAATCTCAAATTTCCAGTTCCCAGTAAAAAGCTTGTAAAAACTATTTCGAAAAGAATCCAGGTCGTAATTTGATGTCGGAAAAAAAGTATTCCTACTTTCAGTCAATCCAATTATTGCAAGTTTGACGTCACCTAAATCAGGAATTCCATCCTCTTCAGTATGAATCTTAATAGATTTACCAATAACTTGACTTGGTAACAAATCCAAATTATTTAAAGGTGTAGCAGATATGGGNATTANAAGATCTAAACTCACAACTTATTTAGATTTTTTTTTCTTTTTTGAAAATAAAGCTATTTGATCTTTGGCTTCTTGAAGAGTTATTTTGGAAGGATCAACGGTTTTAGGTAGCTCAACCTTTATTTTTCCTTTGATTATATTTGACCTACCCCATCTTGCTTTTTCTATTCTAATACCATCATTTTCCCAATTCGATATAATCTTTTCCTTTTCTTTTTTTAACTTATCGATTATTAATTCTTCAACATCTGATTCTTTGAGATTATCATAATCGTAATTTTTATTTACNTTAATNAATAAATCATTCCATTTTATGAATGGACCAAAACGACCCTTACCCTTTGTCACAGGTAAACCGTCATATTTATGTATTGGTGCATTTAATTTATTCTTTTCCTCGATTAATCTGAGAGCNGTCTTGTAATCAACCTCNGAAGGAACCATTCCTTTACTTAAAGAAACAAAAGTTTTTCCATANCTAATGTAAGGTCCATATCGACCATTATTTACTGAAATCGTTTCTCCTTTATATTCNCCAAGAGTTTTTGGAAGTTTAAACAAATCTANGACTTCATCCAATGTTATATTTTGAAGTTTTTGGTCAGGATTCAAACTTGCAAATTGAGGTTTCTCTTCGTCATCCGCATTTCCTATTTGAGCTAATGGTCCAAACTTTCCCAGTCTGACTTTAACTACTCTATTATTTTCAGGNTGATTTCCTAGAATTCTTTCTCCAGATTCTCGCTTAGCATTTTCTNTAACGTGATCTACATTAATATGAAAATCAGAGTAAAATTTTTTTAACATAGTTTTCCATTGTTGATCTCCATCNGCTATTCTGTCAAAACTTTGTTCAACTTCTGCAGTAAAATTATAATCTAAAATATTTTTAAAATTACTAACTAAAAAATCATTTACAATCACCCCAATATCAGTTGGAACCATTTTACCTTTGTTTGATCCAACTTTTTCAATAAACTGTTCTTCATTTAAACTACCATTTGATANGCTTAGAATAATATATTTTCTTTCATAACCTTCATCATCCCCTCTTTTTACATATCCTCTATTTTGGATTGTTGAAATTGTCGGAGCATATGTTGATGGTCTTCCTATTCCAAGCTCTTCAAGTTTTTTTACAAGAGCTGCCTCACTATACCTCGCAGNTGGTTTTGAAAACTTTTGAATACACTTTAAATCTTTGATAGATACAGAATCTTTATTTTCGACATTAGGTAAAATTCCACTNTTTTCATTTATCTCATCATCAGTTCCTTCTATATAAGCCCTCAAAAAACCATCAAAAATTATTACTTCTCCANTTGCTGAAAAAAGTTCGTTCTGTTTAGAAGATTTAATTCTAAGCTGAGTTCTTTCTAATTTAGCATCTNTCATCTGAGAAGATATTGTTCTTTTCCAAATTAATTCATAAAGACGTATTTGATCATAATCAGCTGATATTTTAATTTTTGACATATCNGTAGGTCTGATTGCTTCATGCGCTTCTTGAGCAGATTTATTTTTTGTTTTGAAATTTCTTTCTTGAGCATATTCACTNCCATAAAGTGTTTCGATTTGAATTATTGCAGACTNTTGTGCATCTTTTGATAAATTAACACTATCCGTTCTCATATATGTTATTAAACCAGATTCATATAGTTTTTGAGCTAATGTCATTGTTTTACTTACTGAAAAATATAATTTTCTTGATGCCTCTTGTTGAAGGGTTGAGGTAGTAAAAGGTGCTACAGGTGATTTTTTAGCAGGTTTTTTATCAATACTACTAATAAAATATTCTGATTCAATACTATCTATTAAAAATTTTTTAGCACTTTCTTTACTATCAAAAACTTTGATTAGCTGTGCGTTTATTTTTTTTCCATTTTTTGTTTCAAAAACAGCATTAGTTTTAAATAATTCTTTGGGAACAAAATTTTGAATTAACCTTTCTTTCTCAACAATTAATCTAACAGCAACTGATTGAACTCTTCCGGCAGACAATCCTCCTTTTACTTTAGTCCATAATACTGGAGAAAGTTTATACCCTACCAACCGATCNAATACTCGTCTAGCCTGTTGGGCATTTACTAAATTTTCATCAATTACTCTTGGAGATTTTATTGCTTCTTGGATTGCATTTTTAGTTATCTCGTGGAAAACTATTCTTTTTGTTTTATTTGAATCTAAATCTAGCTGTTGAGATAAATGCCAAGCTATTGCTTCACCTTCCCTGTCCTCATCTGACGCCANCCAAATAGTTTTGGCTTTTTTCGCTAAGTTTTTTAATTCTCTTACAACCTTTTTTTTGTCTTGAGAAACAATATATTTAGGTGAAAAATCTGAATCAACATCAACTCCTAATTCATTTGAGGGNAGATCAACTATGTGACCAAAACTTGAGGTAACTTTAAATTCGTTACCTAAAAATTTTTCAATAGTTTTAGCCTTTGCCGGTGATTCTACAATAACTAAATTCTGAGCCATAGCATAGAAATTTTACTGAACAAAAGTATATAGTTTTTTTAATTATTATTAAATTTTTTTAAACTAGACTCATTTTTTTATNATTTTCAAAAAATNATATCTAATTATAATTAACTGACAATTTGGCATAATTAATATAATTTACTTATTTTTGAGTTTTAATTTCAAAGATAGAAATTGAATAAAAAATGAGAGATTTAAAGGAACCTAAATTATATTCTAAACCTAACTNCAATAGGAAATTTATAAATGCAGTGGTTCAAGAAAAAATTGNCGANACTACTGAGATTAAGAAAGAATCTACTTGTAAAAAATTTTATATTGAGAGCTACGGTTGTCAAATGAACTTTTCTGATAGTGAAATAGTCGCATCAATAATTAAAGATTGTGGTTATTTGTCAACAAATGAAATAATTAAGGCTGACTTGATTCTTATTAATACCTGCTCAATAAGAGAAAAGGCAGAACTNACTGTAAGAAAAAGGTTAAACTTTTTTCAATCCATAAAAAAAACCAANAAAAATCTTAAGGTAGGTGTTTTAGGATGCATGGCTGANAGATTAAAGCATAAATTTCTTGAAGAAGAAAAAATAGTTGATCTAGTCGTAGGACCGGACGCCTATAAAGATATTCCAAATTTATTGAAAGAAGTCGAGAANAATAAAGAAGCTATCAATGTGATTCTATCAAAAGANGAAACNTATGGTGATATATCACCNGTTAGGATAGACTCAAATGGGGTTACAGCATTTGTCACTATAACAAGAGGATGTGATAATATGTGTACTTTTTGTGTTGTCCCTTTTACTCGTGGAAGAGAGAGGAGCAGAGATCCNAAAAGTATCCTAAACGAAATAAATGAACTATCAAAAAAAGGATTTAAGGAAGTTACTTTACTTGGCCAAAATGTTGACAGCTATTTGTGGTATGGTGGTGGTTTAAAAAAAGATTTTCTAAAGTCATCGGAACTGCAGCAAAAAACAGCAATAAATTTTTCAAAATTACTTGATTTGATTGCCAATTCGTTTTCGAAAATCAGAATTCGATTTTCTACATCTAACCCTCAAGATATGTCAATTGATGTTTTAAATGTTATGTCGAAGCATCAAAATATNTGCAAACANATNCACCTTCCGATTCAATCTGGTAGTAACAAGATTCTTAAAAAAATGAATAGGNTACATACTAGAGAGGAGTACTTTAAANTAATTGATGAAATTAGAAAAAAAATTCCCAATTGTGGAATTTCTCAAGATATAATAGTCGGTTTTCCTGGAGAAACTCTAAGAGATCACAATGATACAATTTCACTAATGCAATATGTAAAATATGATTTTGGTTTTATGTTTGCCTATTCTGAACGTCCTGGAACACNAGCCTCGAGAAAAATTGAAGATGACGTTCCATCTAAAATTAAAAAAAGACGATTACAGGAAATCATCTCATTACAACAAATTCATAGTAACTATAGAACAAAGCTCTTTTTAAATAAAACCGTTTGTGTNCTTGTTGAAAAAGAGTCCAAAAAAAGCAATAAGGATTGGAGTGGAAGAATTAGTCAAAATACTGTTGTTGTATTTCCAAAAGAAAATTATTTAATTGGTGATTTTGTTGATGTTAAAATTCTTGACGTTACATCAGCTACATTAATAGGAATCGCTGTTCAACATTCAAAAAAAATTAATTAAATGATAGATTTACAATCAATTAAACAGCGTCATGGTATTATTGGGAATAATAATGGATTAAATAGGGCNCTTGGAAAAGCNCTAAGGGTATCGGCAACTGATATATCTGTTCTAGTGACTGGTGAAAGTGGAGTAGGAAAAGAAAGCATCCCAAAAATAATACATCAAAACTCTCAAAGGAAACACTTCAAATATATTGCAGTAAACTGTGGTGCAATTCCAGACGGAACAATTGATAGTGAGTTGTTTGGTCATGAGAAAGGTGCCTTCACAGGAGCAACTTCATCTCGAAGCGGGTATTTTGAAGTTGCTGATGGTGGAACGATTTTTCTTGATGAGGTAGGAGAATTGCCTCTTTCAACTCAGGTTAGACTGTTAAGAGTTCTTGAAAACGGTGAATTTATCAGAGTAGGCTCATCAAAAGTCCAGAAAACAAATGTGAGAATTGTTGCAGCAACCAATTTGAAAATTTCAGATGCTATTTCTAAAGAAAAATTCAGAGAAGATCTATATTACAGGCTTAGCACAGTTGAAATCAATCTACCTCCACTGAGAGAAAGAAAAGAAGATATACCGCTTCTCTTTAGAAAATTTGCAGCAGATTTTGCAGAAAAGTACAAAATGCCCAAACTAAAAATTAACGAGAATGCTGAAAAATCTTTACAAAACTATCACTGGGGGGGTAATATTAGACAATTAAGAAATGTAGCTGAACAACTTTCCATTCTAGAACAGAATAGACTTTTATCAACTGAAACTATTCAAAATTACCTGCCTAAATCAATAAATCAGTTACCTGCATTAATAAATGAAAAAAAATCTAATTCGGATTTTTCATCTGAAAGAGAAATTTTATATAAAATATTGTTCGATATGAAATCTGATCTTAATGATCTAAAAAAATTAACTTTAGAGTTGATGCAAGAGGGAAACTCCTCTGAAACTCGAGAAAAAAATCAGACTTTAATCGAAAAGATATATAATGAAACTGCTAAGTCTGAAAACATTGAGGATAAGCCTGTAAAAATTAAAAAGGAAAAGCCTTTAAATTACAAAGATAAATATGATTATGCAGAAACCATTGTAGAGGAAGAACCTTTGTCATTATTGGAGAAAGAAATAGAAATGATTAAAAGAGCTTTGGAAAGAAGCAATGGAAAAAGAAAAAAAGCAGCAGATGAGCTTGGAATTTCAGAGAGAACTCTTTATCGAAAAATTAAACAATATGATCTAAATGAATTGGATGAATAAGTTTTTTTATTGGTGTTTTTTATTTCCTCTATTTATAAATATTAGTTGTGGTTTTTACTCCTTTACTGGTGCCTCGATTCCTGCTGGAACTGAAACATTTCAAGTTAATTTTTTTGAAAATCTAGCAGCTAACAAGCCAGGCTCAATTGTTGAACCAGGACTAGATCAAGATTTTACAATTGCAATGCAAGACTTATTTTTAAACCAAACTAATTTGTCAATAGTAAACAAAGGTGGTGATTTAATATATGAAGGAGAAATTACTGAATTTAGCGTGACTCCTATGGCAGCAACATCAGAGATAAAAGCGGCTCAAAACAGATTAAATATGGAAGTAAATGTTAGATATTTTAATTCAAAAAAAGAAGAGGATAATTTTGAAAGAAGGTTTTCACATTTTTTTGATTTTCCTGCAAATAATCAAGTTTATGATGTCAAAGATGAAGCTTTAAAGGAAATATTTGAAAGAATAACTCAAAATATATTTAATGAAACACTAGCAAAATGGTAGGCATATGAAAGCGTCGGATTTTACCAATATTTTTTCAGATTTTGATCCTTATGATAAAAGAACAAAGATTGAGTTAGAAAAACTAACAAAAATATTTCCATATTTTCAAACTGCTTATTTTTATTACATCAAATCACTCCAAAAGCAAAGAAAGGTTAATTATCAAGATGTTTTAGAGATTACTGCAATAAAAACTTTTGACAGAAGTTTATTATTGAATTGGATAAATAATTCTAAATTATTCGATAGAAAAAAAATAAAGGCAGTGAATGTTGAGATAAACTCAGAAAAAGATGAATCTGTCGACAAAAAAGCTAATCTAGATAAAGTCGAAATCGATAAATTAAATTTTTTAGATTGGATTTCAATTACTGATAAAAAATCATTTTCACAAAAAAAACATGGGATTAATTCAAAAAAAATTAAAAAATTTATAGAAAAAAATCCAACAATAAATAAATTAAAAAAAGACGATTTACTCAGACCTGATTATGATATTGTATTAAAAAACGGTTTTTCACCTGAGGAGCTTATGACAGAGACTTTAGCGAAAATATTTGTTAAACAAGAAAAATATAGTAAAGCAATAGAAGCCTATAAAATTTTGATTTTGAAATATCCAGAAAAAAACACTTTATTTGCAAACGAAATTAATAAGTTAAAAAAATTAAAAAAAAATAACACATGACAACTTTTTACATTTTTATAGGTTTAATAATGTTTTTTTGTTTTTTGTTAATACTAGTTATAATGGTTCAAAATCCTAAAGGAGGTGGTTTATCCTCTTCATTTGGAGGTGGTGGTGCACAACAAATGGGAGGAGTACAAAAAACAACTGACTTTCTAGATAAAAGTACATGGATTCTTGGGGCTGCTTTATTGATTTTAATCCTCTTATCAAACATTGCACTAGAAAAAGATGGTAATAACTTCGAATCCAAACTTTTGGAATCAGGAAATAATGAAGAATTTGTTCCTGAAGTAAATATACCAGAAGCAGTAATTCCTGAAGTTAAAGACTAAGTTTTAATTTGTTCATGACAGTATGACATTTTTTTATAGTCTCANNTAACTTTTTTTATTNNTGGCATAGTTTATGANNNAANTANTAAAAATTAAATAAATAAAAAATGAGTAAAATTAGTATGAAACCTCTTGCTGACAGAGTACTTATATTGCCTCTAGATGCTGAAACAAAAACAGCGTCTGGAATTTATATTCCAGATAGCGCTAAAGAAAAACCACAAAAGGGAACTGTCAAAGCAGTTGGGCCTGGAACTTCAGAAAACCCGATTACTGTTAAGGTTGGAGACACAGTCTTATATGGTAAATATGCTGGAACTGAACTTAATCACGAAGGTATCGATTACCTCATGATGAAAGAAAGTGACTTATTGGCAATTGTTTAACTAAATTTAAATAAATAATCATGGCAAAGAAAATTATATTTGATGTAGATGCTAGAGACGGCGTGAAACGAGGAGTTGACGCATTAGCAAATGCTGTAAAAGTAACACTAGGACCTAAGGGTAGAAATGTAATTATAGGGAAATCTTTTGGTTCTCCACAAGTGACAAAAGATGGTGTTACAGTAGCAAAAGAAATTGAATTAGAAGACTCATTAGAAAATATGGGTGCTCAAATGGTAAAAGAAGTTGCTTCTAAGACAAACGACTTAGCAGGTGATGGAACCACAACAGCAACCATTCTTGCTCAATCCATTGTAAAAGAAGGATTAAAAAACGTGGCAGCTGGTGCCAATCCGTTGGACCTAAAAAAAGGAATAGATAAATCAGTCTCTGCTATTGTTTCAAACCTTAAAAAACAATCTGTAGAAGTTGGAAATTCATCTGAAAAAATTAAGCAAGTTGCAAGTATCTCAGCAAATAATGATAGCAATATTGGAAGTCTAATTACCGAGGCTTTTGAAAAAGTTGGAAAAGAAGGTGTTATCACCGTTGAAGAAGCAAAAGGAACGGATACTTATGTTGACGTAGTTGAAGGAATGCAGTTTGATAGAGGATATTTATCCCCCTATTTTGTTACTGACTCGGAAAAGATGCAAACAGAACTCGAAACTCCATACATACTTCTTTATGACAAAAAGATATCTGCTATGAAGGATTTACTTCCTATTCTCGAGCCGGTTTCTCAAACAGGTAAACCGCTTTTGATTATTGCCGAAGATGTCGATGGTGAAGCATTAGCAACCTTAGTGGTTAATAAACTAAGAGGTGCTCTAAAAATTGCTGCGGTGAAAGCCCCTGGTTTTGGTGACAGAAGAAAAGCAATGTTAGAAGATATAGCGATTCTTACTGGTGGTACTGTAATCTCCGAAGAAAGAGGATTTACGATAGAAACAACTACAATTGAAATGTTAGGAACCGCAGAGAAGGTTTCTATTGATAAAGACAATACCACTGTAGTAAATGGTTCAGGAGACACAAAGGCTATCAATGATAGAGTTAGTCAAATCAAAGCTCAAATTGAATCTTCAACTTCAGATTATGACAAAGAAAAACTCCAAGAGAGACTAGCTAAACTATCTGGTGGTGTTGCTGTTTTATATGTTGGTGCTCCTTCTGAAGTTGAAATGAAAGAAAAAAAGGATAGAGTCGATGATGCCCTTCATGCAACTAGAGCTGCTGTTGAAGAAGGAATTGTAGCTGGTGGAGGTGTTGCATTATTAAACACAAAGGAAACTTTAGAAAAATTAAAAGCAGAGAATGCTGACGAAGAAACAGGAATTCAAATTGTTTACAAAGCAATTGAATCTCCACTAAGAACAATAGTTGAAAATTCAGGAGGTGAAGGTTCAGTTGTTGTGTCTAAGGTTTTAGAAGGAAATTCAAATTATGGTTACAATGCAAAAGATGCTACTTTTGTAGATATGCTTAAAGAAGGTATAATAGACCCTAAAAAAGTTACTAGAGTTGCACTTGAAAATGCCGCTAGTGTTGCTGGTATGATACTAACCACTGAATGTGCTTTAGTTGACATAAAGGAAGACTCTCCATCTCCAGGTGGAGCAGGAATGCCTCCAATGGGTGGAGGAATGCCAGGGATGATGTAAATTACGCATTTCAATGTAAAAAGAACCTCATTTTTAATGAGGTTTTTTTATTCCCTCACATATAGGCAACAAAGTGGGAGCTCACTGTAAATTTCTGAGGGGGCTTTTCGCTCTGAGGTGTCATGGCCACTATTTGAGACTGATTCGTGAACTTCTATAATATTAACTTTATTTGAATTGTAAATTAATCTTAATTGATTCTCCGGAATACTCCAGTTTGCATACTTTACTCCATTTACAGATAGAGCAGCTTTCTCAATTCTCATTTTACACATTTCACAATTCCCAGAGACCTTGAAGCTAATTTTTTTCTTTTTGGGACTATCTTGTGCATATGCATTTGATAGAAAGATAACAAATAACAGGTATATATATTTTTTCATATTCAATCAATTTTAAATTTTATATCTAAATCCTAAATAAAACATTCTTCCAAATATAGGAGCCCATACTTGGGAACTATCAAATTTATTATTAAATGGTTCATTTTCAAAAATAATCGGATTTTTTTGAGTATAATTTCCTATATTTTCTATTCCAATATAAATTTCAGAAGAGCTTGAAAAGACTCTTGTTAACTGGGTATTTATTAATGAAAATGATGGACTTTGATTAAAATTTGGGTTAATACTATTCTCAACTATTCTCTGACTTCCAACTCCATTAGTTGTTAAGTCATATTTCCATTGTTGATTCTTAACATTTTTTATTGAATTCCAACTAAGATTGAAAAAAAACCTATTTTCTGGAACTAATTGTTTTTGTTTTCTTCCATCTCGGTAGTCAATTAAAACCTTGTCATTTTTGTAAGAGGTAATTAATTCTAATTGAGGGGATATGTTTACATCAAATGTGACCTGAAAACTTTTAGATGAACTATTACCATCAAGATTATAAAAAGATACAACTCCTTCTTTTTCATAATCAACTATGACTTGGTTAATGAAATCAGTAATATAATAGTCTATAACTAAAGTTGAATTTTTGTTTAAAAATTTAAAATTACGACTTATGCTTGTTCCGTAATTCCATGCTCTTTCTGGAAGCAATCCATAAAAAGGATTTTCACCTTTATCAACAAAAATTTTTCTATTTGTTGCAAACAAAGATTGATTTTCGGCAAAAATATTCGCTGCTTTTCTTCCACTCCCTGATGATATTCTGAGTATTGTTGACGAATCAATTGCATACCTAAAATGAAGTCTTGGTGTAATAAATGCTCCAATATTATTGTTAAAATCTAACCTAACTCCAGCTGTCCAACTTAATTTTTCTATATCAGCATGATTCCATTCAAAGAATGTTCCAAAATTTCGATCAGTTCTTGAATAATTTGTATTTTCAATATTTTCATCATAACTATCTAAGGACAGGTTTAAACCAGATTTAAATTTATTATTAGTATTATTTAAAATTGAGTTGAATAATAAATTGGTGTAAAAACTTTTATGGTTAATATCGTATTTTCTCAAACCAAAATATGATTCTTGGTTATGATTGCTATATGCAGCTTGAAAACCAAAACTCTTGTATGGGTATTCAGGGAAAACATATCCAATTTTTAGAGCAGAGTCGAATCTTTTTGTATCAATCTCACCCCCCCAAATTTGACTTGAATTCCTATCATAATGTGGATCAAATGAAACTTGCCCAGTTTGTTTTTTATCATTTAAAACTCTCCAATTATAAAAAACAACCCAGCCCTTTGTCAGATCTGTATATTGATAACGATTAAGAATATTTAACTGATCCGTCAAAGGAACGTCTAAAAAATCATCAGAATTATTATTTACTTTTTGATTTCTTTGATTTAAATTAATATAAAGACCTGTATTCCATTTACTAGAAAGCTTTCTATTAAAATGAGAATTTAATTCTAATCTACCATTACCTGATACAAATAAATTCAGGAAAAAAGGTACATCTGTAAATGGTTTTTTTAACTCTGTATTTATTTGACCTGCAATGCTTTCAAACCCATTAATCACACTGCCTGTTCCTTTAGAAACTTGAATACTTTCAACCCAAGTTCCAGGCGTAAACGTTAATCCAAAAGCCTGAGATGCACCTCTTATCATGGGAATGTTTTCCTCAGAAATTAAAATATAAGGACTTTTTAATCCCAGCATATTGATTTGTTTAGTTCCAGTTATTGCGTCTGAAAAATTAACATCGATGGAAGGGTTAGTTTCAAAACTTTCAGAAAGATTACAACAAGCTGCCTTAAGAAGTTCACTTTGATCAACAAGAATTAAATTTTGATTTGCTGTAAAGGATAACTTGGATGATTTTTTTCTATCTACCAAAGAAACTTCATCAAGGTTGGTGGTTAGATCTTCAGTTAAAAAGTGGACAAACTTTTTGTCAGATGATATTGTTAAAGTATCCGTTATGAAACCTAAAAAACTAATTATTAATTTGTTAGTTTTATCTGACGAATAAATATTGAAATCTCCTGACTCATCAGTTATTGTTCCAATATTTGTATTTTTCCAATAAACATTTGCGCCCTCTAAGGCTAATGTTTCAGATTTTACTTTATGAACAATTTTTCCTTGGATTATTTTTTGAGCCGAAAGGTTAAATACATAAAGAAAGAATGTAATGTAAATAGTTATATTTTTGAACATGTTATATGATTATTTAATGATGAAATTGTTAATTAAAAAAACAACAACAAATCATCCGTAAACCAATAACTGAGAGTTTATAAGAAAAATTTTTTTATTTATTAATGGGGGTGGATGTAAATCACTTGAAGATTCTTTAGAGAAGAAATCATCAACGATTATATTGTCATAAATAATTTTATTTGTTAATTTGATTTCAAACTTTAAATCTAATGTTAATTCATTCTTAAATTCTTTAGTGCTAAAGTGTAATTGAGTGTCTTTACAACAGTTTTCAGGAATATAAGTGAATGACTCATTTTCATTCCCGAAATTTGATTCATGCATTCCGCAATATTTAGATTGATTAAAAAAGCTAACAGAAAAAAGTTTTCCGCCACAAAAATGCATATTATGATTTATTCCTATTTGACTAATAGTCAAGAAGAAAACAATAAAAAAGTTGCAAATATTTTTTATTAAGCTCATGAAACAAAAATACAATATTTTAGATTAATATATTTAATGACATTAAAATCATAATTAAATTTTCAATTAGGGTCGCCTCAGTCATAGGTAATTTCATAGACGTTCCAAGACATGCACACTCGATTTGATTTTTTCTAAATAAAGATTTTGTAACACCAATTGTAGTAATACCCAATATAAATAATGTAATAAGTGATATTACTTTAATTTTAAAATCAAACAAAAAACATAATCCCAAGAATAACTCAATAAAGGGATAAAGATTAGCATAAAGAATTGATTTACTTGCTAATGGATCATATTGTGAAAAACTTTTTGGGAAAGTAGAATAATCTAAAAATTTAAAGAAACTAAATACAATAAAAAACAAACCCATGAAATCTATCATAATTTTATCCCATACTAGATCATCTTGATTTAGATAATAAGATCCAAAAATTAAATAAATAAAAATTAAAAAAAGTGGCCTTAAAGCCTTAAGCTTTTCTGATTTAAAAGAATCATTAATATCTATAATCGAATATTTATCTCCTATGACTTCTTGGATATTTTCTTTATTTACATATTTATCAGATGATATAATTACTTTACCTTCTTTAAGCATTACAATAACATTACTAACTCCTGATAAACTCGATATTTTTTCAATAATAAAATTTTCACATTTTTTACATGTCATTCCAGATACTGTTATTGTCTTTTGCATTTAAGTATTTTTACTTTGTGTATGTTATAATTTAATTAAAAAAAATACATCATGGTCAATATATTTAATATTTTTACAAAAAAAAATAATGGATTTAGTCCATAGATTTACTCCAAAAGTTGAAAAAATTTTAAATCAAAATCCATTTGATCTAGACAAGTCTTTACTTAAAATATGTAAACTTCTCAAGACAAATATCATTCATTTTGATTGGGTAGGATTTTATTTTACCAACAGTAAAAAAACACACCTTGAACTCAAATCATTTTATGGAACTCCAACTGAACATAAAAAAATTCCTTTTGGAAAAGGAGTATGCGGTCAAGTAGCTATATCAAATAAAAAACTAATTGTACCTGATGTTAAGTTACAGAAAAATTATATTTCATGTAATGTAAATGTTAAATCAGAGATTGTAATTCCCATACTTTTAGATCAAGAAAATATTGGTCAAATTGATGTTGATTCGAATTCAATCAATCCTTTTACAAAAAATGATGTTGAATTATTAGAATTTATATGCAATAAAATAGCTTTAAAAATTAAAACTTTGAAATATGGACTTGATTAAAATATCTTCAGCACTAATATCAGTTTATGATAAAAATGGTTTGGACCCCATATTAGATATTTTAGTCAAAAACCAAGTCCATATTTATTCTACTGGTGGTACTAAAAATTATATTGATTCACTTGGTCATTCAGTAACCGCTATCGAAGATATTACAAGTTATCCATCTATACTAGGAGGAAGAGTTAAAACCTTACACCCAAAAATATTTGGAGGAATATTAAATAGAATAGAAAACAAATCAGATATCGAAGAAATAAAAAAATTTAATATACCGCAAATTGATTTAGTAATTGTTGATCTTTATCCATTCAAAGATACAGTGAATTCCAAAGTTAATGAAAATGAAATCATAGAAAAAATTGATATTGGAGGAATTGCATTAATTAGAGCTGCTGCAAAAAATTTCAAAAATGTTATTTGTATCTCAAATAAGTCAGATTATGAAAAATTGGTTGATGTTTTAGAAAAAAATAAAGGATATAGCTCATTGTCAGAAAGGAAAGAATTTGCAACCAAAGCNTTTAAGATTTCTTCCGAATATGACAGTGATATAAACTCCTACTTTAAAGCTGTTGATAATGANCTAAGAATTAACGANAGTAATTCAATTAATCTCAGGTATGGTGAAAANCCNCATCAAAAAGGAACCTTTTTTGGAAAATTGAGTGAGTTGATNGAACAAATAAANGGTAAGGAAATTTCCTATAATAATTTGTTAGATATTGATTCTGCAATACATTTAATAGATGAGTTTAAAGATTTTGAACCAACTTTTGCAATACTCAAACATAATAATACTTGTGGANTAGCTTCAAGAAAGACTCTCAAGAAAGCATATAAAGACGCACTCGATGGAGATCCTATTTCAGCTTTTGGAGGTGTACTAATATGTAACCATGAATTAGATTTTCCTACTGCAGAATTAATTAATAGCTTGTTTTTTGAGGTTATTATTGCTCCCGGATACAACTCAGAGGCTTTGAATCTATTAAAAGAAAAAAAGAACAGGATTATTTTAATTCATAATATTAAATATAACCTGCCTAAACTTAGTATTAGGTCATGTTTAAATGGATATTTATTTCAAGACAAAGATTTAATTACTGATAAAATAAGTGATCTTAAAACTGTTACAAATAACTCACCAACAGATGATCAGATTAAAGATCTACTATTCGCGTCTATTATTTGTAAACACACAAAGTCCAATACAATTGTTTTAGTCAAAAATCAGCAATTGATTTCATCTGGAACTGGACAGACATCAAGGATCGATGCTTTAAATCAAGCTATAAAAAAAGCCAATACTTTTGGATTTGATTTAAACGGTTCTGTATTGGCCAGTGATGCTTTTTTTCCCTTTCCCGATTGCGCTGAAATAGCCCATAGAAACGGGATTAAATCAATAATTCAGCCTGGTGGATCAATTAAAGATTCATTGTCAATAGACTATTGTAATAAAAATAATATTTCAATGGTTTTCACAGGAGTACGTCATTTTAAGCATTAATTTATATAACTTGTAGAAATTTTCTAAAAAATGGGTTTTTTTACAGAAGAGATTGCAATTGATTTAGGTACCGCCAACACACTTATAATTCACAATGATAAGGTTGTTGTTGATAGCCCTTCAATAGTAGCTATTGACAGAACTACTAATAAAATAATTGCAATTGGTAATGAGGCAAGTATGATGCAAGGTAAAACACATGAGAATATTAAGACTGTGCGACCTTTAAAAGACGGAGTAATTGCTGACTTTAATGCTTCAGAACAAATGATTAGTAAACTAATCAAAAGCATCCCTAATCTAAAAAAACGTTTTATAACACCATCTTTAAGAATGGTGATTTGTATTCCCTCTGGTATAACTGAAGTTGAAATGAGGGCGGTAAAAGAATCTGCCGAACGAGTTAATGGAAAAGAAGTATATCTTATCCATGAACCTATGGCAGCTGCTATAGGGATTGGTATTGACATTATGCAGCCAAAAGGAAACATGGTTGTAGATATTGGTGGTGGAACAACAGAGATTGCTGTAATTGCATTATCTGGAATTGTATGTGATAAGTCAATTAAAATTGCAGGGGATGTATTTACTAACGACATTGTATACTACATGAGAAGTAAACATAACTTATATGTCGGGGAAAGGACTGCTGAAAAAATTAAAATCTTAATTGGTGCAGTAATTGAAGATTTAGAGAACCCTCCAGATGAAATGTCAGTTCAAGGAAGAGATCTCCTAACTGGTAAACCCAAACAGTGTATCATATCACATGTTGAAATTGCAAATGCACTTGACAAATCAATTATTCGAATTGAAGATGCTATAATGGAAGCCTTAGCTCAAACACCACCGGAATTAGCGGCTGATATTTATAATACCGGTATTTATCTCGCAGGCGGTGGTGCACTATTAAGGGGTCTTGATAAAAGACTATCTAGAAAAACTGATCTACCAGTTTACATCGCTGAAGACCCACTTCAAGCCGTTGTTAGAGGAACAGGTATAACCTTAAAAAATATTGATCGCTTTAAAACTATTTTGATCAAGTAAATAATGCAACAAATTATTAACGTGCTTATTAAAAACAAAAACCTTGTTGTATTTGTTTTCCTTCTGATTTTTTCAACTTTTTTTTTCAAAAACCAAAGTTTCTACCATGAAACTAAGTTAAATAGTTTTAGAACAAGTTTATCTGGAAAAGTATTTTATTTAAATTCTTTATTCAAAGAATATTTTTCACTTAAAAAACAAAATGAAGCTCTTATAAATGAAAATAAAAAACTCAAAGAAATTATATTAAATAAAGAATCAGTTGATGATCTAAATAGCAAAGAAAAATTTAAATTCGAAATTATAAATGCAAAAATTATTAAAAACAATATTAAATCCTCAAGAAATTTTATAATACTAAACAAAGGAAAAAGTGATGGAGTTGAAGTTGAAATGGGGGTTATATCTTCTAATGGAATTGTCGGAATAGTTAATTCAGTTTCGGAAAATTATTCAAATATAATATCAGTTTTAAATCGAGATTTAAGTATTAATGCTAAACATAAAATATCGAATGCATTTGGATCATTAAATTGGAATGGAATCAAACCTGAAAGATTACAGTTATTTGATATAGCATCTATTAATAATTTAAATATTGGAGATACAATAGTTACTGGAGGCATGTCAACATATTTTCCTGAGGATATTTTAATTGGTACAATAGCCGACTATGAAATAATAAAAGAAAATGGATACTACAAAATCGAAATTGATTTATCAAACAGTATTGGTAACTTAAATACAGTTTATATAATTAACAACAAACATAAAGATGAAATAAAAGTTATTGAATAATGTTAAATAATAATTTTGAATTAGTAAAGTATTTTTTTATTGGAATAATTTTTCAGATTATCTTTTTTGAGTCTTGGTCATTTCTTGGACATTTTAATCCATTTTTTTATTTAATATATATAGTAATCTATAGATTTGATAAATCACATACTAAATTAATNATCACATCTTTTTTTCTTGGTTTAATTTTAGATCTTCTAACTGNTAATCCCGGTTCNAATACAATTGCTTGTNTAACAGTTTCATATTTANGACCTTTTTTGATAAATTTTTCATTTGGAATAAGTGGAAATTCTACTAGCGGTATTTTTAGTAATAATAAAATAGAAAGCAAATTACTATTTGTTGGATTAGTTATTTTATTTCATCATTTTATTTATTATTTGATATCTTATTTTAGTTTATTAGCTTACNTTAATATAATTAAGGGTACTNTTATAAATGGCTCTTTAAGCTTTATCATTATTGTTATTTCGCTTGGATTAATTAATAAAAAATCATGAAACGTTTTTATATTCAGACCATTACAATTTTAATAGCTATAATTTTTATTTTAAGACTTNTATTTCTTCAAATATTAGATTCAGAATACAAGTCTCTATCTGAAAATAATGCTGTTTTAGAATCACCTGTTTATCCTGAGAGAGGTTTTATATATGATAGAAATGGAAAAATTTTAGTCGCAAATCAAATTGCGTATGACTTAATGGTTATTCCCGAGAATACAAATAATTTTGATACATTAGAATTAAGCAAACTAGTTAATATTCCCCTTGAGCAATTTAAATTAAATTTATTGAAAGCAATAAAGTTTTCAAATAAAATTCCCTCAATTATTCTTAGTGAAATTTCAAAAAAGGAACATGCATATATTCAAGAAAAGTTATGGAAATATGAAGGATTTTACCTTCAGAAGAAATCAATTCGTAAATATTTTAATGATATTGGAGCAAATTTTTTAGGTTACATCAGTGAAGTAAATGACTCCGATATTGCAAGGGACAATTATTATCAAACTGGTGAATTGATTGGAAGACAGGGTATTGAAAAATATTACGAAAATATTTTAAGAGGAGTAAAAGGCAAAAGCTTTTTTCAAAAAGATCGATTTAATAGAATTATTGGATCCTACCAAAATGGAAAATATGATATTGCTCCAAAGGCATCATCTAATATTAGATTAACTATTGATTTAGATCTGCAAAGTTACGGAGAAAGTCTTTTTAAAAATAAAAGAGGTGGTATAGTTGCCATTGAACCAAAAACAGGAGAAGTTTTAGCTTTAATTACTGCGCCTAGCTACGACCCTAATATCTTGTTAGGAAGAAAAAGATCGATTAATTATAATAGACTGGCAACTGATACAATTTCAAAACCATTATTTGATCGAGGACTTCAAGCACAATATTCTCCAGGTTCACCTTTCAAAGTTTTGAATGCTCTTATTGGCCTTCAAGAAGGAGTTATAAATAAAAACGATGTATATACTTGTAACAAAGGACATTTTTATGCGAAAGGTGCTTTTATGGAATGCCATAATGAAATTGGTTCTAAAAATAATCTTGTTTCAGCTATTTACAATTCATGTAACACATATTTTGCAAAAACTTATAAAAAATTAATTAATTCCAAAAAAACAGTAAGTGAAGGCCTAGATAATTGGACTACTCATTTAAATAGTTTTGGTTTGGGTAATTATTTAGGTTATGATTTATCAATCGGTCAAAAAGGTTTTATTCCGGATTCTAATTATTACAATAAATGGTATAAAGAAAATGGTTGGCAAGCATCAACAATAATTTCAAATGCAATAGGGCAAGGAGAAATATTAACTACTCCAATTCAAATGGCCAATTTCACTGCCGCTATTGCAAATAGAGGATTTTATATAACACCTCACTTTCTGAAATCAGCAGATAAAACAGGTATTAAAAAATTTGAAAAAAAANTAACTTCAATTGATCCTATTAATTTCAAACCTGTAATTGATGGAATGGAAAAAGTTGTTGAAAAAGGAACTGCGAGAATAGCAAAAATTCAAAACATTCGTGTTTGTGGTAAAACTGGTACTGTGGAAAACTTCATTAGATTAAATGGTAAAAAAACTCAGTTGACCGATCATTCAATGTTTATAGCATTTGCTCCAAAAGAAAATCCTAAAATAGCATTAGCTGTTTTTGTTGAAAATGGATATTGGGGATCTAGATGGGCAGCTCCTATAGCCAGTTTAATGATTGAAAAATATTTAAACAACAAAATTGAAAGAAAATGGTTAGAAAATAGAATGTTAAAAGGTAGTCTTGAATTAGAATACAAAAAACCTTTATCTAAAAAATTATTCAAAATCAATGAATAAAGTTTTTTTATATAGACTTGATTGGTTAGTAATCTTGTGTTACCTTATATTGGTATTGGTTGGGGTAGTAAATATTTATTCTTCAACATTTAATAATTTAAACGAAGTTTTTGTTTATAATAGTCTTGCAGGAAAACACTTAATCATATTCATTATTAGTCTAGTTTTTGGTTTTTTTATTTTATTTATTCGTACACAATTTTTTCAACAGTTATCATATTTAATATACTTTGTTAGTATATTATTACTTATTGGCTTATTTTTTTTTGGAGAAACCATTAACTCTGCAACATCTTGGTATATTATCAAAGGTTTTAGTCTACAGCCTTCAGAATTAGCAAAAATAGGAACTGCTTTTGCAATTTCAAGACACCTTAGTGATTTCAATACAGATATTAAAAAATTTAGTAATTTGTTTACAGGACTTATTATTATTTTAATACCCTTTATACTTATTATATTACAACCAGATCCCGGTTCTGCAATTATTTTTGGTTCTTTTTTCTTAGTTTTTTTTAGAGAGGGCTTATCCTTTAATTATCTAATTTTTTCTTTATTTGGATTAGTTTTATTTGTTTCCACTCTAATAATACCAATTAACTACATAATTCTTTTAATCATTCTTATTGGTTTTATTATTTTCTATTTTTCAAAAAGAACCAATAAAAAAACCAGAGTGCTTCCATACATAACATTTATATTAATTTCCACAATTTTTATTCTATCTGTTAATTTTATTTTTAACTCTGTCTTTGAACAAAGACATCGAGATAGGTTTAATGTTATTTTAGGTTTGGTTGAAGATTCAAGAGGTTTAGGATATAATATTAATCAATCAAAGATTGCAATTGGTTCTGGGGGTTTATTGGGCAAGGGTTTTTTAGAGGGAACGCAAACAAAAGGAAACTTTGTTCCAGAGCAACAAACCGATTATATTTTTTCAACAGTTGGTGAGGAATGGGGATTTATTGGAAGCTCAACTCTAATTATGATATATGTTGTTTTAATAATTAGAATGATAAATCGAGCTGAAAAACAATCTAATATTTTTCGAAGAAATTTTATTTATGCCATTTGCTGTTTAATGTTGTCTCATTTTACAATCAATATTGGAATGTCACTAGGCTTGATCCCAACGGTTGGAATTCCNCTTCCTCTGATAAGCTCAGGAGGTTCAACCTTACTTACTTTTAGTTTATTAATTTTTATTTATTTAAATTTTGACTCTAATCGACTAAATGAATGGTGAAAATAATTTTAATTAAGTTGTGATATTTTTATATCAGTTTGTTTTAGGTCATTTAAAACATTTACAGCTTCGTCAAGAAAAATATCCTTTTTTAATCCCTTTAACCACCTATCTCTTCTGATTAAAACGTCATCTGATTTTTTTATACCCAAGTTATCTCCTAACCAAATAAAAGAAAGCTCGGATTCAAAATCACTTAAAATATCAAATCTTTTTGAATATTTTTTATCATTATCTCTTTTATTTATGTAGCCATTATAATCCAGATGAAAGTCGTAATCATTTTGTTTTAATTTGATCCATTCGCCTTTTTCAATTATTAAGTTAACCATAGGATTTTCTGCTAACCTAGCTTTACTTTTCTCAATTACATAATTATTTCTTGATTTGTACTTNTTTATGGGATAGTTTGCTGGAGAAATTTTATCCCATGAAAGTGGGTTTGATTGGTCTTTTTCGCCTATTTCAATTGAGCTGTATTGACTTGGAAAAACGATATCACTTTTTACACCCTCTAATTGAGTTGAACCTCCGTTGATTCGATAAAATTTATCTGTAGTGACCTTAAGGGCACCAAGATCTCCATATTGATTTACAGCTATTATTCTGTTCAAATCTATAACATTTTGAACAGTACCTTTTCCATAGGTTTGNGAACTTCCCATNACTATGGCCCTATTATAATCCTGAAGAGCAGCTGCCAATATTTCAGAGGCTGATGCAGAGAACTCATTAACTAATAGAATAACAGGTCCATCCCATACAATTGAGGGGTCTGTATCTTCTAAAACTTCCTTCCTNCCTCCAATGCTTTTAACTTGAACGACAGGTCCTTTGTCAATAAAATATCCAGCCATATCAACTACAGTTTTTAANGAGCCTCCACCATTATTACGTAAATCTATTATAACTCCATTTATAGATTTTTCTTTAAAAGAAATCAAAGCTTTTTTTACATCAGTTGCAGCATTTCTTTCACCATAATTTTTGAAATCTACGTAAAACTTTGGTAATTCAATCAATCCAAATTTTTTNTCATTTTTTTCTATTATGGCACTTTTNGCATAAGANTCTTCAAGAACTACGACATCTCTCTCAATTANGACATCTTCAATTTCACCATTCACTTTTTTNACTGTTAATATAACATTAGTTCCTTTTGGACCTTTTATAAGTTTTATTGAATCATCTAATCTCATACCAGATATTTCAACTGGTTCTTCACCAGGTTGTGCNACATATAATATTTGATCTCCTGGTTCTAATAGATTATCTCTCCATACAGGACCACCCAAAATTATTTCAACAATTTTTACTTGTTCATTTTTCTTTTGAAGTCTTGCACCTATTCCCTCAAACTTTCCAGACATACTAGTATCAAATAACTCTTTATCTTGAGGAGCAAAATATTGAGTATGTGGATCAAATTCATTCACAATGGAGTTAACAAAAGCATTAAAATTGTCTTTTCTTTCGAGCTCATCCATCCAATCGAAATAATCATCAATATTTTGAAGTGTTAATGCTCTTGATTCTTTTTCTAGTATTATGTCAGATTTAATTTTGTAGTTAGAATCCTTTTGTTTTTTGAATTCCTCTTCCTCTTTTTTTGAAACAAACCTATCCAAAGTTGACAACTTAAATCTTTTTCTCCAAACTTTTTTAAGTTCATTTAGATTGGATGCAAATGAATTGTTTTTAAAGTCCAATGAAGTAGTTTCTTTAACACTAAAATCAAATGGTTTTTCGAGAAGGCTAGGGTAAAAATTTTTAACGTCTTCAATTCTTTGAACACTTTTATCATAAACTAAATTAAAAAAATCAATGTTTGAAGATTTTAGCTGATCATCTATTTCATATTGATATCTTTTAAAATTATTTATATCCCCTTTCAAAAAAAATCTGTGTTGACCATCAATTGCATCAATAAATGAATTAAAAACATTTTTGGAAAATTCATCATTCATTTCTTTAGGATCATAGTGTCCTTTTTCTAGAACATAAGAAATTATTTCCAATAAAAATTTGTCCTTATCAGAGGAAAGAAAAGCTGAAGGTGAATTTCCATGAATTAAATTAAAACAAAAAAAGCAATAAAATATAAAATCAAAAATTTTCATTAATCGTAAATTCATTTTGTGATCAAAAATAAGTAAAATGAGATATTTATTAAAATGGGTAGTCAAAACTTTTTGTTAAATAATAAATCATCATAAGCAACAAGTTTTTATTAGTTTTATATATTATTAAAAAAATGTCTTTAAAACCACTGATATTAGTTACAAATGATGATGGAATAACCGCCCCAGGAATTAGATCATTGGTTGAAATAATGAATTCTATTGGTGAAGTAGTTGTTGTGGCTCCTGACAGCCCCAAATCAGCAATGAGTCATGCAATAACTGTTAATTCCACCCTCCATTGTTCTAGAATAAAAATTGATTCAGGTCCTCAAAAAGAATATAGTTGTTCAGGAACCCCTGCAGATTGTGTAAAAATAGCTGTAAATGAATTATTGAGCAGAAAACCTGATATTTGCGTATCTGGAATAAACCATGGTTCAAATTCATCTATAAATGTAATATATTCTGGAACTATGAGTGCTGCAATTGAAGCTGGAATTCAAGGAATACCTAGTTTAGGATTTTCTTTACTTGATTATAAATGGTCTGCAAACTTTGAACCTTTTACTAATTATGTTAAATCAATTACTCTGAATGTCTTAAAAAATAAAATTTCAAACAATATAATTCTAAATGTAAATATGCCTAGAGTTAATTCTAATCAAGAAATTAAAGGAGTAAGAATATGTAGGCAAGCAAAAGCAAACTGGATCGAAAAATTTGATAAAAGAAAAAATCCAATTGGAAAAGAATATTACTGGCTTACTGGTGAATTTATCGATAAGGACACAAAAAATGATACAGATGAGTGGGCATTAAAAAACAATTATATTTCAATTGTTCCCGTTCAATTTGATTTTACTGCATATGATATAATTCAAGAATTAAATACTTGGGATTTTGAATAAAAGAAACATTTTAATTGGATTTATTACGGGGCTTTTAGCTACAATGTCTAGTGTAATATTTTTAACTTTATTTTTATCCAGTATACCAATTGAAGATAGCTGGTTATATCTTTATAATCAAGGAAAATTAGGAGGATTAATAAGTTTGGGTGCAATATCAAATCTTTTAATTTTTTTTCTTTCAATTAAAAAAAATAAAATTTCTTTTGCAACAGGTATTGTGATAGCATCATTACTAATTGTTTTATTGATTTTTATAATTAAATATCTATAATATGAAATATTATATAATAGCAGGAGAAGCATCTGGAGATCTGCATGGAGCATCTTTAATTAAAGAAATAAAAAAATCTGACACAAAAGCTATAATAAATTGTTGGGGAGGAGATTTAATGTCAGAAGCTGGTGGCAAATTAATAAAACACTTTAAAGACATTTCATTCATGGGGTTCTGGGAAGTTTTTGTAAACTTTCTTACTATTTACAAAAATTTAAATTTTTGTAAAAAAGATATTCAGAAATTCAAACCTGATGTAATAATTTATATTGACTACCCTGGATTTAATTTAAGAATAGCAAAATGGGCTCACAAAAATGGATATAAAAACCATTATTATATTAGTCCTCAAGTATGGGCTTGGAAGGAAAATCGAATTAAAACTATAAAAAAAAATATAGATTATTTATATGTGATTCTACCATTTGAAAAGTCTTTTTATGAAGTTAAACATGGTTTCAAAGTTGATTATGTTGGTCATCCACTTATGGAGCACATTCCGGAGAGAAAAATCAATAAACGATTTATTAAAAAGATAAACTCTATATCAAATAAACCAATTATTGCCCTCTTGCCAGGAAGTAGAAAACAAGAAATAAATAAAATTTTACCTGAGTTTGTTAAAGTATCTAAAAAATTTAATAATTATCAATTTATTATTGCTGGTGCACCAGGTAGAACAATTTATGATTATAAATCTATCATAAAAGATATTCCCATTCCTGTTATCTTTAATCATACATATAACCTAATTCAATCGTCAAAAGCAGCAATTGTTACAAGTGGAACAGCAACACTAGAAACAGCATTAATTGGAACTCCACAAATTGTCTGTTATAAAAGTAGTAACTTAAGTTTTCTTATTGCAAAATTAATAGTAAAGCTCAAGTATATTTCTTTAGTTAATATAATCATGAACAAAGCTATAATAGATGAATTAATTCAATTTGATTGTAATTCAAAAAAGATTTGTTTTTTCCTTGAAAGAATTTTAGATAAATCTAGAGAGANAAAAATTAAATCNGATTATAAAAAGTTGTATGATCTTCTTGATCAAGGGGGAGCTAGTAAAATTACATCAAATTTAATTTTAAAAAGAATTGTCAAATAATTATCACTTTCCCTTTAANTTAAATTTAGGCTGAAAATATTTCTTATAATTTTCAAAATCTTCTGGTTTTGAAAATACTTGATAGTCACCTTTTTTAATCATTTTGATATAGAGCTCCATTTGATGTACATTTAAATATCCAACAACTGGGGTTATCAAATCTCCTGACTCACTCAAAAAAATTGTTGTAGGATANCCTTTTACNCCAAGAAACTGAGTAAATTGATGTGTACTATTTCTAGTGTTTTTTCTNGCAATGTCATAGTTAGGGTTTGAAAAAATGTTACCATAGAAATTTATGGTTTCATCTCCTTCACCATTGAATTTAACTGCATAATAGTGGTCATTGACATAATTTATTAGATCAGTGTTAGAGAATGTTTTTTTATCCATCAATTTACATGGTCCACACCAAACAGTGTAGACATCCATTAATATTTTTTTTGGATTATCTTTTTGAGCATTCAAAGCCTCTTCTANAGTCAGCCAATTAATCTCTTGGCTTGAAACAAAAAATGAGNTTATTAGCACCAGAAAACTTAGGCTAATTTTAAGATGATATTTAATATTGTAATTATTTGATCCCATGCATCATTTTNACTATTTTATTATTTGCAGCCAACATCAACAAACCTGCAGCTACAGGTATTATTGTAAAAATTAAGAAAAAAACACTCATGCCATAATTTTCAACAATTGGATCTATATAACTTCCTGTTAATCCAGCAGCAGTATTTGCAATAAAGTTAGCTACAAACCAGACTCCAAACATCAATCCAACCAAATTTCTGGGAGCCAATTTACTTACATAGGATAACCCAACTGGAGAAATACATAATTCCCCCATTGTATGAAAGAAATAGGCTNAAATCAAAAATATCATACTCACAGAAGCAGTTTTAGCTCCTAGTGGAATATCCAAGGAACCAAAAGATAGTATCGCAAAACCTAAAGCCAACAAAATTAGACCAATACCGAATTTATAAGGTCCTGAAATATTGTATTTACTTTGCCAAATTTTAGAAATCAANGGCGCAAAAACAATAATATAAAATGAGTTTAGAATTCCATACCAAGAAGCAGGAACCTCTGTAGATGTATTGTCAAATTCACGCAATAACATCCAAATAATTATANACCATATTATAATAAAACTAATAATTAAAAATACACTTGATAATTTATAAATTGAAAAAGTATTAATACNTAATAAATANACTATATAACTTATTATTAGCATTGGNACTATAGTAATCAATGAATTAAAAACTTTAAAAATTAAAGCCTCGTTTCCCTCCAACACTCTATTAGTATAATCTGAAGCAAAAATTGTCATTGATCCACCTGCCTGTTCAAAAGCCCACCAGAAAAAAATAACACAAAATGAAAAAATAACAATTACTGCAAGCCTATCATAAATGATTTTTGNGGGCGTNTTATTTTGAGTATTTAAGGAATTAGAATTATCAATAACATTTGATTTTTCAACTAATCCTATTGATCCAAAAATCTTTTGAGCGTAATAAAATTGNAGCATTCCAAAAAGCATAAATATTCCAGCCAAACCAAACCCGTAATGCCATCCTATTTTTTCACCAATATAACCGCAAAGTAAGATTCCTAAAAATGCACCAGAATTAATTCCCATNTAAAATATTGTGTATCCTGCATCTTTATCTCGACCNTCTGTTTTATANAATTGACCTACTATTGAACTAATATTAGGTTTAAAAAACCCATTGCCAATTATCAAAAAAACTAGACCCAAATAAAATAATAAATCANCAAATCCTTCTAACGCCATNGATGCATGGCCTAATGTCATAATTAAAGCACCGATAATTACTGCATTTCTATAACCCAAAAACTTATCAGCTAATATCCCTCCAAAAATTGGAGTTATATAAACTAGGCCAGTATATACACCATACAANCCCAAAGCCTCACTTCTCTCCCAACCCCAGCCACCATCCTGAAATGATGAAATTAAAAAAAGAACTAAAATTGCTCTCATACCGTAGTATGAAAATCTTTCCCACATTTCAGTAAAAAATAAAACATANAGTCCAGAAGGATGTCCTAGTATTGTTTTTTGATTGAGTTCCCCTCCATTATATATGTAATCCATAATTATAAGTTATTTGTTATAAAATTAGTCATTTTTGTATATAAATGATTTTGAGTGTTTAATCCCTGAATACCATGTTTTTTGTCGGGATAAATCATCCATTCAAACTGTTTACCTTTATCAATTAGTGCATCAATTANTCGCATTGAATTTTGAACATGAACATTGTCATCTGCAGATCCATGAATTAATAGATATTTCCCTTTTAATCTATCAACATAATTAATTGGGGAATTACTATCATATCCTTCAGGATTTTCTTGAGGTGTTCTCATGAATCTTTCTGTATAAATAGTNTCATAAAATCTCCAATTTGTGACNGGAGCAACTGCGATAGCCATCTCAAATACTTCGTTTCCTAAAAAAAGTGAATGTGTTGCCATGTGACCTCCATAACTCCAACCCCAAATNCCTGTTCGATTTTCATCTACATATGGTAATAGTGAGATTTTTTTTGCAAATGATATTTGATCCTGAGTCTCGAATTTACCAAGGTTCATATATGTCATTTTTTTGAACTTTTCACCCTTAAATCCTGTTCCTCTTCCGTCCAAACATGCTATAATATATCCTTTCTGAGTTAACATTTTGTGCCATAAATCTCTGTTATTTCCCCATCTATTTGAAACTTGTTGAGATCCAGGNCCTGAATATTGAAAAAGTAATAAGGGATATTTTTTAGATGATTCAATATTTTTTGGTTTGATAATGTAATAATTAAGATTGAAGCCGTTTANATTTATTGAATTATATTCTTTTTTTGGAAGGTTAAATTTACTAAGCTTATTTTTTAATTTTTCGTTGTCTATTATTTCCCTAATTAAAGCTNCATTTTTACTATACCTAACAGTATATTTTGGAGGAGTATTTTCATCAGAATATGAATGAATAAATTTACTTCCATCTTTATTAAATACTGCTCCATTAAATCCTGATTCTTTAGTTATCGATTTGATTTTTTTACCATTTAATCCAACTGAATAAATTCCTCTATCTATTGCAGATAGTTTGGCAGCACCAAAAATAACCTCACTCGTTTTNTTTTTATATTTATATAATTTAGTGACTTCCCAAGAGCCTTGAGTAAGCTGGTTAATCAGTTTTCCATTTATATCATAATGATAAATATGATTAAATCCACTTTTTTCACTTGTCCATAAAAAACTATTATCATCAAGAAAAAATAAGTCGTTATTTACATTAAGGTATGTTTCAGATTTTTCTTGAAAAATTACTTTGTTATTTTTATTATTAATATTGATTAAATGAAGTTTTAAATGATTCTGCCTTCTATTAATTGTTTGAACGGACAAAAGATTTTGATCGTTGGAAAATTTAAATCTTGGNATATAATATGGTTCAGGATTTTCTGAAAATTGNATTTTAGAGATTGATTTTGATTTTAAATCATATAAATTGAGTGAAACTTTTGAATTAGATTCACCTGCTTTTGGATATCTAAACTTATATGGATATTGGTACAAACCCTTNCCGTAAATATCCATTGAAAAAAAAGGAACTTCTGATTCATCGAAACGCATAAAAACTAACTTAGAGCTGTCTGGACTCCACAAAAATGCTTTTACAAAACCAAACTCTTCTTCATATACCCAATCTGTAATTCCATTTATAATTTCATTGTTTCCATCATTTGTAACTTGAGTAATTGAATTATTAATTAAATCTTTAATAAATAGATTTCTTTTATATACAAATGCAANTTTGTTACCATCTGGCGAAAAATCTGGTTGTTGAATTTTTTTATTAAAAACCATTTGTATTTTACCATTAATTCTATTGNATATCCAAAATATGGCNTTTATTGAGCGTCTATATATTTGATCTTTTTCTGTTGTAATNAGTATTTTTTTTTCATCCTTAGAAAATTCATAATCACAAAAAAAAAGGTACNAGTGGAAGTTTTGAGCTTAAAATTATTTCTTTTTTATTATCTGATTTATAATATTCTAAAAAAATATTTGATTCGTTGTTCAATTCATCTTTTTCTAAATATGTATATCCATCTGTATGATTCATAGNTTTTAATCCATCTAGACGCTCTGGAATAAATTCATCATTCCATATCATATCTAAACTTATTTTTTGTGCATTTGATAATGAAAAGGAANTAAAAAATAAACTAAAAATTAATATCCTCATTTTATGAAAAGGGATTAAAATTTTAAATAATAAAATTAAATAGTTTTAAAAAATGTAATAAAAATTNGACCCTAAAATACATATATTTGAAGAACTTAATAAATTAATGAAAAAATACATCTCTGGATTTTCTAAATTAACAAAAGAAGAAAAAATTAAATGGATAACAGAATCCTTCTTCTCAAGTCCCTCAAAAGCAAAAGAAAATCTGATTAATTATTGGAACACTAATCCTAATATTCAAGAAATTCATGATGAATTTATTGAAAACACATTGAGTAATTTTTATATGCCATTTGGGGTAGCNCCAAATTTTATAATAGATGGAGAGAACTACTCATTACCTATGGCTATTGAGGAAAGTTCTGTAGTTGCTGCTGCATCGAAATCTGCTAAATATTGGTCCANAAGAGGAGGTTTTCACACAAAAATCATAAGCTTTGAAAAAACTGGTCATATTCACTTCTTATACGATGGAAAAAAAAATGATATCCAAAAATTTTTTGATGATCAAAAAAAAGAACTTATAGAATCATGTAATGATATTTCATTGAAAATGGAAAAGCGAGGTGGAGGAATCCTATCAATGAACTTGATTGATAAAACTCTGAGCTTAAAAAATTATTTTCAAATATCTATATGCTTTAACACAATTGATGCAATGGGAGCTAACTTTATTAACTCATGTCTAGAAAAAATGGCTGAAACTCTAGAAAATCAATTTTTTAAATCCGATTTGAGTGAAAAATATCAATTAAATGTAATTATGAGTATTATGTCAAATTACGTTCCAAATTGTTTGGTAAAAAGCTGGGTATCTTGTCCTGTAGAGGATTTAAATGAAAATGAGGGTATTAATGGAAAAGAATTTGCAAAAAAATTTATAACTGCAATTGATATTTCTAAAGTTGATACCTACAGAGCAGTAACAAACAATAAAGGAATAATGAATGGAATTGATTCAGTAGTTCTTTCAACTGGAAATGACTTTAGAGCAGTTGAATCATCTATTCATGCATATGCTTCAAAAAATGGAAAATATCAAGGGCTAACAAATGCTTTCATTAAAAATGGAATATTTACTATGGATTTGACAATTCCCTTATCAATTGGAACAGTTGGAGGTTTAACAACGCTTCATCCTTTAGTAAAGTGGTCCCTAGAACTTTTAAATAACCCAAATTCAAAACAACTCATGTCGATCATATGTGTATCCGGNTTAGCACAAAATTTTGCAGCTATTAGATCATTAATCACATCTGGAATTCAAAAAGGACATATGAAAATGCATTTATTAAATATTTTAAACCAGTTAAAAGCATCAAAAAAACAAAAGGCTGAAGCACTTTTATTCTTTAAGGATCATAAGGTGAACTACAATAATGTTGAAAAATTCTTAAATAATTTAGAATGAAATCATTTTATAGCAATGGTAAGGTTTTATTAACTGGAGAATATGCCGTTTTGAATGGATCNTCTGCTATTGGGTTACCAACGAAAATGGGTCAAGATATGTTAGTTAAAGATGATATTAGTNAAACAATAAGTTGGTCAAGTTTCAATATGAATTCTCAAAAATGGTTTGAATGTATACTTGACATAAAGTCTTTTAAAATAATNAAAACGAATGATAAAAATATCTGTTTGCGTTTAAAAAAAATATTAGAAGTTTCACGAAATCTTAATTCAAAGTTCTTAAAAACTGGAAAAAAAGTTATTACAAANCTTGATTTTGATTATAGATGGGGACTTGGTACTTCTTCAACATTANTTAATAATATTTCTAAATGGGCAGAAATAAATCCATATGAANTTTTAAGGGAAACATTTGGTGGAAGTGGATATGACCTTGCTTGTGCAGAAGCCAATTCACCAATTTTATTTTCTTTAAATCCTGGTAAAGAAAAAGTAGTNCCTGTCAACTTTAGTTCAAAATTAAAAAAAAATTTGTTTTTTATTTACCTAAATAAAAAACAAAATACTGGGAAGTCTCTAAAACATTTCAAAAATAAAAATTCATTTAGTAAATCAATTATAAATGATATATCTGAAATTAGTACTAATTTGGTTTTAGCTAAAAATATTGATGAATTTAAAAAACTTATTGATTATCATGAAAATATAATAAGTAACGCTCTGAAAGTTGATTCAATAAAAAAAAGATTTAAAGATTATGACGGCTCATTAAAAAGTCTTGGAGCTTGGGGTGGTGACTTTTTTTTAGCTGTTGGTCCAGAGGATTCATTAGAATACTTTAAAAAGAAAAGCTATAAAATCGGATATAATTATAATGACTTTATTATATGAGGTTAATAATATAAATGCCTATTATCAACAATTTTGGATGAATTTTTTAAAGCTTTAAAAATTTCTGAATTTATTCTTAANTTTTCNTTTGTCCTTAATGAGTTTTTATAAGCTATATATGATGGTAATTCCGGAGCAGTTTGTTTACTGATTAATTTAATTTTATATAATCCTTTATTTCCAATTAATAGTTTAGATTCTTCATTTTCTTTTAGAGCAAAAGAAGCTCCAATTATATAAGGTTCAATTCCAGATCCAGAAAGAACAGAATTGTTTTGATTTAAAGCTGAAGCATTTTGTATTTCTTGATTTGATTTTTTTGAAAGATCTTCGATAGATTCAGTGCTATTGTATTTTTTTATAAGTAAATCNGTTTTTTTTTGAATAGTTAATTTANTTCTAACTTCTTCTTTTACCTCATCAAATTCTGCTATTTTNGNATCTCTAATTTTTGAAATTTTAACAACTACATATCCACCTGAAGACAAATTAAACTTTTTAATATCACCTTCTTTAGAATCCTCTGAAAAGGACCACTTTACAATTTGTCTTTGATCGCCTAATCCAGGAAGTTGTTCATCTAAAATATTTATGTAGTCTATTTTTTTTACACTTANAGCNGAGTTCNCAGCAATTGATTCAAAATCTTCAACCTTTGACTTAAGTGATTTTATTTCAAATTCTGTTGCATTTTTAAAAATTTCATTTGTTGTAGATTCAGAAGGAATAAGTTCCTGAANAATGTTAGCCAACAAAACAACATCTTCTTTGTCAGTAATTTTAATTACATGGTATCCGTATTTTGTCTCCACAACACCAATTTTACCAACTNTATTTTTATTTACGAAGTTAAAAAAACTTTTATCCATGAAACCTTCTTTGAAGAAACCTAAATCTCCATCTTGGTTTTTACTTGGTCCATCTGAATCCTGTGAGGCAAATTCTCCAAATAAATTTGGATTTTTTTTAACCTGATCTAAAATTTTAAATGCTTTTTGTTTTGCCTCTTCTTTAGTTCTTATTATTGAGTTTAATGCTCCATAAGAANCTTTATAAGAAATTAGTATATGACTTGCTCTAATTGAAGCGTCTTTTTTTTGATCAATCATTTTGGAAATCTTAATGTTATTTCCATCAATATAAGGTCCAAANACATCGCCTTTAGGTAGGTTAAATAAAATTTCTGAATAATCACTTATAATTTCACCTTTAGATTTATAAATCGAATCAAAAGGAATACTTGAGTGCTCTGATACAAATTCATAAATATCATTTGTATTTTTTAAGCCATATATTGTATCAGTTAATTTTGATACATCGTTGTATTCGACTCTATTAAGAATTAATTTTTCAAGTGATTTTCTTTGTTCTGAAATATCTTCTTCAGTTGGAATTTCATCAAATAAAACATAATCAATTGACCTGGTTTCATTTCTTTTATACTTATCAGAATTTCGTGAAATATATTTTTTTATTTCATTATTACTAATGCTAATTGTACTGTCAGAAATTGTGTTGTATGGAATTTGTACATATTGAATGGAAACTTTATCATTTTCAGTATGGTAAGAAAATTTTCCTTCAAAATCTGAATGTGTGGCGCTTGATCTAACTAGACCGAGATAAATTTTTTGTTTAGCCATAGAAATTAATTGGGCTTCCTGAGCTTTCCAGTTTTCGTAGCCTTCGGGATTATTATTTTTCATAGAAATTATAAAGTTTGTAAATAAACCAAAATCAAAAAAACCTGATTCATTTAAAAAACGTTGGTCATTTAAAAANGCNTCNTTTGAACCTATAATCTCTTCTAGTTGAGCAATTCCAGCGTCGATACCTAGTAGTTTATATTGNTTTTCTAGAAGGACATTACGCAATGTTTGATTCCATACCGCATCGACTGATTTTAAGGTNGAATAATTATAATTTCTTTCAGTTTGTTCTACATTGAATTTGAAAAGATCTAAATCAATTTCTNCATCATTAACTAAAGCAATGGGTTCTGAAATAGATTCGCTACCAGCGTTATTAGTAAAAACACCTGAAATAACAAAGGCAAACAAAGCCATCCCTATTACAATTATTAAAAAAATTGATCTTTCTCTAATTTGTCCNAGTAAAGCCATAATAATATTTAATTAATTTAAATAGCTTGCGAATTTACGATATCCAACGGTTTTTTAAAAAATTTACAAATTATTTTTAAAACAAATTAATAATTATCAATTATTTCAAGNAAAATTTTTTGAANCTTTGTAGAAGTTGTCTTTAAAATTTTTACTTTAAATTTTTCTATTAAAATTTCTTCCTCCTCCTTTGGGATTTCACCNGTATGGAAAACAATCCATCCCCCTAATGTTTCGTAAAATTCGTTTTCAATTATNCCAAGTTTATATGTTTTGTTAATGTAATCAACATCTAATCTAGTAGAAAATTCAAATTGTTTTTTAGAAATAATCTTTTCAACATGCTCTACTTGGTCATGCTCATCCTCAATCTCTCCAAATAACTCTTCAATAATATCCTCAACTGTNATTAATCCTGATGTTCCACCATACTCATCTANTACAATAGCCATACTNCTTCTTTGCTTTGAAAGNAGCTCCAANACCTTATTAATTGGCATTGGTTCAGGAACATAGGATACGGGCAATATTATTTCTTTNATAGTTTTTGGTTGTTTAAACATNTCNAATGAGTGCACATANCCNATTATATCGTCAATTGATTTCTTGTAAACAGGTATTCTAGAAAATCCTGTTTCAATAAATAATGACTTTANATCATCATATGAAGTATNAATATCNACANCAATTATCTCTGTTCTGGGAACCATAGTTTCTCTTGAACGAAGATCTGAAAAATCCAATGCATTTTGAAAAAACTTAATCTCAGTGTCAATTTCATCTTTATTTTTGGAATTTTCAATTTGCTCTTCAATAAAATCACCTAATTCCAATTTGGAAAATGATAGCTGAGCAGTATTTGTTTTAATGTTGAAGAAAAGTTTCAATATCCTATCATTCAATCTAATAATGAATGAAGTAATTGGTCTGAAAATAAAGAAAAAAATTGCTGCAGGAATTGCAAAAAAAGTAATTAATTTATGGGAATAAATACGAAAAAAAACTTTTGGTAGAAATTCAGCCGATATTAAAATAATTAAAGTTGAAATTATAGTTTGGTAAAATAATATATCTAATTTAAAGTTTAAATTATTTTTAATTGCTGGAAAAAAAATATCAAGTAACCTTTCACTCATAAAAATTCCATAAATAACCAATGATATATTGTTTCCAAGTAACATTGAAGCAATAAATTCAGACGGATTATCAGTACATCTTTTTAAAAATTTTGCATTAAAACCTGTTTGTTTTTTTTGAATTTCCAAAAATAATCTATTGGAAGAAACAAAAGCCATCTCAAGACCTGAAAAAAAAGCTGAAAAAATAAGAGACAATAATATTATTATATCAATTTTAAGCATTACTTGTTTTGAGAATATTTATTTCTAAAATAACGCCTAAATAGAGCCATTAAGACTGATAATATTGCAAAAAATATAAAAATATAAGCTTTGTTTTTGTTCAAAGTCCAATTTTGAAAAATTTGAAAAAAAGAAATCACCGCAATAACCCAATAAAGAATTTCTGAAATAAGAAGACTTTTCATTTATAATTAATTAATAGAATCTTTTGATTCCTGAATAGATATTTTTCCAGTTAAATTGCCTGTTCTAAATTTAGTAAATTCTTTATTTGCATCCAATCTCATTGCTGAAATTTGATAATCTTCATCATTAAATTCAAATGGAAACTCAGTAAAAATCCAATCATCAGTCGCATCCCAGTATAATTGTTGTGAAAACAACTCTGCCCCGTTACTTGATCTTAACAAAACATTTCCTCTTAGATCAATTATTTTTGTTTCTTCATACAAGACAGCAAAATCAGATGTTAATTCACTGTGTTTATTCTCATTGTCATAAAAAACAACTTTTACTCCATCAGGAAATTCTGAATATTTAAAAGTTAAATTAGTATAATCAATATGTTTTTTTGTGGTTAGAATAGCTAATATGTTCATTGAATCAGTATATACCATTCTTACATCACTTGCAACCCCAACTGGTCGGGGTTTTTCCATATCAACACCATATAAATCTTCAGCATTATTTTCGCAAGAGCTTAAAATGAATATAAAAAAAATTACTCCCCTTAAAATATAACTGTAATATTTCAATTTGTACATTATAATTTGGGCACCCTAACACTTGCTCCAACCCAGCAATTAAAGGTTATTTTAGAACCCTCGTTGGCTTCTGAAAAAATATCAGTTTTACTTGGAGCTCTTCCCATATAACTCTTGGCAGTTTTATTAGCTAATTTTTTAATTGAGGCATCTACTCTTCCTGCTTTATTAGCAACCTCCGCAGCCAACCAATAAATTGCTCTTTTATTAAATTGTGAATCACCACAATCATTAGCGCTACTAGCATATAAGCTGGCAATTAATAAATAAGCTCTTCCCATTGAAGGTTGATTCCTTAGGGCCTTTCTCGCATAATTTCTGGCCGATTGTTTTCGGCCACTTTTCTTAAACTTGACAGCTATCTTGTAAAGAATTTTGGCTTTTTTGTATTGGTCACTTTCCAGAGAAATTGATTCTTCATAATATTTTAAGGCCTCTGAGCTTTTACCTTTTTTGTCATTTAATAAACCTAAATAGTATGCTGAATCTGCGGAGGGTTCAATGTTGTGAAGTGCTTCAACTAGTGTTACAAAAAAAGGGTCATCTGAGCAATCTTTTCCGTCCATCCTGCTCGCTGCCCTTTTAAGCCAAACTGAATTTAATTTATTTTCCTCAAAATTTCTTTTGTACAAAGGTATAAGATTATTACATGTAGCCTCAATTGAAATTATGGCATCTAAGTTTGAAAGAAAAATTCCAATAGCCCTTGAATTAACTTCATAGACTCTTTTATTTTTTGTTTCTCGGTTTGTTAAAGGCTCATCATTATCAATTTTAATTAAAATTTTATCTAATTTTTTTGCAAGTTTTGTTGCCTCAAGTTCAAATTTTTCAGAAATTTCTTCGTACATATTAAATAAATGCTCTGGGGTAACATTGTTTTCTCCTGATTTATATTGCTTATATAAAGTATTAAAATAGTTATATAATCCTTTAGGGTTTGTAAAACTTTCTGGATCTTTTTTGTAGGCTTGATCAAAAACTTTATATACTTCAGCATCATTTGCCATTTTATAATCAATCATTACCTGAGCTTTGGTACTGAGAATATTACCAACTCGACTAACACCTTTTTTGTTGGGAAAGTTTAATATCCATTTATCATACAGTAACACTAAACTTTTTTTAAAGTTTTCTTGCTCTTCACCTGAGGAATTTTTTATTTTATGTTTTAAAATTCTCTCTCCATAAGTATATACGGCTAAGTTAATTTTTGGACATGACTCTAAAACAAATTTCCATGTATCATATGCTGCATCATAATTTTTAACTTTGGCCGATTCAGCGAAGATCGACAAGTTATTAAGACATTCCTCTTGTGACTGAGAATATGAGGAATTGATTTTCATTACCCCCAACAATAATATTATTAATCTTAATTTTTTCATTTTTATTTCTAATTATACTTTCTTTTAATAAACCAAATATCATTAAGTGAGAAACCTATTCGCATAGCCCAATAATTTTCTTCAACTAAATTATTACTTTTTTTTCCAATTTTTCCAAATTCAAAAGTAACATTTGTATTTGAAACTCCCGCCAAAGGTAAACCAAAACCAAAAGTTATAACATTTTCTTTAATTGATTGATCATTTATTGTATAACCTTTTTTTTCTGATCTATAACCAAATCTGTAAACAACCCTTTTCCAATAAGAAGTAATTGAACTATAATCTGGGATAAAAAACCCACCAAAATTAAACCTTTTTTCATCTATATATCTAATATTTGGTTGGTTGATGAATTCGTTTATGAAAGAGCTATTTGAAATATTAGTAATTTGACCTCCAAAAAACCATTTTCTATCAATACCTATTCCTGAACCAAAAGATATTGATTTGGGGGTATTAAAAATAGTTTCATCCATTCCTGTTTCAGAAAGATCGGGTTGAACAACCTCTCCTACAGAACTAGATTCAGTCAATACAGATTGAGTATAAATGACCTGTCTATTTTTTGATTTAAGATTACCTTCTGGTTCAAATCCAAAATAACTATGAATTTCTAGTTTATTGAATCTTGTGATTGTATTGATTGCAAACTTATAACTAATCCCAGATAAGCTTAATTCACTTTCAAGATATGAGCCATTTTCAATTCCTTTTATCAATTGATTTTTTTCATATAAAATATCTCCAAATCCATAATTGGTTGAAATACCAAAATGAATTCCTTTTAAAACCTTAAAACCAATATTTAAAAAGGCTCTATTAAGTCCCCCTTGTCCTGAGAAACGATTAATTACTTGATTTTCAGAAATACTTTGATTTGATTCATTTAGCAAATATCCAATTGAACTTATGGGAATTATTCCAAAACCAAAGCGAAATTTTTTTGTTGGTATTGATACACCAACATAGTCAATAGATGAAGTGGTAATTTTTTGTGTTTCACTTTCATTAGAAATTTTATTTTTCTTGTAATTTAATCCTATTGAATAAGTTGTGGCTTTAAGAGTAGAATAACTAGCTGGGTTATTAATGTTTGGATGAATAGTGTCTAAATAAACATCCAAACCACCCATGGCTCTATTAGAGTGATTTCCTCTGAAATTAGTTTCACCAAAACCAATAAAAGAGTATGGAGATCCTGTTCCAACCTGGGCAAAAGAAAAAGAGCTGATTAAAAGAAATATTGAAGCAATTACTTTATTCAAAAAATGAATTTTCATGTTTTAGTTATGAATTATTCAATTTTAAAATATTAAATAATCCTTTAGAAATAAAATTATGATTGGCAAATATGACATTTTTTATTCTGTTAACAAAGTATTTAGAATCCCCTCCTGTTAAAATTATTGTTAAATCTTTATATTTTTTTTTATAAAAATTAATTTGATTTTCTATTTCAGCATAAATTCCATAGTATATTCCTGAATGAATGCATGTCTCTGTTGAATCAGCCATTATTTTTTTGGTATAGTGATCTTTAGTTCAGGCAAACTAGAAGTGTTGGTACTAATACTATTATATCGCATAGAAAAGCCAGGGCTTATCGACCCTCCTAGATAAACAGAGTTTTTTGAAACAAAATCATATGTTATACAGGTTCCTATGTCTATTACAAGGCAATTTTTTTTTGGATATGCAAATACAGCGGCAGCAACTAAGCCTATTCTATCAGCTCCAAGTTCTTCTGGAATCTTATAGTTTATTTTATATGGTAATTTAATTTTAGCTGAAACCCAAACCAAAGAACACCTAGTTACAGATTCAAAATAAGACTTGTTTATACCAATAACATCTGAAACAATAATTGATTCACAATTTTGATTATTGTTATTCCAGTTTTGAAACTCTTCTTTAACTTCTGAACTGTCCCAAACACCAAAAGATTTGATTCTGCCAGATTCAAAAACTGAAAATTTTGAATTGGTATTACCTATATCTAAAATCAGATTCATTATATTCTCAAGAATAATATTCAAAAATACCAAAAGATTTTTTAAGGTAGGATTTGCTCTAATCTAAAAAGGCTTTTATATTTGCTGGACTTTAAAGTATGGTACCTTAGCTCAGTTGGTAGAGCAAAGGACTGAAAATCCTTGTGTCCCTGGTTCGATTCCTGGAGGTACCACATCTAAACCCTGTAATCAATTGATTAACAGGGTTTTTTGTTCCTTAAATATTTTATTAGTTGTAGTTATTGTTCCACATACTGAATATTTTTTTTAAATTACTTTAAGTCATGAGAGTCTATACATCACCAAAATAAGTTAAAAAAAAGTCAGGTTGCACCTGCACAGACAAAGTAAGTGTCCATATGAATTATTAATACAAAGGAAAAAAAACTAATCTAACTTATGTTAGATTTAACAGAAGTTATTATGTAATTATCTATATTAGATTAGTAACCATAAATCAATTAAAATGAAAAAGATATTTTTACTATCAAATATATTTCTTTTTATTTTTTGTAATAATCAAAAAGAAAAAATAAATCCTGAAATTGAAATTTATGATAATTCAATTGAATCCATAATAGATGTTTATTCTGAATTTGAAATTATTGCTGACTCAATTTCACTTCCTGAAGGACCTGTATGGGATAATAATTCAAATTCACTCTTTTTTGTAGACAATATTAATGACAAGATATTGAAATGGAATGAAGAAAAAGGTGTTGAAGATTTTAAAAAACCAGGTGGTAATACCGGTTATTCTCCAAATCTCGGAGAGGGTTTACTTGGTCCAAACGGAATGATTTATGATAGTGAAAATAATTTACTTCTGGTATGTCAACATGGTGATAGAAGGATAGCCTCATTAAGTAATGAAAATGGTCAAAAATCAGATTTTAAAACCGTTGTTGATAATTATGATGGTATGAAACTCAACAGTCCCAATGATTTGGTCATGTCAAAAAATGGAACAATTTATTTTACCGACCCACCGTTTGCTTTCTTTAATCTTGAGACTTTTGAGTTTATTGATTCTGAATTAAGAGAATTAGACTTTAATGGAGTTTTCAAATATGATCCAAAAATAAATCAAACATCGATTATATCAAAAGATATAGATGCTCCAAACGGATTAGGATTGTCTTCTGATGAAAAATTCTTATACGTTAATAAAATGGGCAGACCCTTCTCAAAAACAAATTCAAAAATTATAAAAATTAATTTATCAAATCTTTCATCTGAAACTATTTTTGAGGGCAAGAATTTATTTCAAAAATATAATGATGGGAGTGATTTTGATGGTATGGCTGTTCACTCAAGTGGAAATATTTTCACTTCAGGACCAGGTGGTCTTTTAGTTATTTCTTCAGAAGGTAAACTCTTAGCTAAAATGAATCTTAAACACATCACAAATTGTACTTTTGATTATCAGGAAAAATATCTCTATGTAACAGGGTTTTTAGATAATCCTAAAGTATATAGGATAAAACTAAAAATTTAAAACACTTTTGGAAATTGAAAAATCAAAAAAACACTCTACTGAAGTATGTTTTTGAATTTATCGTTGTCTTTCTGGGATTACTCCTCTCCCTTGCAATAGATAATTATAATAAGAAAGCTGAGAAACTAAAAAAGAAAAATACACTTTTAATTGAATTGGAAGAATCCATTACTAATGATGTAATTCAATTAGGAATAGTAAATAAGTCTCTTGATCAAGCTATTGAATCCGTTAAATTTATTTTAGAAGATGGAAAGAAATCAGATTCTTTAATTGCGTATCATGTTTCCAATATTTCAGCTAAAACAGCTATTTCTTTTTTTCCTCAAAAAGGTATTTACAGTCAATTAATCAATTCAAATTCTTTTGAATTGATTGATAACTCGAAACTTAGATCTAGGATTATTGATCTTTATGAACATTTAGAGGATAGGAAAGACGCTGCTGATTTAAAAAATGACTTTTTTGTTGAAAGTTTCGACAAATCAATTGTAAATAAAATTCGTTATAGAATTCAAATAGTTGAAGTAGATAATTCGGTTGATCTAAATACCAAAATAATTAATTATGAAGTCGATCAAAATATATTAAGTGATAAAGTATTCATTGGATACATTACAAACGCTGAAAAACGAATATACTTCTATAAAGAATTACTTAAGAAATACAAGAATGTTATGTCCGAAATATTATTGATTTTAAACAAAGAGAAAAATTAAATAATCTAAAAATTATATGCAAATCTTATAAAAATTCCCACCCTCATTAATCTTATATTTTTGTCAATTTGATTATAAATTAATTGAGTTAAAAGCATTGAATCAATGCTATCTTTAAACTCATAAGAAATAGATGGCATTATTAGAAGCATTTCTTCTCCTTTCATATAAAATGCTGTTAATGAACCATTTAGTGCTGGAGTAAAATTTCCAGTTAACTGACTGAAATAAGTAAATTTTGAAGGCATCAATCTTTTAGCAGAAATATCCATTAAAAAAGATCCAAATAAATTATCATCAGAGGAATTTACTGTTGTTCCTAGACTATTATATAGAAATGAAGTATTGAAATAAATACCTGATTTAGTAGAATAATCAACAGAAAAAGAGGTACTTAAAGCATCATTAGAAATATTTTTATTTGTTTTCGGATTAAAATAAGTTGATTCAAGAGTAATTCCTGCATTATTGTAATTTGTAGCCATACCAAATCCAAATACAATATCTTCATAATAATTTCCTGCAAGAAATTGAAAATCACTACCATTTAGATTAAATTTCCATAAACCTGCAAAGACTGACTGATCAAGGTTTTTTCCTGGCTTGGCTGAAAACTCAATAGTTGACATTTCATCAGTATAATATTGAAATCTTAATGCATCGACACCAAGCCTTTCCTGGTAATCAAAATCAATTAAACTATATGCATTAAATAAATCGTTTGGATTCCAAGCTAAATTAACCCCCCAATTAATTCTTTGCCTTCCTAGTCTTAACTCCCACTTATCAGATGCATACTTCATGTAAGCTCTATCAAAAATAGAATGAATAACAAATTTTCTTCGATCATATGGGACAAAAGATAAGTCCAGCTCACCTGTATCATTATTTAAAAATTTTCCAAGATTGGGATTTGATCTTGTGGCTTGGCCGAAAAATCCTCTATTTCTAATCTCAACCACAGCGTCAAATCTTGAGTTAAGATTAACTTTGATTCTTAAACGATTATGTATTAAATTATCTGATAGTGTCGAATCAGAATCAATCACTGATAAAGAATTCATATAACGTAAATAACCAGAAAAGTTAATTTTATCTTTCCATTTGGATTCAACTTCATCTTGAGCTTTAATACTAAGTGTAAAAACAATTGTAATCAAAAAAAATAGTATGTTTTTCAAACCAATTTATTTGATTTTTTTATCAGAAAGTATTTTGCCGTCTTCCAAAGTAATAATTCTATTTGCTCTATCTATTACCCTTTGATCGTGGGTAGAAAAGATAAAAGTCATTTTTTCAGTCTTATTCAGCTTACTCATTATATCAAGGAGGTTGGCTGTTGATGATGAATCTAGATTAGCAGTTGGCTCATCAGCAAGAACGAACTTTGGTTTTGAAGCTAAAGCTCGAGCTACAGCAACTCTTTGTTGCTGCCCTCCTGATAACTGATTAGGTCTTCTATTTAATTGATCTTCTAATCCAACGGAATTTAAAAGTTCAATTGATCGTTTATTTCTATATGGCTTAGATAGTCCTTGCATCAACATTATAAATTCAACATTTTCCTTAGCGGTAAGAACAGGAATCAAATTATAAGATTGGAATACAAAACCAATATTTTTTAATCTAAAGTCAATTAATTCATTTGAACTTAATCCAGTAATTTCCTTTTTCTCAATCAAAACTTTTCCTGAAGTAGGTGAGTCCAATCCCCCAATTGAATTTAAAAAGGTTGTTTTACCTGATCCTGATGGACCTACAATAGCTGTGAACTCACCCTTTTCAAAACTTATACTAACATCATTTAAAGCTATAATATCTTGATCTGCTTGTTTATATAGCTTGGAAATATTTTTTGTTTCAATTACATGCATAATAATAATTTTATAATGATTTAATAGCCTGAGCAGGATTTAATTTAAGCGCCCTTCTGGCGGGAAAAAGAGAAGATATAAGTGTAACAAATAAAGTAAGTATAGTTATCATTATATAATAATTCAAAGGAAGTGAAGTATAGACCATTGATTTCATTCCAAAAGCATCTAGGCCCTCCGATACAATTGACAAATCAATACCAATTTGACCATAATACGAGATCATTAAATATGATAATAAAATTCCAACCGGTAAAGCAATTAATGATATAAAAATAGTTTCAAAAAGAATCATTAAAAATATTTTTGATTTATTCAATCCAACTGACATTAGCATTCCAAGCTCTCTTTTTCTCTCTAGAACTGCCATTAGCATTATATTAGCTATACCAAATGAAAGAGCTAATAAAATTATACTCATGAAAATCAGAAAAAACCAAACCATTAATTCTTGAACAGATCCTAATTCAGGAGACAAGTCCTTCCAAGTTTCTACTTTATTATTACTATTCATATTTGAAAGCTTTTTTTTGAAAATATCCGTATGCCCAATATTATTTAATACAATTGCAATTTCATGAACACTAGATTTGTTTTCTATAAGTTTTATTAAATCTTGTTTTTTTACATAAACAGTACCTCCATCAAATATTGAATTAGCACTTTTATAGATACCCTCAACTTTAAACTTTACTCTTTGTAAGTCTCCATTATCATCAACAAAAGTGAATGATATTTTCTTCTTTAAATCTAAATTTAGGTTATCAGCCAATTTTTTTCCTATTATTACTGGCTTACTTTTAATTTTTGAAAAATAATTTCCATCAATCATATTTTGACTAATATCAGAAAATGTTTTTTCTTCATCAGAATCTATACCAATTAATTTAATTCCCTGTGCACCGTGAGCAGTGGATGCCATGGCTGAAATGATTACTCTACTACTATATTTTTTGACTAAACTATCATTTTTCAATTCATCATAAATTTTGAGAGGCTCATCAATAGTGCTATTTATGTCAAGATTATATTCAAATGAAGGGTTATGTATCTGAACATGATGCAGATAACTATCAATTGCACTTTTTACTCTTTGCTCATTTACACCTCTGCTCATTGCAACTGTGAACAACCCAGACCATAGACCTAAAATCATAGAAATTATAACTATTGAACTTCTAAGTTTATTTCTCCAAACGTTTCTCCAAGCAATTTTTATAATTGTTCCCATATTTTATCTATTCATTGCATTGATTGGGTGAAGTCTCGAAATAATTATAATCGGATAAATGCAAGTTAATAAGGAAATAAAAATAATTATAAGTGAGTGAATGACTGGAATATCAAAAGAATTCATAAATGGAATTACTGGTTCAAAACCCGCACTCTCTAGTTGAGCCGCAGCTGCGCCAAATAATCTAACTGGATTATAATGAAAATAATTTACAATTGGCCTTGAGATAATAATTCCTGAGAGTGTTCCTACAAATGTTAATAAAACTGTTTCAAATATCAATGATATTATTAATTTAGATTTTTTCATACCTATAGAAATTAGAACCCCAAACTCGTATAGTCTCTCCTGAGTCATCATTAGAACAGTTCCAAAAATACCAAAACTCACAATCATGTATAAAATAATAATTATTAGTAGTCCCCCAGCGTTATCTGCTTCAATTAATTGGTCTAACTCAGGGGTCATTTCCTTCCATGTCATCACATCATTGGATTCATAGTCAGTTATAGATCTAATTTTTTTTGCTAATTGATTTTCATCAAAATATTCATCTTTATTAATAACTAAACTTGTTAACATATCATCAGCTGAAACAAAGTTCTGAGCTACATCTAAGTTCATAAATACACTCAAATTATTTAAGTTTGGATTTTTCATATCAATAATCCCATCGACAGGATAAACCCCAACTGCCTGCATCCCATGATAACCTTGCCCAATAAAAACAAGCGAATCACCAACTTTAAGGCCATAATATTTAGCAACTCCTTTACCTACTATTATAGAATTGCTATTTTTCTTAAATAATTCCCCATCTATCAATCTTTTACTCCAATCAGTAAGTTTATTTTCGTTTTCTAATTGGACTCCTGTAATGTATACAAATTTTGACAAATCATTATTTGATGACAGGGCACCAGTCTGAATTCTTTTTAAAATATTAGAGACTCCCTCAGTATCTTCTATCTTATTATATGTATCTGGATCGATTTTAAATGAATTATTAATGTTCTTATCATCCCAATAACCCTTTGAATGTACTTGAATATAACCAGAGAATGAACCAACTACATTTTTAATCATATTGTCATACATTCCAAATTGTAGTGATCGCATAATAATTGCTAAAAAAACTGCGATGAAAATAGCTGCTATTGTTATTAAGCTTCTTCGTTTATTCCTCCAAACGTTTCTCCAAGCAATTTTTATTAACATAAGCTATTTTAATCTTGAAACAAATTGTGTGGAAAAGTAATTTTCGGGAACTTTA
>PATA01000010.1 GCA_002713495.1 Flavobacteriaceae bacterium
GTGGATTTATAAATAATTGATAATCAGATACTTTTAGTCTTCTTTTTTTTCTTTTAAATAACGAAAAATCAATTTTTTGTTAAAAACTCAGCCCGTTTGTGGAAAAGTACCTCTTTCAATTGTACCAACAATTTTAAATCTTTGTTGTTATCAAATTTTAAATAATAATTAAAAAATAATAATGAAGATAGCAATTGGACCAAAAATATGTTTTGGCTTAATTGACTAAATAATTTTTAGAGCTAATTTTTAAATTTTATGAAGATAGAACAAATAATTAAGAGAGATTTCACTACTAGCCCTTTTCATCTGAATAAAATTACAGGAGCGATTCAAAAAGCAATGGTTGCAGTTGAAGTTGGAAACGAACAAAACGCAGAAGATGTAGCATTGTCTGTTTATCAAAAACTCTTGGATCGTAAAAATAATCACCAAGAGTATATTCCTACTATTGAGGAAGTTCAAGACATAGTTGAGACTCAATTAATGGAAAGTAAGTTTCCTGAAGTTGCTAAAGCATATATTTTATATCGAAATAAAAGAAGTCAAAAGAGACAGTCCGATCTTTTTGAAAAACGAATTAACTTAAAGCCATATGAGTATCCAGAGCTTTATGAATATGTTCCAGCGATAAGACATTCTTATTGGATCCACTCGGAATTTAATTTTACAAGTGACATTCAGGATTTTAAGTCAAGATTGACGGATTCTGAAAGAAGTGCTATCAAAAATACTATGTTAGCAATTTCTCAGATTGAAGTGGCTGTTAAATCTTTTTGGGGAGATCTTTACCAGAGAATTCCTAAACCAGAGATTGGTTCTGTAGGGTCAACATTTGCAGAAAGTGAAGTTCGCCATGCGGATGCTTACTCTCACTTACTGGAGATATTAGGATTAAATTCAGAATTTAAGGAGCTTAAAAAGAAACCGGCTATTATGAAAAGAGTTCGGTATCTTGAAACAGCACTCAAAAATTCAAAAAGTGATGATAATAGAGAATATGCTGAGGCTATTCTTCTGTTTTCATTATTTATTGAGCATGTTTCTTTATTTTCTCAATTTTTAATTATTATGGCTTTTAATAAACATAAAAATATGTTAAAGGGTATTTCTAATGTGGTGGAGGCAACTTCTAAAGAGGAACAAATTCATGGTGATTTTGGTATTGATTTAATTAAAATTCTTCAGAAGGAAAATCCTGATTGGTTTACANCGGAATACNATAAAAATATTNAAAATCTATGTGAAGAGGCNTTTGAGGCNGAGAAGGATGTTGTNGATTGGATTTTTGAAAACGGNGANCTTGANTTTTTACCNAAGTCAGTGATTAATGAGTTTTTAAAAAATAGATTTAATAATTCTCTTGAAAGTATTGGCATTGNNAAAGTATTTGAGATNGATCAAAATNTAGTNTNAAAAACCGAATGGTTTGATGANGANATTATNGGAACAAANCANGGNGATTTTTTTGTNAAACGATCNATNAATTATAGTAAAAGNACNCAAAGTATAACNAGTGATGACCTATTTTAGANCATGCANAAAAAATTANAAACTGAGCAGAAACAANAAAATTCTCATCAAGATTTAATTCAAGCTAGNGAAAAATCAATNCAAAGAATNAATCTNACNTNTGAAAAACCATTTGAGTGGNTNAATGAAAATAGTAGAAAGTTTTTAGCTGCAGGATACATAGGAGAGGGATTAAGTGCTGAGGAACGCATCTCTAATATTGCACAAAGAGCTGAAGAAATTTTAAAAATTCCAGGTTTTGCCGACAAATTTTACTATTATATGTCAGAAGGATTTTATTCATTGGCATCGCCAGTTTGGTCAAATTTTGGAAAAGAACGTGGTTTACCAATTAGCTGTTTTGGTTCTCATATTGATGATGATATAGGAAATATTTTATACACTCAATCTGAAGTGGGTATGATGTCCAAATTAGGTGGAGGAACTTCAGGTTATTTTGGTAAAATTAGGCATAGAGGAGCNGCAATTAAAAATAATGGGGAGGCCTCTGGTGCAGTCCATGTTATGAGATTATTTGAATCTATGGTAGATGTTGTAAGTCAAGGCTCCGTCAGAAGAGGTCGTTTTTCCCCATATCTACCAGTTGATCATCCAGACATCATGGAGTTTTTAGAAATTGGAACAGAGGGAAATCCTATTCAGGAGTTAACTCACGGAGTCACTGTTTCCAACCAATGGATGCAGGAAATGATAGACGGTGATGTTGACAAGAGGACAATTTGGGCTAAAGTTATACAGAGTCGTGGAGAAATGGGATATCCTTATGTTTTCTTTACGGACAATGCAAATAATGGAGCTGCAGATGTATACAAGGACAAGAACTTACCAATATATGCAAGCAATTTATGTACAGAAATAATGCTACCGTCAAACCATGATTGGTCATTTGTTTGTGTTTTATCAAGTATTAATTTGGTTCATTACGATAAATGGAAGGATACGGATGCTGTTGAAACTATGGTTTATTTTTTAGATGCACTCATTACTGAGTTCCTAGAAAAATTAGAGGCTTACAAAAATTCGGCTAACAGAGACGATCAACAGACATTTCTATTTATGGAACGAGCATATAATTTTGCGAAAGAACATAGAGCCCTTGGAATGGGAACATTGGGATGGCACTCATTGCTTCAATCTAAGATGCTGCCTTTTGATAGTCAAAAAGCATATGATCTAAACAGTGAGGTTTTTAAAAAACTTAAGGAGAATTCTTATAAGGCTTCTGAAGAATTGGCAAAAATGTTTGGTGAACCAAAACTTCTGAAAGGCTATGGCAGAAGGAATACAACTTTGAATGCAATAGCACCAACAACATCATCCGCATTTATACTCGGTCAGGTATCTCAGGGAATAGAGCCTATATGGTCAAATATTTACGTTAAGGATATTGCAAAAATAAAAACTACAATTAAAAATCCTTTTCTTGTTAATCTGTTGAAAGAAAAAGGAATGGATACACCAGAAGTATGGAGAGATATAAGGGACAGGGATGGTTCTGTTCAGCATCTTGATTTCTTGTCTGAAAACGAAAAAGAAGTATTTAAAACTTATTCAGAGATTGATCAGATGGTTATAATTTATCAAGCAGCGAATAGACAAAACTACCTGGACCAGGGGCAATCACTTAATATTATTGTTCATCCTGATACCAGTACCAAGGAAATTAATAAAATTCATGTTACAGCATGGAAGCTTGGGCTCAAATCTCTTTACTATCAACATAGTATGAACGCAGCGCAGAAGTTCAAACAAAAGAAAGAATGTGAAAGCTGTGAGGGTTAATTTTAACTTTTTTCTTATTACAAATACTATAAAATCTTCGATTGTTTAATGAGACTTTCATTAACTAGGAGTAATAATTTTGAAAAAAATTTTCCAAATAGGTCCCAAGTTTACAGGCATAATTTATAAATCCAGACAAAGTATGAAGTATTCCCAAAATACTTCACTATTGTTAATACTCATTTTCAACTCACTTAAAGGACCCCCTGCCCACATTATTTTATATTGGACAAAAAAAACTAGCATAGGTTCTCAATGTTAAATTAATGTTAAGTAAAAATTGTTTAATTGTAAATTAATTGTTAATTTAGTATTAAATATTGTAAGTCATGAGGATTATTATTTTACTATTCTTTTTTCTTGGTTCATTAAATATCCAAGCTAACAACGATAAAAAAATTATTTATGAGAAGCGAGGTGAGTTAACTAAAGTAACTAAGTTTCACGATAATGGAATCGTTTTTCAGACAGGCTTTTTAAAAAACAACAAACTTCATGGCGAGTGGACTAGCTTCAATAAGGATGGTTCAAAGAAAAGTAGAGGAAATTATGTTAACGGGAAAAAGACAGGCAAATGGCTGTTCTGGAACGATAAGAAATTAATTGAAGCGGATTTTAAAGATAACAAGTTGATTAAAACTATTGAGTGGACGACAAACCAAATAGTCGAAAGCTCAGAAATCAAATAACTACTTCTTTAAGTTTTTTGACAACATTGTAGTAATGCTCTACTATATTGTAATTACTTGTAGCAATATCCTTTGTTCTTAAAAGTACATTAAAATAAAGCTTTGAATTCCTCATTCTACTTTCTTCATCTTTGCTGGCAATAATTTGATCTTCTATTTTTTTGTTTATCATATCAATCACCCTATCCTTAGAAATTAATATTTCTTCAAACTCTTCAATATTTGTGTTCTTTTTAAATGATTTATTTATTTTGTTTAACAGATTTTGATTAACAAAATTTTGAACCAATAATAAATTTCGAATCTGATTTAATTTTAATTTTTTGTGATTGTTAATTATGTGGTTGAAAGATTTATTAAGTATATTTTTTAAATCCTTAGTAAGGTCTTCAACTTCATCGAGAAGTTTAATGTAAAATTTACTTGCAGAAACGCTGGACTTTTTTAAATTTTTAATAAAAAAGAAAATATTTTCCCTTAATTCGTCTACTTCGATCTCGAGTTTATTAATATTATTTAATCCTTTTTTAATTAATTTAACCTCATTTTTAGCTAGTCCATCAATTAATATATCAAATATATTGTTTATTCTTTTTGCAACTCTAGCGATATTAGCACCACTCTGAATAATAACTTCTTCATAGGTGCTTGCATTAGTTATAAGTAATTTATTTTCCTCAAAAATAATTTTCGACTGCTTTGTTGAGTTGTAATAACTTTTTCCAACAATAATTAAAACAAATAATAAAATAATTAGAAGTGCATAAAAGCCACCTTGAAAGATGGTAAAAACAATTATCCCACCCACAGTAAATGCAATAATAGCTGTAAAAAACCAACCCAATATTACATTTAAAACTCCAGAAACCCTATAAACTGCACTATCGGTTCCCCATGCACGATCCGCGAGAGAGGTACCCATAGTAACCATAAAGGTAACGTATGTTGTGGATAGTGGGAGCTTAAAAGAGGTAGCGAAACTGATTAAAACTGCAGCTACTACAAGATTAATACTGGCTCTTAATTTATCAAAGGAAGGTCTGTTAATTATTGAAACATATATCTTACCGTCTTTAGGAGTTTCAAAAGATTTTTTGATAGATTTTTTGATTGATTTTGGTAAAATTTTTCTTACAATGTTATTTAAAAATATTCCAAAGCTTACAAGTGATCTGGATAAAGCGTTTGATTTAAATCTTTCTTTAGTTTCATACTGACTTGATAAGTCAAGTGAGGTTTTAACTACTCTTTTTGCTTTTGAAGAAAACCATAAAGTTAATACCATTATAATTCCTGATCCAAGGAGTAAAAAAGTTGGAGCAGCAACTTTATTTGAAAGAAATCCCATTTCAAATTCACTAGCAGCAAGACCTGAATTTGACCATGCCTCATAAGATTGAAAAGCAGCAACCGGAACTCCTATAAAATTTACTAAATCATTTCCAGCAAAAGCAAGAGCTAGGGCAAATGTCCCTATACCTATAATTATTTTATAGATATCAATTTTAAAAAATCGAATAACAACATAAGAAAAAAAATACCAAATAATAAAATTAAGAACAGACACAATCAAGTTGTTTTCATCAATAAATGATGAAACGTCACTATTGTTTAGTAATGCAAACTTAACTTCTGCAAATGGAGAACCTTTGATACCTTTTATAAGGATAAAGTTAAAAATAGAGGCAATGGCAATACCCCCAAAAATTGAATTTATTTCTGGTTTTAGTTTATCTAGTTTATAGCTTAATATAAATCTACTAATCCATTGGACTAATCCGCCAATTGTGAATGCAATAAATACAGATAACAATATTCCTAATATAATTTGAATAGCTTTTTCGTTATTTATGTAGTTTGACAATTCTGAGAAATCCTTAGTTGAATTATTTATCTTAACAAGTGCCATAACAACTGAAGCTCCAAGAAGCTCAAAGACAATTGAAACAGTGGTTGAAGTCGGAAGACCAAGGGAATTGAAAAAGTCTAGGAGTAAAATATCAGTAATCATTACGGCCATGAAAATGAATATTATTTCATCAAAATAAAAGCTACTTGGGTTAAAAATACCTTTTCGTGCTACTTCCATCATTCCACTTGAGGACACTGCTCCTAGGGCAATACCAATGCTAGCAAAAATCATAATATTTTTAAACGAAATTACTTTAGATCCAATGGCTGGATTTAAAAAATTAACAGCGTCATTACTAACCCCAACAATTAAGTCTCCTATGGCTAAAATGAAAAGAACGATTAGAAGAAAGAGGTAGATGTTTTCCATCTTAAAGTTGTTCTGATTAAAGAATATTTAATAATTCTCCAATATAACATTTTGATTTAAAATTTAATGGAATATCCTAAAGAAAATGATCTTCCAGGATTTAATCTTGAGAACAAAAAATCAGTGTTACCGAAGTAATCATATCTACTCTCTCTGACGTCACCAAGTAAATTATCAACCTTCAATGTTATGTTTTGAGAATCATTCAGCCCAAATGACTTTGAAGCGGTAAGCTTTAAACTATGAAATGGTTCTGTAAAAACATCTGGAATATTTCCAATACCAACAACTTGAAGTGTTCTTCCCTGTACATTATAAAAAGTACCAAATTCAATCTTTTTATCAAAGCTTCTATAGGTGATACCTGTATTAATTAGGTAAGGAGATTGTCCCTGCATCTGTCTGGAGTTATCAATATTTCGATCTGGTTCTGTTGTAATTCTTCCGAGGTACTCAATTTCGTTCATTTTTTGCTCGGATTTTATTATAGACACATTGGTGTTAAAATTAAGTCGGTTAACCTCATTATTTATGAAATCTTTTCTGTATTCTATTTCAAATCCATAAACTTTTGCAGAATCATTATTACCAGCTTTTAATGTATTTGGAGTATTAAAGTTTGGAATAACGATCTCTATTGGATTGTCAAAAATTTTGTAAAAACCACTAATTGCAAAAACCTGATTTCCTTCTCCAAATCTTTCATATCGAATATCAATATTATCTATATAGCTTGGAACAAGATCTGGATTACCAAGAAAGGTTCTTTCTGTTACTGGGTCATATATTTGGGCTCCTGATATTTCTTTGAAACTTGGTCTTGCGGTAGTTTTTGAATAGGAAAATCTCAAATTGGTATTATCATCTAGTGAATTTATAAGATTTATTGATGGATATATATCTCCAACATTAATAAACTCGTCGTCATCATAAATTACTTTATCTATGGTCTCCCCGGTGTAATTATTAATATAGCTTTCATATCTAAAACCAATGATTGATTTTAAAGAATTTGATATTTTAAATTCATTTGAAATATAAAGGGCCAATGTGTTGCTATTTGCTTCATATTGATTGGTTCTTTGAAAACTTCCAATTGTATATGAACCTTGAGGATCTGCTAGAGTCCAAACATTGCTTGGGTTTAATATTTGATTAGGGTCTCCATTTAGAGTAGTTGAAGAACCTAAAAATCCTATAGAATAATTATTGGTTGTGAAATCTCTTGTCTTGTAAGAAAAAGAAGAGCCAAAACGAAGCTTACTATCTAAATCGTTTATTTTATAATTCAATGTAAAATTTATGTTAGAGGCAATCGCATCTTCTTCTAAGTTTCTCCAAAGTCTTTGAGGCCAGAGTATTCCTGAATTAAGAAGAAGCCTGTCTCCAACAATTTCAAATACAGTTTTTCTAAAGTCTTTGTCGTACACTCTGGCGAAAGACGGAGCTACCTTCCAATCTATTATGAATTTATTATTAGCAAAATTATACAAACCCGAAATAGGTATCGATGTAATATTTCTTTCTGTGTGATTCATTAAATTTCCAATTCCGCTGTAGGTATTCTCTAAATACTCTGCAAGCCTTACATCTAGTGCTGAAGATTCTCCGCTCTTGAGATTTATAAAAGTTACTTTATGTTTAGTAGATTTTGTTTTAAAAGAAATACCCAAAAGAACACTTGATAGGGCTTGAACTTGTCCTAGCTCACCCTCTTGGGTTGTATTTTGTTCAAGACCAACAGTTTCCTTTAATACAGACCCGTTATAGGCCTCTTTATAATAATCTGAATCGTATCGGTAGTTAAGTGCTGCAATGTATCCAATAGAGTTGTTCTCTCCAATTTTATATTGGTTACTAGCAGTTGCTCCTATACTAAAATCTGTAAAGTTATTATACCTGGCTACTGCCATAGGCTTACTAAATGAATTAGTTAAATCAGTAACCTGTTGAGCAACAAGCGGGGTTAAAAAAGTTTCAGGTAAAACTATTGGATAATTACTTCTGAAAGGTAGTTCATTGTAACCAGTATCAAATTTAAGAAATGATAGAGACTCCTGTGGAAGTCCAGGAGCATTTTTAAAACTCATATTCGAATTGTAAGATGAACTAAAAGAAAATCCATATTCAGGATTAATTGAAAAATCTTTTAGGATTATATTTACAACTCCACCGGTAAAGTCTGCATTTAGATTGGCACTTGATGATTTATTAATAATGATATTATCAAGCAAATTAGTTGGAAAAATATCAAGCTGTAAAGTGTTTCTGTCAGGATCTAATCCCGGTACTTCAAGGCCTCCAAGTAAAGTCTTTGAATATCTGTCCCCAAGGCCCCGGACATAGACAAATTTACCACCTTGAATCGATACTCCAGGAACTCTTTTAATTGCTGAGGCTATATTGGTATCACCAGATTTTCTTATTGATTGCGAAGAAAGTCCATCAATTAAATTTATAGATCTTTTTTGAACAGCCAATACCGATACTTCATTATTAGCTCTTGCAGAGGTTGTTACAACAACTTCTTCAAGCTGATCAGAGGCAGAAACCATAACAACATTAATTACTTCTTCTTGATTATTACTAACCTTAATATTGTTAATGATTTGAGTTGAGTAACCAACATAGGTAAACTCTAGAGAATAAGTTCCTTCTTCAACTTCAAAGTAAAAATTCCCATCGAAATCTGTTGTAGTTCCACCTAAGTTCGAATTATCATTTCCTGACCTTAAAGAAATATTTGCAAATGGAAGAGGGTCATTAAAGTCCCCGTCAATTACTTTACCAGAAATTATTGTTTGTGAATGAAGATAGGAAGTAAAAAATAAAAAAATTACATTAAGTAATTTGATAGGGGTTTTCATGAGCTAAATATATTTAAAAAAATGTCCTACCGAAGCAGGACATTTTTTAGGTTAATATTAAAAAAATTATTTATAGTATTGACACCAAGAAAATACTGTTTCATCTGCACCAGTTCCACTAACTTGAGAAGCAACAGATTCTGCCCATGTTGAGGCATCAGTTACTACGGAATTAACAGCAGCAAATATAGTTGCGATTGTATCAGAGGTAACAAAATCAAAATCATCGAATAAGAGCTGACCCAAAGCGGTGGCAGTACCTTTTCCTGCATAATTGGAATGAACCTGTTCCATAGTTGTACCAGTATTAAAGGACTTAAATACAACATTTTTAGTCAATCCAGTTGCTCCACTTTTCCATGTACCGTATTGATTGGTATCATCTTGTTTGGCTTGACCATAAACTGTAACATTTTGAACTGTAAACTCGCCAGTAATAGCTCCGGTCGAATCCTCTGTACCATCAATTTCAAAAGCTCCATCGGTCATCGTATTCATAACCAATACTGCATTATCAATTGTACCACTGTAACCTTCATCAAGATCGATTGCATCGTCCCCATTGTAGTGAATAATTAGGTTGGTTACATTAACAGAACCTCCAAAAATCTCTATACCATCATCTTGACTTCCTATGATTTCAATATTTTGAACAGTAGTTCCAGACCCTACTCCACCAAATGTAATTGCTTGAAGTTCATTATTTGGAGCAATCTCTTGTCCAGAGTGACGAACGGAGACGTATTCTAATCTTCCGGAATTATCAGTAGCATTGCTTCCTCCATATTGTGTCCATGCAAATCCATCAGCAATCCCTTCGATATCATCAGTTCCTCCATCTTCACCAACAATTGCATTACCAAGAACTACAATTGATCCCCACTTACCCATATCAGAGGGAACTCTATTTGGAGAAACTCCATTATCGGAATACGTAATCTCATCCTTTATATCTGTAAAGATAATCGGGGCCTCTGCTGTTCCAATAGCATTAATTTGTCCTCCAGCTGCAATTACAAGAACAGTAGCATCTACTCCAGTTCCATCATAAGCTTTAACTATTGTTCCGGCTTGGATATTTAAAACCCCGCCAGATCTCACAACAACTTTTCCATTTATGGTCCATATTCTGTCATTAGTCCAATTTGTAGAGCCATCAATAAAAGTAACCCCTCCGGCAGCCCCTACAGACTCAACTAAATTTGATGCAGCGGCAGCGGCAGCAGCAGCATCAGCAGCAGCTTGCGCTTCTAATGCTCCTTTAACAGCAGCATCAATAACATCTGCTTGTCCTGATAAACCAGTAGCAACAGCAGCTGTAGCAGCATCAGCAGCAGCTTGAGCAATAGTTGGACTAAGGGTATTAACAGTACTTGTTAGTTGGGCTAATGCAGCAGCTACTGCAGCATCAACAATTGATTGAATTTGAGAAGCTGGAATTTCAACAATTTCAGCATCTTTTGAACATGATGTAAAGATCAAAGTAGCTGACAACAATAAAGTATATATTTTTTTCATGTTTGATTAATGGTTTAATTAAAATAACATTACAATATTAATTTTTTAAGAGGGGATTTTCTTTATCTAATTGTTAATTATCTAACTGTTTTTTTTATTAAAAGGTTATGAATCTAATTATTTAATTAACATTAACTTAATGTCATCTTTTTCTCTTCGATTATTTATACTTTTGCAAAGCAATGAAATGGGAACAATTATTATCATTAAGAAGGTTTGGAGATGACCAGAAGAGATTAAGAATAGATCAAGATGATACAAGATTAGGTTTTGAAGTTGACTACGATAGAATTGTTTTTTCATCATCTTTCAGAAGTCTTCAAGATAAAACGCAGGTCATTCCATTTTCTAAAACTGATTTTGTTCATACAAGACTAACCCACAGTCTTGAGGTCTCAGTTGTTGGAAGAAGTATTGGAAGGTTGGCAGGTAAAAATATTCTAAATAAACATCCTTATTTAAAACAAGATCTAGGTTATCAAATGAATGATTTTGGAGCTATAGTTGCAGCTGCGTCTTTAGCTCATGACATTGGTAACCCTCCCTTTGGGCACAGTGGAGAAAAAGCAATAGGATATTTTTTTGAGCACGGTGAGGGTAAAAAGTATTTGGAAAAACTTTCAGGACAGGAAATAAATGACTTAATAAATTTTGAAGGAAACGCAAATGGTTTTAGAATAGCAACAAAATCGATGCAAGGAATTCCAGGAGGTTTAAGACTTAGTTATGCAACACTTGGCGCGTATACTAAATACCCTAAAGGAAGTTTCCCAGTAATTAAATCGGATAATATAGCACATAAAAAATTTGGATTTTTCAAATCCGAGGAGTCATTCTTTAAATCTGTTGCGAATGATTTAGGGACCCATATTAGTGGTTCATATTTAAGACATCCATTAGCATTTTTAGTGGAGGCTGCCGATGATATTTGTTATACAATTATTGATTTTGAGGATGGTATTAATCTTGGATTAATATCTGAGGATTATGCATTAGAATATCTAATTAATTTGGTCAGAGAAACAATTGATACAAAAAAATATAATAAGCTAACCAATAGATCGCATAGATTAAGTTATTTAAGAGCACTTTCAATCAACACCTTAATTCAAGATGTTGTTAGAGTTTTTAATGAAAATGAATCTTCAATCCTAGAGGGTAAATTTTTAACTCCTCTGATCAGTAAAAGTAAATACAAAGCTCAGGTAGAGGACATAATTGGATTAAGTGTTGAAAAAATATATAAATCTGATGAGGTAGCTAATAAAGAAGTAGTAGGTTATAAAGTGATAGATTCATTGTTAAAACCTTTTGTTTCTGCTTCAGTTAACTCATTAAATAATTCAACTAGTAGCTATGATAAATCAATATTAAGGTTAGTCCCAGATGGAACCCCTATGGTTGGAGAAAACCTATACGATACTCTTTTAAACGCAACATGTTTTGTTGCTAGTTTATCAGATGGAAAAGCAAATGAGCTCTCAAAACAAATACATTAAAAATAAATTTTATCTAATTAAATGGTATATAGGTGGCTTTTCTTTATTTTACTAATTATCATTACCCAGTGGTATTGCTTTCAATCTATTAAGACTGTTTTTCAAAATAAATTAATATGGCTCATTTATTGTATAATATCATTTGGTATTATTGGAAACTTTATATTTCAAGCTTTAAATTACGACAGGTCAGAGGGGTTTAACCACGCAATTAGTTATTCATTAGGTTTTTTTCTATCTCTGTTTATCTTTCAAGCTATAATTATAATAAGTTTATTTTTTGAGGATATAATAAGAATACCTCAAGCTATGTATTCACTTTTTAATCAAGGATTCAATGGTCAAGAATACTTTCCCCAGAGGAGAAAATTTATGTCCCAATTAGCGTTGATTTTGGCATCAATTCCATTTGGTGCCTTGATGTATGGAATGTTCAGAGGAAAGTATAATTACAAAGTAATGAGTTATGAAATAGAATTTGATGACCTTCCAAATTCTTTTGATGGATTTACTATTAGTCATATTTCAGATATACATTGCGGTAGTTTTGATAACTATGAAAAGGTAAAATATGGAATAGAATTAATAAATAAGCAGAAATCTGATGTCATAATGTTTACAGGAGATATCGTTAATAATATATCTGCTGAACTTGATCCTTGGAAAGATTTATTTTCTAAACTTACCGCTAAATATGGAATATATTCTGTCTTGGGTAATCATGATTATGGAGATTACATGCAATGGAATAGTGATGATGAGAAAATAAAAAATTTTGAAAATTTAAAAAAAATCCAAAATGAAATGGGTTTTAATTTATTAATCAATGAAAATGATTCAATTAGAAAGGGTGATGAGACTATTTCTATTGTTGGAGTTGAAAATTGGGGAGCTGGAGGATTTAAAAAGGCTGGAGATTTAAAAAAGGCAATAAGTGGTTTGTCAAGTAAAGAGTTTAAAATTCTTTTATCACATGATCCTTCTCACTGGAATGCTGAGGTAACCCCAAACGAGAATTATTTTCCACTTACCTTAAGCGGACATACTCATGGAATGCAATTTGGAATTGATATTCCTGGATGGATTAAGTGGAGTCCTATAAAATGGCGCTATCCTCAGTTTGCAGGACTTTATAAAAAAGCAAAAGAGTATTTATATGTTAATCGAGGATTCGGTTATTTAGCATATCCTGGAAGAGTTGGAATGTGGCCAGAAATTACTGTAATTACTCTAAAAAAAAAGAGTATTGACGTTTAATAAAAAAAATCCTATTTTAGCCCTTGAGTCGAAATAAACAAGTTAGATGTCTAAATTTGGTCAATTAATAGACGACACCAATCCTTTATTGTTGGTCTTTTATAATGAGGCTGATTCAGTTTCATCCTCTATGAATCCTGTTCTTAAGGATGTTGCATCAACCATGGGAGATAGTGCCAAAGTAATTAAAATAAATGTTGATAAAAATATAAAACTAGCCGAAGCGCTCAGAGTTAAGGCACTACCAACATTAATGATTTATAAAGACAGGGAAATGTTGTGGAGACAAAGTGGGGAACAGGATGCAAACACTCTTATTGGACTTATCAAAGATCACGTAGCTTAGTCATCCTTAAACTTACCTATTGTAGTATTATATTCATTTTGAATATTTATTGCAAAATCACTTTTATCATTATTTAAAATTAATTCCACAAAATATCTAAAATCCATTATTTCATCTTTTATTTGTTCAGAATACCTGATTTTTTCCTCTGCAGGTAAATCAATAAAAATTGATATCCTATTTTTGTAAACATTCAACAGTCTTAGAGCAATTTTTTGAGCTTTATCATCAGATTTTGAAAGATAATAACCATAAATTATGTCATATAGTTCTGTGTAGAAGTCATATTCTCCGTATAGAAAAATAAATGGATTAATTGAACTGGTAAACTTATCTAGTTCTTTCTCGAGAATTTCAATATCCTTATTCAATAAAACTGCTTCGATTAAGGTTCTATATCTTTCAATTATTGTTACTATTTCTTCCCCCATATTATATTGAAGATCTATTTCTAAAGAGGAGAAATAATTTAGTTCGCTTGAGTACTTATTAGAAATTTTAGAAGCTAAATTTTGAGCTAACTTATCTTCATAGATTGTGTAGTAATTATCGACAAAAGGGACTAGTAAACTATAGTAGCCAAATTTATCGATTGGCATTTTTTCTATTGCAAGATCAATGATTTCCTTGGCCTTTTCTGGCTTGTTTTCCTTAATTAATTGCTCAGATAATCTAGCCAAATTACTCCTAAAACTTATGCTGTTTTTTCTTGTCTCGGGATCATGATAAATATTTGGATCATCTGAATTACCCCAGCTCCATTGTTTAACTATATTATACATAAGTTCACTATCTATCCTACCCATCAAATAACTATTGTTAGGATTTTTTGGAGTTTTAATTGGAACTAACTTATAAACTAGTCCATCCAGTTGGAGATATTCTTTCATCCAGATATATTCAGAATCATCGTAACTCCCACCAGTAAAGTATATTGGACGATTCCAATCATTGTTTGCCAATATATCAATCATTAAAAGCTGATTTTTAGTAATCCCAGTTTTTGGAAGATCTATATCAATATGTGACACAATTTTATCTGCATCTTCTTGTGAGACAATTCCGCTTTTTAAAACATTCTCTTTGTTGACCGGAAGCCTGATCTTGTTTGTTGGATAAAAAACCATTTCTTGAGTATTTTTTGGGTATTCTGATGGATTTCCTCCTGTTTGAAAAATTAAACTTTTAAATTTAGTTCTGTCATCATCACTTGAAACCCAACTCATAAAATCCTTTATATCCCACCTAATAGAATCAGTAAGTGGTTCATATTTAATATAATCTCGAATACCGTATGCATAGTTTTTATGTTTAAGTTGAGATTTTATAGGATCACTTTTATATGTTTTTCTTTTTGTCTGATCTATATACCAGTCTGTAGCCAAAAGACTTGTATTGATCGTTCTAACATCAGTTCTATATCCCTCAATTTCTTGTGCATACCAAAGAGCAAAAGTATCATTATCTCCAATTGTAAAAATGATTGAACCAACATCTTTTTGAATAGAAGACAAATATGATTTTGCAATTGATTGTGCTGTATATCTATTTGATCTGTCATGGTCATCCCAATTTTGATAGGCCATTAAAAATGGAACAAAAATTAAACAGAGAATTGGAGTTAAAATTTCTAAAATTTTAGATTTATTTATGGATTTAATTTTTTCAGTCAATGCCAAAGCTCCAAGGCCTATACATATTGAGAAAACATAAAATGAACCCACCAATGCATAATCTCTTTCTCTTGGCTCAAATGGTCTTTCATTAAGATATACTTTCAATGCAAGACCGGTAAATAGGAAAAATAAAAGAATAACCCAGAATTTTTTTGGGTCTTTTCTATACAGGTAATAAGCGCCAAAAATCCCTAATAAAAGGGGAAGAAAAAAATAGGTGTTTCTAGCTTTATTATTTTTTGCATCTTCACTAATTTCTTTTTGATTTCCTAATCTAAGTGAATCAATAAATGAAATTCCACTTATCCAATTTCCATCTAAAATATTATAAGTTCCAGCATTGTCATTTTGCCTTCCTACAAAATTCCACATGAAGTATCGTAAATACATATANCTAAATTGATATTCAAACAGGAATCTGAGATTACTAAAAAAAGATGGTTTTTCAATATCTAAATACCGACCATACCTTTTAAAAAAATTGTCATAATCTTTGCCCGTTTTCCCACTCTCAATAGCGTCATATTTAAATTGATTCACTTGATTAACCAAATCTTTATTTGAAGAGTATTCTCTTGAGACACTAAATTCTANTGGTTNAGTAAAATCCATATAATTTGCAGCGTGTTCAGTGCTCCAGAGCCTTGGNAGAAAACCACTTTGATCCGAATTCGAGTTAATTCTAGCGTTTTCCCAATAATTGACTATTACATATTTACCAGTTTTTTCATTTCTTTCGTATTTTGGTTTGTCGTCTTTGTAGGGATTGTTTTTGTCTTGCCCAACATACATATCGGAAAAATAAGGTCCATANAAGAGTTTTGTTTCTGGATATTGTTCTAAATTATAGTAAGCTAAAAGTAACCTAGCATCTGAGGGCGAATTTTCATTTATNACAGTATTTGCATTAGCTCGAATTGGTATCATAATCCAAGAAGAAAAACCAAGTAAAACAAATAANACGCATAATAACCCTGTATTAAGGTTTACCATTTTTTTTCTGTATGATATTCTGAGAGTAATAACAAAAAAACTAATTATTATTAGTCCNGCTAAAATGGTTCCACTGTTAAATGGTAATCCAAAAGTATTAACTACATANACTTCTGTNTTACCAAAAAAAGCTAAAGTAAGGGGTAAAAGCAGTTTGAATATGAAAAGTAGAATAGCAACTGATATTACATTTGCTGTAATGAACCCTTTAAAATTTACTTTTTTGTAATTTTTGAAATAGTATAACATTCCAATCGCTGGAATTGTAAGTAATCCCATAAAGTGAACTCCAAANGAAAGACCAATTACAAATGAGATCAATAACAACCATCTGTCACCTCTTGGAGTATTCATCTCTTTTTCCCATTTNAATGCCAAATAAAATAAAATNGAAAGAATAAGCATAGCCATTGCATATACTTCCGCTTCAACAGCATTAAACCAAAAGCTATCAGAAAAGCATAAAGANAGAGCACCTACAGATGCACTAGCAAAAAAAACAAATTTTTCAGAAGCACTTTTATGATTATCAAAAGGATAAATTTTGCTAACTAATAATGTGATNGTCCAAAATAAAAATAATATAGTAAAAGCACTAGANAAAACAGACATCATATTTACCATTAAAGCTATCTTTTCTGGATTTTCAGCAAATGATGCAAAGACTGCTCCAAGCATTTGGAATAATGGTGCGCCAGGAGGATGTCCAACTTGTAATTTAGCTGAGGTTGAAATGTATTCACCTGCATCCCAGAAACTTGCAGTAGGCTCAACAGTCATGATGTAAGTTGTAAGAGCTATCAAAAAAACTAATGCTCCAAATAATCTATTCCAAAAAGTGAAAGATTTACTTTCCATTTAATCATTTATTGGAACACGAAAATACNTATTAATAAGGTATGGTTTTGATTTTTTTCAAATCAATTTAAAGCAATAAGTTACATTAATNAGCTTAAAATAAAACTAGTTTTTTTTAATATAAAAAGAATTTTAAATTAAATTTGCAAACCAATTGGCCTATGGTGTAACTGGCAACACGTCTGGTTTTGGTCCAGAAGAGTCTAGGTTCGATCCCTAGTAGGCCAACAAAAAATTAAAATTTAACTCTATGGGAGTTGGAGGAATCGTAATAGCGACNGTTATTTTATGTTTACTAATCGGTCTATTTATAGAAATCAAAGAAAGGATGTAAGCTAAAATTAAAGTTTACTAATATAACTTCCNAGACTATCTTTAAATTCAAATCCGTCCAGACTTCTATATTTGTTTAGTTTTTTATAGGCCTCAAGTCCCCAAAGTAAAAATTCCATCATAAAGTATTTCTCATCNTCATTAAGTTTTGGCTTATGAATTTTAATAAACTTTTCAAGAGGTTTTATNCTTTTTAATGTATTTCTGTATTCATCATCATTNAAATTATCATCAATATATAATTGATTATCCTTGAAAAACCATGCTAATANTTCTTCATATGGACCTTTAGCATTNGGTTTTTCTAATTTTTCAATTTTCGGAAATAATTCAGGAAATATTGTTTTAANAGATTGTGAAATTAGGTAGTATGAAATTTGTTCGGCCCCTTCTTGTTCTCCTTCGTAAACTAGTTCAACTTTTCCATTTATAGCAGAAATAACAGCAGAAAAATCTGATAATCTTATTGTTGTTTTAGATTCATTATTAATTAACATCCTCCTTTCAGCNGAACTAATTAAATTTTCTATTGAGGTTATACTCATCCTNGCACTTACTCCACTTTTATGATCTATATAATCACTCTTTCTTGCTTCAAANCCAATTTGTTCTATNACGTCATATGCTAGTTCTGGAACAAAAATTTTATTTGTTTTTGAAATTGCTTTTTCAGCTTCTTGTTTGGTGATTTCCTTTGCTAACGATCTATTGTGTGGGTAATGTGTTAAAATTTGTGAACCAATTCTATCTTTCAGAGGGGTAACAATACTACCTCTGTTGGTATAATCTTCTGGATTTGCGGTAAAAATTAGTTGACACTCGATTGGGAGCCTGAGCTTGAACCCTCTAATTTGTATTTCTTTTTCTTGGAGAATTGAAAAAAGAGCCACTTGGATTCTGGCTTGTAAATCAGGTAATTCATTCAAGACAAAAATACAACGATGGGCTCTTGGTATCATTCCAAAATGAATAACCTTTTCATCAGCATAAGATAGTTTTAAAGTTGCTGCCTTTATAGGATCTATATCTCCTATTAGGTCGGCAACAGTAACATCGGGAGTAGCTAGTTTTTCATAAAAACGTTCACTTCTATGCATCCAATAAATAGGAGTTTTATCCCCCATTTCTTTTATTCTGTCTTTTGCAAAGTTGGATATTGGATCCATTGGATCATCGTTAATTTCAGACCCTTCGANAACCGGAATCCATTCGTCTAAAAGTTCCGTCATTTGTCTGGCAATTCTTGTTTTGGCTTGTCCTCTTAAACCCAGGAGGTTTATGTTATGANTTGATAGAATAGCTCTNTCTAAATCAGGAATAACTGTGTTGTCATAACCAATTAACCCTTTAAAACTGTNTTTGTTTAGGCGCAAATTATTTTTCAAATTATCAGATAATTCATCTCTGATTGTCTTAGGTTTATATCCGCTTTTCTTTAAATCTCCTATATTTTTTATTTCTTTCATTTTATTTATCCTAACTTCTTTCTTCTGTTTTTTTCATAATCTTCAAAAATCATTTGTCCTAAATTATTTAAACCAGTGTAAAATGCTTTACCTAAATTAATCTCGGTGAAAGCCTTTATGAATTTTTGTAAATATGGGTCGGACGCAATCATAAAAGTAGTGATGGGTATATGAAGTCTTCTAGCAGTTCGAGCCATGTTATAACATAATTCCAAAATTCTTTCATCCAACCCCACACTATTTTTGTAATATTCTCCATCAGGCAATTTTATGCAGCTTGGTTTACCATCTGTAATCATAAATATTTGTTTGTTTGTATTTTTTTTCCTTCTGAGTATATCCATTGCTAGCTCTAAACCTGCAACTGTATTTGTATGGTATGGTCCAACTTTTAAATATGGTAAATCCTTGAGATATATAGTCCAAGCATCATTTCCAAATACAATTATATCTAAAGTATCCTTTGGATATCTTGTGATTATAAGTTCTGATAAAGCCATAGCAACTTTTTTAGCAGGNGTAATTCTGTCTTCTCCATACAAAATCATGCTATGACTTATGTCAATCATCAAAACAGTACTCATTTGTGTTTTATGCTNCGAATCCTCAACCACTAGATCCTCTCTATGAATTTTAAATTCATCAATACCTGAACGTAGATGAGCATTTTTCATACTTTCAGTCAATGAAATTTTTTCAATCGAATCCCCAAATTGATATGATTTTAGCTCACCATTTGATTCATCTCCAGAACCCAATTGTTTTGTCATATGATTTCCTGAGCCAGNTTTTCTTAATTTTCCAAAAATTTGNTTTAATGCATGTTCCCTTAGTAACTTTTCGGTTTTTGCAGTCAGTCCAATTCCCTTTNCACCATCNCCTTTATCACTAATNTCTTCTCGAATAAACCCTTTTTTCAATAGATCCTCAATAAAATCATCAATTGTGTAATTTTCATCTGTTAATTTGTATTCTTTATCTAACTCTCTTAACCAATCTATTGCCTCATCAAAGTCACCTGATGTATGAGTAATTAGTTCTTTAAAAATGTCAAATAGTTTTTCAAATGGGGATCTATTCTTTTGTTTCAATTTTGAAAAAACAATTCCTGATTTGAGAAGATTTGATATCACTTAATATATATTTTAAGAAAAAAACAAATGTAGCAAAACAATACCATTTTATTAGATTATAAATTTGTTAAAAAAAAGTATATCTTTGTAAAGCAAAACGGAAATTCTGAAAGGCGACCCTAGGGTCACCTTTTTTTTTAAATGAATTTTAAAGAAAAAGTAGGTCAAGTATTAAAAAACTCTTTGAAAGAATATCCAGAGTTGTTTTTAATAAGTCTTTCAATTAGTATTGATAATAAGATTAAAATAATTTTAGATGGAGAAAGAGGNGTTTCAATCAACGATTGTATAACAATAAGCAGAAGTATTGAAAATAACCTTGATGCCGAAGATCCAGATTTTGCTATTGAAGTTTCGTCAGTTGGAGCTGAAGATCCATTTGTTGATAAACGTCAATATAAAAAAAATTTAAACAGAATTTTATCTATAATCGATAAAGATAAAAACAAGTTTAAAGGAAAATTAATTACAGTTGATGAGTTTGAAATTATGATTCAGTGGAAACAAAGAGAGCCAAAAAAAATTGGCAAAGGAAAAATAACTAAAACAAAAAGTAAGCTTCTAAAATATTCAGAAATACNAGAAGCTAAGGTGATTATAAATTTTTAATAAGATGGAAAATTTAAATTTAATTGATTCATTTTCAGATTTTAAAGATGAAAAAATGATAGACAGGGTAACCTTGATGGTTATTTTGGAAGAAGTATTTAGAAATACATTAAAGCGAAAATATGGATCCGACGAAAATTTTGATATAATAATTAACCCAGACAAAGGAGATTTAGAGATTTTTAGAAATCGTATTGTTGTCAAAGACGGTGAGGTAGAAGATCCAAATCAAGAAATTGAACTTTCAGAGGCTCAAAAAATTGAATCAGATTTTGAGGTTGGGGAGGATGTGTCTGAAGAAGTAAAGCTAATTGACNTAGGNAGAAGAACAATTCAGACTTTACGTCAAAATTTAATTTCCAAAATTTTTGAACATGACAGCACAAATATTTTTAATCAATTTAAAGATAGAGTTGGGGAATTATATACTGCTGAAGTGCATCACATAAGAAGCAGAGAAGTAATATTGTTAGATGACGATGGGAATGAGATAATTTTACCTAAGGATCGCCAAATCCCAAATGATTTCTTCAGAAAAGGAGACAATCTCCGAGGGGTTATTGATCTTGTTGAGTTAAGAGGAAATAAGCCTAGAATTGTCTTATCCAGAACNTCACCAAAATTTTTAGAAAAACTATTTGAACAAGAAATACCAGAAGTTTTTGATGGTTTGATAACNATAAAAAAAACAGTTAGAATACCTGGAGAAAAGGCAAAAGTTGCAGTAGACTCCTATGATGACCGAATTGATCCNGTTGGAGCTTGTGTTGGTATGAAAGGCTCAAGAATCCACGGAATTGTAAGAGAATTGGGGAACGAAAATATTGATGTAATTAATTATACCAATAATCTTCAGCTATTTATAACTAGATCATTAAGCCCTGCAAAAATTAATTCTTTAAAAATCGATGAGGAAAATAAACGAGTTCAAGTTTTTTTAAATCCTGATGAAGTCTCCAAGGCAATTGGAAAGGGAGGTTATAATATTAGGTTGGCTGGTAAACTTACGGGTTATGAAATTGATGTTTATAGGGAAGGAATGGAAGAAGATGTTGAACTTAAGGAATTTGGAGATGAAATTGAAGGATGGGTAATCGATGAGTTTAGTAAGGTAGGCCTTGATACTGCAAAAAGTATTCTTGAGTTATCTCAGGAAGATTTGATAAAAAGAACTGATTTGGAAGAGGAAACAATCAAGGAAGTGATTAAAATTTTAAATGAGGAATTTGATGAATAATAGATTCATTCAAGCTCTTTTTTTATTTAAATTTAAGAATTATAAAAAAAATGACTGAAAAATCCAGTATTAGATTAAACAAGGTTCTAAGAGAATTAAATATTTCTCTTGATAGAGTTGTAGATCATTTGTCAAAAAAAGGAATTCAAATTGAAGCTAGGCCAACCACAAAAATTTCTGATGAAATATACCAGGTCCTTTTGGATGAGTTTGAAATAGATAAATCTAAAAAGGATGAATCAGCTGAAATTTCTGAAGAAAAAAGAAAAGAGAAAGAAAAGCTAAGATTAATTCAAGAGAGGTTAGAAAAAGAAAGAATTGAATTACAATCAAAAAATAAGGAAATTTTAAACCCTTCAAAAATCGAAATTGAAAAACCAAAAACTATTGGAAAGATTGATTTAAAGAGTTTAAAAAGTGATATAAAAGTAAAGCCAAAAAGCAATGATTTGATAGACTCAGAAGTCTCTGAAGAGCAAAAAGAAAGTGGACATGTTTCAGAGAATAATTCAGTGACTAAAAATGAAAAAGTTGAATTGTCAAAAAAAGATAAAGAACTCTTAAAAGATGATTACAAAATCGATGATTTAGTTAACAAGTCTGAGGATGTAAATATTCAAACTAAATACCAGAAATTATCAGGGCCTAAGAAAACTGGAGAAACCATAAATCTCGAGGATGTAGAGCAAAAAGAAAAAAATGTTGAAGATGCACGAAAAAGAAAAAGAAAGAGAATAACTCCTAGTCAAGCCAAACCAAAAACAGTATCTTCTGTAATAAATAAAAAAGGTCAAAAAGTTTCTCGTCAACCTCAGGTTTCTAAAATTGAGCCCACTGAGGAAGAGGTTCAAAAACAAATAAGAGAAACGCTGGAAAAATTACAGGGAAAATCTACCAAGTCAAAGGGGGCAAAGTACAGAAGGGACAAACGGTCACAACATCGTCAAAAATCAGAAGAAGAACAAGCAATTCAAGAAGCTGAAAGTAAGACAATTAAGGTTACTGAGTTTATTACAGTTGGAGAAGTTGCAACACTCATGAACATTGGATCCACTGAAATAATTTCAGCATGTATGTCCCTGGGAATAATGGTTACTATGAATCAAAGGTTAGATGCTGAGACTCTAACTATTGTTGCTGACGAATTTGGCTATCAAGTTGATTTTGTTAAGACGGATTTGGAGGATAATATTGAAGATATTGAAGAAGTAGATGCTCCCGAAGATTTAATTCATAGAGCCCCAATTGTAACTGTGATGGGACATGTGGATCATGGTAAAACCTCCCTTCTTGATTATATTCGTGAGGAAAATGTCATAGCCGGTGAATCTGGAGGTATAACACAACATATTGGAGCTTATTCAGTAGAATTAAAAGAAGGACAAAAAATTACTTTTCTTGATACTCCCGGTCACGAGGCATTTACAGCCATGCGAGCCAGAGGTGCTCAAGTTACAGATATAGCAGTAATAGTAATAGCCGCAGATGACGATATTATGCCTCAAACAAAAGAAGCCATAAGTCATGCTCAAGCAGCTTCTGTTCCAATTGTTTTTGCTATCAATAAAGTTGATAAAGAAAATGCAAATCCAGACAAAATTAAAGAAGCACTTGCTGGAATGAATCTAATGGTTGAAGAATGGGGAGGTAAAGTTCAGTCACAGGATGTTTCAGCCTTGAAAGGTACTGGTGTCCCAGAGCTTCTCGAAAAAGTTTTATTAGAAGCGGAATTACTTGAGCTAAAAGCTAATCAAAACCGAAAAGCAAAAGGAACTGTTGTGGAAGCATTTTTAGATAAAGGAAGGGGTTATGTTTCAACTATTTTAGTTCAAAATGGTACTTTGAAAATAGGAGACTACATGCTTGCTGGAAAACAAAGTGGTAAAGTCAAAGCTATGTTCAATGAAAGAGGAAATAATTTAAATGAAGCTTTTCCCTCAACTCCGGTATCTATACTAGGTTTGGATGGAGCCCCTCAAGCTGGTGATAGTTTTAATGTCATTGAGGATGAAAGAGAAGCAAAGCAAATTGCAGCAAAGAGAACTCAATTGCTTAGGGAACAAAACGTAAGGACACAAAGACATATTACTTTGGATGAAATTGGAAGAAGAATTGCATTAGGTGATTTTAAGGAATTAAATATCATATTAAAAGGTGATGTTGATGGTTCTGTTGAGGCATTAACCGACTCTCTTCAAAACCTTTCAACAGAAGAGATTCAAATAAACATAGTTCATAAGGGTGTTGGAGCTATTACTGAGTCAGACGTTTTATTAGCATCGGCATCCGATGCAATTATAATTGGATTTAATGTAAGACCTATGGGTAACGCAAGACTTATTGCGGATAAGGAAGAAATTGACATAAGATCATATTCAATAATTTATGATGCAATNAATGATGTTAAAGATGCCATGGAAGGCATGCTTTCACCTGAAATGAGAGAAGAGATAACAGGTAATGCTGAAATAAGAGATACTTTTAAAATTTCAAAGATTGGAACCATTGCTGGATGTATGGTTACCTCCGGGAAAATTTATAAGAATTCTGGTGTAAGAGTTATAAGGGATGGAGTAGTTATATATGTTGGTGAGTTAATTTCTTTAAAAAGATTTAAGGATGATGTAAAGGAGGTAGCAAAAGGATATGATTGTGGTATACAAATAAAAGATTACAATGATATCAAGGTTGAAGACAATATCGAGTTTTATAATGAAATCGCTGTGAAGAAAAAACTATAAATTCTTTTTCGGTTCAATTATGAATGCTGCTGGGTAAATTTTTTTCACATTTTTTAGTAGGTCATTTGATTTCTGAAACCCTCTGTAAGGGCCCATTTGAACTTTATAGTTTGGTGTTTCGAATGACAATTTTATAGTTTCATCTGGAAATTTCTTTTTGGTGTTACTCTCTATTTCTTTGGCAGTTTCATAATTACCATAATATAGCTGTATGCTATAAAATTGAGATGCGTAAAATTCTTCATTTATTTTTATTTTTAAATCTACTATTTTAGACACAAGACTGTCCTGTTCAATTTTTAATACTCCTTCATTTTCTTGACAAAAAGAGTAACTTATTGAAAATAAAAATGTTATTATAAAAAATTTCATAATTTTTTTTACTGAAACAAAAGAACAAAAATTTCAAATTCGTTACAAGAAATTCAACAAAAAGAATGATCTAATTTAGAATGAATATAAATTATATATTTGTAATTATAAACCTTTAAAAACCCTTTAGGATGAGGTTTATCTGCATTACTTTTGCACAAGATTTATGACCAATATTTTGAAGGTAATTTTTCATGTTTTCTTAGCCATAAAATCTAGATTTTCTAGCTTGAACCCGTTTACCAAAATTTCACTGATCTTTTTTGTTTTAATTTCCTCAAACATANTTGCGCAAGATCCTGACCCGATGGCTGGAAAAAAGCTTTTTAATTCTAATTGTGCTGCATGTCACAAACTAAATAAAAAAGCAGTGGGTCCTGCACTCAGAGGTGTATCTTCAAAGTACGAGAAGGAATGGTTGTANAAATGGATTAAAAATAGTTCTGCTATGATTAAGTCAGGTGATGAGAGGGCTGTTGCGATATGGGAGGAATACAATAAAAGCGCTATGAATGCTTTCCCTCAACTAAGTAATTCAGACATAGATAATATTTTGGCCTATACTGACTACTTACCACCTGCACCAAAAGTTGACCCTTCTGCAGTTCCTGTTAGATCTGTAGAAAGTAATTCAATAATTCCAAATGAAATTATTNTAGGCGCGCTGTTANTTATTTTCTTGCTNTTNTTTGTAATGTTGATTTTAGTTAGGAGAACTTTAATCAGAATTGCAAAAGCTAGCGGAGTTGAAATTGTACCAGTACCAAAACCAAAGAGAGTTCCAATTTGGAAGGCATTTGTTCAAAATCAATTTCTAGTTTTNACCAGTGTCATTTTACTTTTATTAACAAGTGCATACTATGTTTATGGATATTTAATGCAAATTGGTATAGATCAAGGTTATATGCCTCTTCAACCAATCCATTANTCTCACAAAATACATGCNGGTGCCAATCAAATTGAGTGTAAATATTGCCATTCATCAGCAAGAGTTTCAAAGCACTCTGGAATCCCTTCTTTAAATGTATGTATGAATTGTCATGTAAATATAGCTGAGTATAATGGTGAAGAGGATCTNGAGAATGGTTATACAAAAGAGTTTTATGATAACGAAATAAAAAAGTTGTATAAGGCAGTAGGATGGGATGAAGAAAATCAAGTNTATACAGGGAACACAGAACCAGTTAAGTGGATAAGAATTCACAACCTCCCAGATTTTGTGTATTTTAATCATGCCCAACATGTGATGGTTGGAAAAATCGAATGCCAAAATTGTCATGGACCTGTCGAAGAAATGGAAGTCATGTATCAATATTCTCCNTTGACAATGGGATGGTGTATTAACTGTCACAGGGAAACAAATATTAAAGTTAAAGACAATGAGTATTATGCTAAAATTCATGAAGAGCTTTCAAAAAAGTATGGTGTTGAAAAACTAACTGTTGCTCAAATGGGAGGTCTTGAATGTGGTAAATGCCATTATTGAATTTAAGAAATTTAGATTATGTCTATNAATAAAAAATATTGGAAAAGCNTTGATCAGTTGGATCAAAATAATCCTATTGTTGAAGGACTTGANCAAAATGAGTTTCCTGATAAACTTCCTAAAGACTTTGACAAAGATACCTCTAAAATTGAAGATCCAACAACAACTAGAAGAGACTTTTTAAAATATGCAGGATTCACTACTGCTGCAGCAACTGTTGCTGCTTGCGAAGGCCCGGTCATAAAATCAGTACCATATGTTGTTCAACCAGAAGAAATAAGACCAGGAGTAGCTANCTACTACGCTTCAGCTATTGCCGATGGATATGATTTTGCATCAATTCTTGTAAAAACTAGGGAAGGTAGGCCCATAAAGGTCAAAAGAAACCCTGATTCTCCAGTTTTTGGCTCTGCCAATGCAAGAGTCCATGCTTCAATTCTTTCCATGTATGATTCTCTCAGGTTAAAAGGACCAAAAATTAATAAAATAGATTCTGACTGGGGCGAATTTAAATTTCAGATCAAAGAGAAATTAAATTTATTGAGTGAAAATAATAAACCTGTAGTTTTGTTAACCCAAACCTTTGCAAGTCCATCNGTCAAAACTATTGTAAGAAAGTTAATTTCAAAATATCCTAATATTAAGCATGTAGTTTATGATACGATATCTGAGTCAGAATCATTAGATGCTTATGAAAATATATATGGGGTCAGGGCTTTAGCTGACTATGACCTTTCTAAGGCAGAAACAATTATTTCTATTGATGCTGATTTTCTTGGAGACTGGCAAGGAGGAGGATATGATAAAAATTATGCTAAAGGTCGAGTTCCAGAAAAGAAAAATCATAGTAATTCAAAGATGTCATATCATATGCAATTCGAATCTAATCTGACTTTGTCTGGANCAAACGCAGATAAGAGAATTCCTTGTACNCCATCTGAGTTAAAAAATATTTTAGCATACATCTACGCTGAGTTGATTAACAAATCAANTGATTCGAAACTAAAACCAGAANTNAAAAAAATATCTTCTAAGGCAATACAAAGAATTAAATCCTCAGGTTCAAAAGCAGTAGTTCTCTCAGGTATTCAAGATACAAGTGCTCAAGAACTTGTTTTAGCAATAAACTCAATTATAAAAAGTGAAGCCTATGACTCCAAAAATCCAAGGCTTATTCGTCAAGGAGATAACAAACAAGTCAATCAGTTATTAAATGATCTTATCAAAGAAAATATATCGGGTTTAATTACTGTTGGTGTTAACCCAGTTCTTAATCTTTCAAGTGGATCCAAAATATCAGATGCTATAAAAAAACTAGATTTATCATTAAGTTTTTCTTTGAAAATGGATGAGACTGCCTCGGCTTGTAATTATGTNGCGGCAATGCACCATTATTTAGAGTCTTGGGGAGATTATGAGTTTAAAACTGGATACTATTTTTTAGCTCAACCAACAATTAGGCCTTTATTTAATACTTATCAATTTCAAGACTTCATTTTAGAAATGTTAGATGAAAATGAAAACTATTATTCTTACTTAAAAAAATATTGGACAAATAATTTGCTTCGAGGGTCCACATTTAGTAAAGCATTACACGATGGATTCTACACAAAAGACTATTCGTTGAAAAATAAAGGCTCTTTCTCAAAAGATGAGATGTTTGATAAGGCTAAGCAACTTACAAAAAATAACAATGAAGGTATGTCATTGATTCTTTATCCTAAAACAGGTATGGGTGACGGACAACAAGCCAATAATCCTTGGTTAAAAGAATTCCCTGATCCAATAACAAGAGTATCTTGGGATAATTATCTAACAATTTCAAAACAAGACGCCGATAAAATTGGTTTAAAAAACCTAAGTGTTGCTAACGGTGCTCTCAATGGCAGTTATGCAAAAGTCAAAGTTGGAGACCAAAGTCTTGTTGTCCCTACTCTTATTCAGCCCGGTCAGTCTCCTGGATCTGTTGGTTTAGCATATGGTTTTGGAAACAAAATGGGACTAAAACAAGAAATGCAAGTTGGGGTTAATGCATACAAATTTTATATTAACCAAAACAAGGTTCAACAAGTATCTGTTACACTCGCAGATGGTTTTCATGAATTTGCTTGTGTTCAGCTGCACAATACTCTAATGGGTAGGGGAGATATAATTAAAGAGACCACCCTTGAAATTTTCAATACAAAAGAAAAGGACTACTGGAATCCGGTACCTAGAGTTTCCAAAAATCATATTGAAACTGAGGTTACTTCTCCTGAAGTCGATATTTGGCAGGAGTACGATCGCTCAATTGGACATCATTTTAATTTGTCTATTGATTTAAACTCATGTACAGGATGTGGAGCTTGCGTCATTGCTTGCCATGCAGAAAATAATGTTCCAGTTGTTGGAAAGGAAGAGGTCAGAAAATCTAGAGACATGCATTGGTTAAGAATTGATCGTTATTATTCTTCCGAGGAAACATTCGATCAAGATAATAAATCAGTTGATGATATATCGGGATTAGGAGATTCTTTGTCTAAATTTGGGCAGATGGAAAATCCATCTGAAAATCCTCAAGTTGTTTTTCAACCAGTAATGTGTCAGCATTGTAATCATGCACCCTGTGAAACGGTTTGCCCTGTTGCAGCTACTTCTCATGGAAGACAGGGTCAAAATCATATGGCTTATAATAGATGCATTGGTACAAGATACTGTGCAAATAATTGTCCTTATAAGGTGAGAAGATTTAACTGGTTTTTGTATAATAAAAATGATGAGTTCGATTATCATATGAATGATGATCTTGGCAGAATGGTTTTAAACCCAGATGTAGTGGTAAGATCACGAGGTGTTATGGAAAAATGTTCTTTTTGTATTCAAATGACTCAGAAGACAATACTAGATGCTAAACTCGAGGGTAGAGAGGTTAGAGAAGATGAATGGAGTTGTGCATGTTCAGATGCATGTGAATCTGGAGCAATGGTTTTTGGTGATATAAATGATAAAAAAAGTAAGGTTTCAAAATTGAAGAAAAGTGATAGAATGTATCATTTGCTGGAGAGTGTAGGAACTAAACCAAATGTTATGTACCAAGTAAAAGTTAGAAATAACGATAAAAAAATATAATTGAAAAATTAGAATATGTCATCACACTATGAAGCATCAATAAGAAAACCTCTAGTTCTAGGGGATAAATCTTATCATGATGTTACTAAAGATATTGCTTCAACTGTTGAAGGAAAAGCAAATAAGCTTTGGTGGATTGTTTTTGGTATTTCCTTATCTGCCTTTTTATGGGGTGTGGGATGTATAATTTATACTATATCAACTGGAATTGGTGTTTGGGGTGTTAATAAGACAATTGGATGGGCTTGGGATATAACAAATTTTGTATGGTGGGTTGGAATTGGACATGCTGGTACTTTAATATCTGCAGTTTTATTGCTATTCAGACAAAAATGGAGAATGGCAATTAATCGATCTGCTGAGGCAATGACCATCTTCTCAGTTATTCAAGCAGGTTTATTTCCATTAATACACATGGGAAGACCTTGGCTAGCCTACTGGACACTACCCATTCCGAATACATTTGGTTCATTATGGGTAAACTTTAATTCTCCTTTACTATGGGATGTTTTTGCTATATCCACTTATTTAACCGTTTCTCTTGTATTTTGGTGGACTGGTCTACTACCGGATTTTGCAATGATAAGAGATAGGGCTGTTCGCCCTTTTCAAAAAAAGATATACACTTTACTGAGTTTTGGTTGGTCAGGAAGGGCTAAGGATTGGCAACGTTTTGAGGAGGTATCTCTAGTTTTAGCAGGTCTTGCCACTCCACTTGTTTTATCTGTTCATACAATAGTTTCATTTGATTTTGCGACTTCAGTAATTCCAGGGTGGCATACAACTATTTTCCCACCTTATTTTGTTGCAGGAGCAGTTTTTTCTGGGTTTGCAATGGTAAATACTCTATTAATTATAACTCGTAAGGTTTGTAGTTTAGAGGATTATATAACTATTCAACACATTGAATTGATGAATATTGTTATAATGATAACCGGATCTATAGTTGGCGTTGCATATATTACCGAACTATTTATAGCATGGTATTCAGGAGTAGAGTATGAGCAATATGCTTTTCTGAATAGAGCCACTGGACCATATTGGTGGGCTTATTGGTCAATGATGACATGTAATGTTTTTTCTCCACAATTTATGTGGTTTAAAAAATTAAGGACCAGTATTATATTTTCATTTGTTATTTCTATAGTGGTTAATATTGGTATGTGGTTTGAAAGATTTGTAATAATTGTAACATCCCTTCATAGAGACTATCTTCCATCCTCATGGACAATGTTTTCCCCGACATTTGTTGATATTGGGATTTTCATTGGTACCATTGGTTTTTTCTTTGTTTTATTTCTTTTGTATGCTAGAACATTTCCTGTTATTGCTCAAGCAGAGGTAAAAACTATTTTAAAATCATCGGGAGAAAATTATAAAAAATTAAGAGATAAAAATGAATAATCAAGTAATACATGCTTTATATGATGATGATGATGTGCTTTTGAAAGCAGTCGATATCATTCGTGCAGAAAAGTATCACATTGAGGAGGTTTATACACCTTTTCCAGTTCATGGACTTGATAAAGCTTTAGGACTGGAAGGAACAAAAATTGCAATAACTGCTTTCATGTATGGTTGTCTTGGTTTTATAGTTTCTATCTTAATGATGAATTATATTATGATAGAAGATTGGCCACAGAACATTGGAGGTAAACCAAGTTTTTCATTTATAGAAAATATGCCAGCTTTTGTTCCTATTATGTTTGAGCTAACTGTTTTCTTTGCTGCTCATTTAATGGTAATTACTTTTTATATGAGAAGCAAGCTATGGCCATTTAAGAAGTCTGAGAATCCAAATCCCCTTACAACAGATGATAAATTCTTGATGGAAATTGTCATGGAAAAAAATGAGAAAAAATTAATAGAGATAATCAAATCAACCGGTGCAATTGAGGTTACAAAAGTTGAAAAAAATGAATAGAATTAAAAATTTATATTTCTTTGTTTTAATTGGAATATTGATTTCTATACAATCGTGTTTTGACCCTTCAAAACCTAATTATCAATACTTCCCAAATATGTATGAGTCTCTAGGTTATGAAACATATGCTGATAGTGATGCTTTTAATAATGGTATTGAAGCTCAAGTCCCAGTTGAAAACACTGTGTCACGTGGGTGGGCACCATATGATTTTCCAAATACTAACGAGGGTTACGAAGAGGCTAAAATTAGTTTATTATCTCCCTTGGATATAAATGATGAAAATTTATCATATGGAAAGGAATTATATGGAATATATTGTGCAGTTTGTCATGGAAATAAGGGAGATGGTCAAGGAATTTTAATGACTAGAGAAAAGTTTTTAGGAATACCTAGTTACAAGGATCGTGAAATAACTCCAGGTAGTATATATCATGTTTTGATGTATGGCAAAAATGCAATGGGTTCTCACGCAGGACAGGTTAATGCAAAAGAAAGATGGCAAATTGCCCAACACGTAATGTTGCTGCGTTCTAATTTAATAAAGCAATGAAATTGAATTATATTTTTACAAATAATATAAGAAACCTATCAGTAGTACTGATAATAACTGGTCTATTAGGCTTGGGTTATGGATTTTTAACTGCACCCTCAACTATTTTTGAAGCCAAGGAAATGGTTGTAGACACACATCACTCAGATGACCACGACACAAAGCATTCAGAAGATCATGGTGTTAATCATGACGAGCATTTAATGCATCAACTTCAAAATAGACCTTGGGCTGCTTTATACGTTGCAGCACTTTTCTTTTTTATTATCCCGCTTGGAGTGCTTGCTTTTTATGCAATCAACAGAGCTGCTCAAGCAGGCTGGCCAATTGTACTATATCGAATAATGGAAGGAATCACAGGGTATTTATCAATAGGTAGTATTAGTGTTTTCATCATTTTAGTTCTTTCTGTATTGCATTTAAATCATTTATTTATTTGGATGGATCCAGATGTGGTCTCTCACGACAAAATAATTCAAGGAAAATCAGGATATTTAAATAATGTATGGTTTTTGGTAAGGTCTTTATTTTACCTTCTTGGTTGGAATTTATATAGGTTTATCTCGAGAAGGATTTCTCTAAACCAAGATGAAGGGGACTNTNTAAANAATCANAANNTNAATTTTAGANTNGCAGCNGGTTTTCTNGTTTTNTANATNTATACAGAATCAATGATGTCNTGGGATTGGATNATGTCNATNGATCCNCATTGGTTNAGTACATTNTTNGGTTGGTATGTNTTTGCNAGTATGTTTGTTACNGGAATAACAGTNATNGCATTNGTNACNATTTATNTNAANTCTNNNGGNTATNTAGAATTTGTAAANGNAAGTCATATNCANAATTTAGGNNTNTTNATGTTTGGNGTNTCTNTTTTNTGGGCATANNTNTGGTTNTCNCAATTNATGTTGATNTGGTATTCNAANATNCCNGANGANGTNACNTATTTTATNACNAGAATNGANGANTATNCANTNCCATTTTTTGGAATGNTNNTNATGAATCTNNTTTTTCCATTTTTNGTNNTGATGAANAGAGATTATAAAAGANATAANTTTTTAATNATNATGACNGGAATNATNATNNTNATNGGNCANTATTTAGANNTNTTTAANATGATNATGCCCTCNGCNGTNGGNNNTNANTGGTNNATNGGTNTNCCNGANATAGGAGGATTTNTATTTTTTCTAGGNNTNTTTATTTTNNCNATATTNAAANCCNTNGAAAAAGCNCCNTTNTTAACTAANGGAGANCCNTTTTTAAAAGAAAGTNAACANTTTCATTATTAGANNTNNAATATGANANTNTTNTTAACANTNTTAATNCTNATACTNATAANCAGTTTCNATNTGGCAAGTNTCNAANATNNTNGANNTNTCTCAGCCAAAANNAGNATCAACNGAANTNGCNGATGANNANGANAATNAAACNCANGGNAANNTNATGTTTGCATTTNTNATTTTCATTTANGTATTGACNATTTTTTCTTTTTTTAANTGGGGAGATGTNATTTTACCNNTNTCNGCNTCNGAGCATGGANCGGAATATGATAGNTTNNTNTGGGTAACTTTTTCTGTGATATTTTTTGTNCANACAGTNACACAAGCTNTNNTNCATTATTNNGGNTATAANTANAGAGGTGTNAAGGGGCGTAANGCACTNTTNTATGCNGATAATGACAGNCTNGAGGCTNTNTGGACNATAATTCCNACNATNGTTTTNGCTGTTTTNATTCTTTATGGANTNTANACNTGGAATGANATAATGTTNATTGAAGANGANGANGATGCNNTNGTTNTNGAANTGTATGCACAACANTTNAATTGGAAAGTNAGATATGGNGGNNAGGATAATGTTCTNGGNGATGCTAATGTTCGTTTTCTTCANGATTTTGATGGNANAAATCTNGTNGGAATNGANGTNACTGATCCNAANGGCTTAGATGATATNGTNGTNCAAGANCTNCATNTNCCNGTTGGNAAAGAAATNCANTTTAAGATGAGATCTCAGGATGTTTTACANTCNGCNTANATGCCACATTTTAGGGCTCAAATGAATTGTGTACCAGGCATGATNACTGAGTTTGCTTTTACTCCAAATAAAACCACAGAGCAAATGAGAATGGAGCCAGAAATTATTTCAAAAGTCAGAAAAATAAACGAAATTAGAGAGGTAAAAAGTAAAGAACTAATAGCACAAGGTGAAGAGGCCTTAGAGCCATATGTTTTTGATTATCTTTTACTCTGTAACAAAATATGTGGGGCATCACATTACAACATGCAAATTAAAATAATAGTAGAAACCGAAAATGAATTTAATAAATGGATTAAAAGTCAACAGACCTTTTCTCAATTTATACAATAATTTAAGAAACAAATGTCAATAGAATCAATAAATACACACGAAGAAGAACACGAACACCACCATAAAGAAACTTTTATAACTAAATATGTTTTTAGTCAGGATCATAAAATGATAGCTAAACAATATTTAATTACTGGTTTATTTATGGGTATCATAGGAATTGCCATGTCATTATTATTTAGGTTACAATTAGCATGGCCAGAAAAGCCATTTGGAATTTTTGATCTTTTATTAGGTAAATGGGCTCCTGATGGCGTGATGGATCCAAATGTATATTTGGCTTTAGTAACTATTCATGGAACAATTATGGTTTTCTTCGTATTGACNGCAGGTCTAAGTGGAACCTTTTCCAATCTNTTGATCCCTCTTCAAATTGGTGCTCGAGATATGGCTTCAGGATTATTGAATATGATTTCTTTTTGGTTGTTCTTCTTNTCATGTATATTAATGATTTCATCTCTTTTTGTTGAGGCAGGACCAGCTGCTGCAGGGTGGACAGTTTACCCTCCTTTGTCAGCTCTTCCTCAGGCTCAACCTGGTTCAGGTGCAGGCATGACTTTATGGCTTGTTTCTATGGCTGTATTTATTGCTTCTTCTCTTTTNGGATCATTAAATTATGTTGTAACAGTTATTAATTTAAGAACAAAAGGAATGACTATGTCTAGACTTCCACTAACTGTATGGGCATTTTTTGTAACTGCAATAATCGGAATAGTATCTTTTCCAGTTCTCCTTTCAGCAGCATTATTNCTTATAATGGATAGAAGTTTTGGAACGTCTTTTTTCTTNTCAGATATTTTTATTCAAGGTGAGGTACTTCACTATCAGGGAGGATCTCCAGTTTTATATGAACATCTTTTTTGGTTTTTAGGGCATCCNGAGGTATATATTGTTTTGCTTCCAGCATTGGGAATTACTTCAGAAGTTTTAGCCACTAATGCAAGAAAACCAATATTTGGATACAGAGCCATGGTTGCCTCTATTCTGGCTATTGCCTTTTTATCTACAATTGTTTGGGGTCATCACATGTTTATCTCNGGTATGAATCCATTCCTTGGTTCAGTTTTTACGTTTACCACATTATTGATTGCAATTCCTTCTGCCGTAAAAGCATTTAATTACATAACTACATTATGGAAAGGAAATTTGCAATTAAATCCCGCTATGCTGTTTTCAATTGGATTAGTTTCAACTTTTATTTCTGGAGGATTAACTGGGATTATTTTAGGAGATAGNACTTTAGATATTAATGTNCATGATACATATTTTGTAGTAGCTCATTTTCATTTGGTAATGGGTATTTCTGCCTTATATGGTCTTTTTGCGGGAGTGTATCATTGGTTTCCAAAAATGTTTAGAAGAATGATGAATAAAAATCTTGGATATATTCACTTTTGGGTAACAGCAATTTGTGCATATGGTGTATTTTTTCCAATGCATTTTATTGGAATGGCTGGTTTGCCAAGAAGGTATTACACTAATACAAACTTTCCTTATTTTGATGATTTGGCAAACATAAATGTTGTAATAACTGTTTTTGCNCTTATTGCAGGCGTTGCTCAATTAGTTTTTCTCTATAATTTTATTTACAGTATGTTCTATGGAAAGGAAACAGAACAGAATCCATGGAAATCTAACACATTAGAATGGACTGCTCCAATCGAGCATTTTCATGGAAATTGGCATGGTGAAATTCCGCATGTTCATAGNTGGGCATACGATTATTCAAAACCAGGATATGAGGAAGATTTTGTCCCACAAAATATACCTCTTAAAAAAGATGAGGAAGAACTACAGCATTAAATTTGGTATCTTTATTGAATGAATGAAAACCTAGATCCAACAGGATTAAATTTTAATTCTGAAGAACAAGAGTTTGATCGTGCATTAAGACCTTTAACCTTTGATGACTTTGCTGGTCAAGAAGCCATATTAGAAAATTTAAAAATTTTTGTTGCTGCATCTAATGAAAGACAGGACGCTCTGGATCATACACTTTTTCATGGCCCTCCTGGTTTAGGAAAAACAACTCTAGCTTACATACTAGCTAACGAACTAAATGCTAATATTAAAATGACTTCTGGTCCTGTTTTAGATAAGCCAGGGGATTTAGCAGGTTTATTAACTAATCTTCAGCCTAGAGACATACTTTTTATAGACGAAATTCATCGATTAAGCTCTGTTGTTGAGGAATATTTGTATTCAGCAATGGAGGATTATAAAATAGATATAATGATAGAGACAGGTCCAAATGCAAGATCTGTTCAGATTAATTTAAATCCTTTTACTTTAGTTGGAGCGACAACTCGATCTGGATTGTTGACTTCTCCTATGAGAGCAAGATTNGGAATAACAAGTAGANTGGAATATTATTCAGCTGAAATAATTTCTACAATTATTCANAGAAGTGCAGATATTTTAAAAGTAAAAATAGACAATGAAGCCTCTATAGAAATTGCAAGTAGAAGTAGAGGAACTCCCAGGATTGCGAATAGCCTTTTGAGAAGAGTAAGGGATTATGCGCAAATTAAAGGTGATGGGCATATAGATTTAGAGATCACAAAGTATGCCTTGAATGCATTGAATGTTGATGATTACGGTCTAGATGAAATGGATAATAAAATTCTAACAACCCTAATAAATAAATTCAAAGGTGGACCAGTTGGAATTTCAACTCTTGCTACTGCAGTAGCTGAAAATGGCGAAACTATTGAAGAGGTCTATGAGCCTTTTTTAATTCAGCAGGGTTTCATGGTAAGAACTCCTCGAGGAAGAGAGGTTACTGAAAGAGCATACAAGCATTTAGGTATAATAAAGGATAATCAAAAGGGTTTATTCTGAGTAATAATTCCCANGAATTGAAGAAACCCTATTATTTTTTCATTTTTTTGTTCATTTTTATCAAATCTACAATAAAGAGTCATGAAGAATAGTTTTTATCCAATAAATTAATAATTTTTATGTAAAAATATTAAAAATAAAGGCTTTTCATAAGATTTAGAAAAGTTAAAATTACTTGTGAGTTTTAAAACAATGTTGTATTATTGCTATCTACGATTTTATTAAATCAAACATATTAACCAAAAAATAAGCAAAGAATGAAAAACAATTTCAAGACTTCGTTACTGACACTTATATCTTTTTTATTAAGTGTTGGAATGTATGCTCAAACTATAACAGGTATTGTAGTGAGCGAAGATGGTCCCCTACCTGGGGCAACAGTGCAGGTTAAAGATACTGACAGAGGTACATCAACTGATTTTGATGGAAATTATTCTATCGANGCATCATCAGGAGATNTTTTAGTAATATCCTTTGTTGGTTTTGCAACTCAAGAAATNGCTGTTGGTGACCAAGATCAAATAAATGTAACCCTTGCTGCAGATTCTGCNCTTGACGAAATTATCGTAACAGGATATAGATCTCAAGCTAGAGGATCAATTACCGGTTCTGTTGCTACAGTTGATGTAGGAGAAGCCGTTAAAGTTCCTGTAGCGAATGCCGCTGAAGCACTNCAAGGAAGAGTAGCTGGTGTTACTGTTACAAACAGTGGTCAGCCTGGTGCTGCGCCTGTTGTAAGAATTAGAGGTTACGGTACACCGAACAACAACGACCCTCTATACGTAATCGATGGGGTTCAAACTCAGGATGGATTCGTGCTAAACAGTATTAATCCTGCTGACATAGAAAACATAAGTGTACTTAAAGATGGTGCAGCTGCGATATACGGAGCAAGAGCATCAAATGGTGTTATACTTATTACAACAAAGAATGGAAGAGGCACTTCAGGAACTAAAGTTTCTGTTAATGCATCCTATGGTATCGCTAATGCAACCAACCTTCCAACCCTTTTAACCGCTCAACAACACGGAGAAATGTTATGGCAAAGTTATGCAAATGATGGTCTTCAGCCTAACCATGTTCAGTATGGAAGCGGAGCTACTCCAGTTGTTCCTCAATTTATCCAAGGAAATACCAGAGGAAATGTCGTAAAGGTTAATCCAAACGGAACAGACTGGTTTGATGCTATTTTTGACCCAGGGGCTGTTTCAGATATTAACGTATCCGTATCTAATGGTTCTGAGGATAGTAACTTCTTATTTAATGTTAATCATACGGATAGAGAAGGTACTATTCCTAATTCAGGTTATGAAAGATATGGAATTAGACTCAACTCTGAGTTCAGAGCNGGTATATTTACTTTNGGACAACACCTAGCTGCTACTACAGATAAAGAGCAAGCTCATGGAGCATANACACAAGAAGCTATGAGAATGTCNCCTCTAGTTCCCCTTTTTGAAGAAGACGGAGATTTAGCAGGTATTTANGTTACTTCAAATAACTTGGGTAACTCNGATAACCCNTATGCAACTCACGTAAGANCAGCTGATGATTANAATAAAAGCACAAGAATTATTGGTGATGTNTACANTGAAATAGATCTANGTGGTATTTTAGAAAANCTAAAACTNAAAACNACATTTGGAGGTCAAACNAGAACCTTCATGAGAAGNNNNTTTGCTGACTATACNCCTGAAGGAGAAACTAACTCGGGTGGTAATTTAAATGAGCAGTCTTTTAATCAATACGAGTGGGTATGGACAAATGTTCTTAGCTACAATGCTACTCTTGGAGATCATGCATTTGATATTCTTGCTGGTTATGAAGCTCTAAAAGGCTACATCAAGGGAATGNACATCAATAGAAATCAGTTTTTATTNGACTCTCCTTCATTTGTNCTTCTTTCCACAGGTACTGGTACTCCTGATACAAGTGGATATGAGAGNATGAATACTTTGTCTTCACAGTTTGCAAACTTTAGTTANTCTTTTAAAAGAAAATACTTGATATCTGGAGGTGTTAGACAGGATATTAGNTCACGATTTGACAAAGAGTATGCAGATGATATNTTTCCAAACNTAAGTCTTGGATGGGTTATTGATAAAGAAGACTTTTTTAGTAGTAGNCTAATTAATAATNTAAAACTTAGAGCATCATATGGTGAAATAGGAAACCAATCANTAACTGCNNNTAANCCTGANGTNAANATTTCTTCACTTAATGAAAGCACNGCTTTCTACTCTTTCACAGGAGCAAGAGGTAATGTAACTACTGGTGCTGCATTAACAAGTGTTGGAAATCCTAATTTAACTTGGGAAACATCTGTTACTAGCAANATAGGTCTAGATTTCTCAATGATGGATAGTAAATTATCAGGAAGTATAGATTACTTTGTTATGACAACAAAAGATCTNATNGTTCAAGATACTTCTCTTATAAATACTACTGCAATTGACGCATCTGCNCCTTATGTAAATGCAGGAGAAGTTGANAANAAAGGNTATGAAGTTACTCTAAATTATTCCAATGAAACAAGTGGTGGATTTGGNTANAGTNTNGACTTTAACATAGCTTCATATNAAAACATGGTAAATTCAACNGTGAACGATGCCTTTATTTCTGGAGTTGGTTTCAGAGAAGGAGCNGTTACAAGATTCATGCCTGGTGAGCCAATATCAGTTTTCTATGGTAAGCCACATGATGGTCTAACTTCNACNGGNCGTCTTAACTTTNTAGACGCTAATGGCGATGGTGTGACAGATGACTCGGATAGATCTGTGATTGGTAGNCCACATCCAGACTTTACCTTNGGATTNAATGCCAGNTTCACATACAACAACTGGGACGCATCATTATTCTTTAACGGATCACAAGGAAATGATATTTACAACTGGGTAAAAATATTTACTCACTTCCCAACGTTTGTTCACGGTGGTAGAACAGATGCAGTNTTAAATTCTTGGACACCTACGAATACTAANACTGATCAACCAGCTTTATCAATGAGTGTGCAGAATGCTGAAACTCAGCCAAACTCATTCTTTGTTGAAGACGGTTCGTACATAAGACTTAGATCTTTACAATTAGGATATACTGTTCCTTCAGATGCATTAGCTGCCTCAGGATTAGGAAGTATTGATATGTTGAGAATCTATGGAACTGCGACTAATTTATTTACCATAACAGATTATACTGGAATGGATCCTGAAGTTGCAGGAAGAGGTCCTATAACTATAGGAGTTGATGAAGGAACTTATCCAGCACCAAGAATATTCTCGGTTGGAGTTCAGATAAACTTCTAATAATTAAAAGATATTTAACTATAAGAAAAAACTATAAAATTTTTACAAAACATAAATTATTTTAATTTAATTTCAAATGTTTTTAAAAAAGTATAGAAACAAAAACAACAAAAATTTAACAATGAAAAAAATATATATATTATTTATAGGACTTTTAACTTTCACAGTTGGATGTTCTGAATCGTTTACTGATGTAGATCCAATTGGATCATTAAATGACTCACAATTGGCTAATGCACAAGGTATTGATCTACTACTTACTGGAACTTATTCAGTTTTGGATGGTGTTAGAAATAGTGGTTTCGGTAATGGTTGGGGAAGAAGTGCTGATAACTGGGTAATGGATGTTGCATCCGATGATGCTCACAAAGGTAGTACTGATGGTGACCAACCAGATTTATACTCACTAGAGCTTTATAATTGGCAAACTGCCAATGGATATTTCCTCGCTCGTTGGGGAGTTCTTTTTGCCGGAGTCAATCGTGCTAATTCAGTTATTAACCTAATTGCAAGTAGCGATGACCCTTCAGCTTATGTGGTTCAAAACGCTCAGGCTAGATTCTTGAGAGGACACTACAACTTTGAATTAATCAAGCACTATGCAAATGTGCCAGATGTTACTCCAGAGTTAGCTGCAGCATTAGAGTATAGTGTTCCTAACAGTGGAGAAACACTTTTAACTTACGATAAGATTGCTGCTGATTTCAGTTATGCCATGGCAAACCTACCTGCTACAAGAGGTGCGGATTATGCTGGAATGGGAAGACCTGTCTCCTCAACTGCACAGGCTTTCTTAGGTAAAGTACATCTTTTTAAAGGTGAATGGGCACAAGCGTCAACTAACCTAGAAGCTGTAATTAGTTCTGGTCAGTACGCACTTCACCCACAATTAGTAGATAACTTTAGATCAGAGACTGAAAATGGTCCAGAAGCAGTTTTTGCTATCCAGTATTCTGCTGATGATGGACAGGTAAGACAAGGTAACGCAACTGGTGCATTAAATTACCCTGCAGCTTTCGGATGGTGCTGTGGTTTTTATCAACCAACTCAAGATTTAGTTGATGCATACCAAACACAAGCTGGGTTACCTATGTTAGATACTTTTCAAGCAAGTTCCGCAATGGATCATGACTACGGAATAAATAGTGATGAAGCTTTTACATTGCCAACCGCTACAGTTGATCCACGTCTTGACTTTACAGTAGGTAGAAGAGGAGTTGACTACAACGGGTATGGTATCCACGAAGGAAAAGGATGGATTCGTGCAAATTTCTCTGATATCTCAGGACCATATTTACCCAAGAAGAATATATTCCAGGCTGATGATGCTAACAACTTTGCTCAAGGTGGATGGGGTCAAAATTTATCAGGTATAAATTACCACATCATGCGATATGCAGACGTCCTTCTGATGGCTGCTGAAGCTGCTGTTGAAACAGGTAACCTTGAAAGGGGAAGAACTTTAGTTAATCAAATTAGACAAAGAGCTAAAAGTATGACTCCTATTGCGGGAACTAATCCTTCAATCGAGTTATATACTACTCCTTGGACAGATCAAGCTACAGCTCGTAAGGCTGTTCGATTTGAAAGAAGATTAGAATTAGCAATGGAAGGACATCGTTACTTTGACCTTGTAAGATGGGGTAATATGCCTGCTCACATGGCTGCATACATAGCTAATGAGTCTGCAACAATAACAACTTTTGCTAAAGGACAAGTTTTTGAAGCTAAGCATACTTACTTTCCAATCCCACTTCAGGCGATTGACCAAAGTAATGGCACTCTGACTCAAAATCCTGGCCACTAAAATTTAAAATTTTAGTATATTATAAAAAGCCCCTTGTTAAAGGGGCTTTTTAATTTTATTTTTACAATCCAAATTTTTTATATGATCAACCTAAATATTAGAGTGATTTTTTTTTCTATATTTCTCATTTCGTGTGGGAAAAAAAATGAAATGGTATTGGTCCCAGAAAAACACTCCAATATTTCATTTAATAATGAAGTGATTGAATCTGATAGTTTAAATATATTAAATTATGAATATATCTATAATGGGGGTGGAGTCGCTATTGCTGATTTCAACAGAGACGGTAAAGAAGATATATATTTTACAGGAAACGTAGTTAATAATAAACTCTATTTAAATCAAGGAAATTTTGTTTTCAAAGATGTTTCATCTGTTTCTAAAACAGAGTGTGAGGGATCATGGAGTATGGGAGTTTCAGTTATTGACATAAATAACGATAATTGGCCCGACATGTATATTTCAGTTTCAGGAAAAGGTGATGCTATTGACAGAAAAAATATTCTTTTAATAAATCAAGGAGTTAATAAGGATAGTATTCCATTATTCAAAAATAAGGCTAAAGAATATGGATTAGATTATGACGGATATACAATTAATAGCTATTTTTTTGATTTTGATCATGACGGTGATAATGATATTTATCTAATAAATAATTTCTTTACCAATAGGGGAGATGTTTTAAGTAAAAGAAATACTTCCTCCAATCTAATTAATGATAATATAAACGTTCTATTTGAAAATATTGACGGCAAATCATTTAAAGACATCACAATACCCGCAGGTGTTTTGAACGATGGATATTCGTTATCTGCTAATATTTTTGATATTAACGACGACGGATGGCTAGATATTTTTGTTTCAAATGATTTTGCGACTAGTAGCTCAGCATACATCAATCAAAAAGATGGAACCTTCAAAGAAGATATAGTTTCATATTTCAAACACCAAAGTTTTAGTTCTATGGGTATAGATGTAGCTGACTTTGATAATAACAGCTCTGATGATGTTATTACCTTAGATATGCTTCCAAGGACTTTAAGTAGAACAAAAAAAATGTTTTCAAAAAGTAATTTTCTTTTTTACGATCTATTAGATCTTTATAAAGAAAAACCTCAATACATGAGAAACTGTCTCTATGTAAATGATTTTAATGATTATAATGAGATTAGTCAATTAAGTAAGGTTCACAATACTGATTGGAGTTGGTCTCCAATATTTGCTGATTTTAATAATGACGGAAAAAAAGACCTTCATGTAACAAATGGTTTTCCTAGAGACCTAACGGATCTTGATTTTATAAATTATAGAGATAGTTATGAAAGNATTTTNGCAACCACTCAAGATTTTCTTGANTTAATTCCNAGAGTTAAGATATCAAATGTTATGTTTTTAAATTCTGGCAACTATGATTTTTTTGATATTACTAAATCTTGGAATATGGAAAAACCATCATATTCATATGGTCAGGCAACCGGAGATTTAGACAANGATGGGGATTTAGACATTGTTGTTAATAATTTGAACGATAAAGCTTTTATCTATAGAAATGAGCTTAATTCAAACCCTTCCTACTTAATATTAAATTTAATAGGCTCCAAAAATAATTATCAATCCCTTCACAGTGAAACTAATATATACTATAATGATTCTTTAGAGCAGAAAGGGACCATGAATCCCCACAGNGGCTACCTTTCAAGNTTGAGCCCTAAGATTCATTTTGGNGTTAATGGAGTTCAAAAAATAGATTCCCTAGTTATAAAATGGAATTCAAAAGAATATTCTGTTTTAAAAGATTTAGAAATAAATCAAGAAATTACNGTTAATTATAATTTAGAAAAAAAATATTCAATATCAAATATAATTGACNCAAAAAAGCCCTTGTTAGAACTATCAAAAGACACAATTTTACAATTTAAGCACAGAGAAAATAAGAGNTATGATTTTTTTGACTATGAACTTCAACAACGTGTTTACACAAATGAAGGGCCATCAAGTATTGTNGGTGATATCAACGGTGATTCTTTAGATGATATTATAGTCGGTGGGGCAATGGGTCAAAAAGGTAAAATATTTTTTCAAAATGNAAATGGTTTTAATAGTAAAACATTACTAATTGATGCAAAGGATAAAGAACTTACAGCAATGAGTTTATTTGATTTTGATAATGATAATGATTTGGATTTATATTTAGGATATGGTCATAATGGATCCAAAGATTCTATTTCGTTGATTGATGTTTTGGCTATTAATGATGGCAAAGGAAACTTTACAAAATANAACTTACTACCAGATTTATACGAAGTTACCTCCAAAATAGTTCCCTTTGATTTTGATAACGATGAGGATATTGACTTATTGATAACATCAAGAGTGAAGCCAAATAGTTACCCGGATTCACCAAAGACATATTTATTAGAAAATAAAAATGGAAATTTTGAAGATATTTCAGATNTATTTTTACCTGAAAAAGGATATTTAGGGATGATTACTGACGCTGAAATAATTGATATTAATAATGATAATAAAANAGATGTTATTTTAAGTGGAGAGTGGATGGGAATCGAAGTCCTTATTAATCAAAATGACAATAAATTTATATATGATAAATCNTATTTTCCAAAGACTAACAATGGTTTTTGGAACAGTTTAGAAATGAATGATTTGGATGGTGATGGAGATTTAGATTTAATTGCTGGAAACCATGGAAAAAACACACCGTATAATATTTCAAAAGATAAACCTTTAATAATGAAATATGGTGATTATAATGGAAATGGGAGACCAGAACCCTTAGTTTTTCATTTTTGTGAGGGAGATTATTTTCCAATACATTTGAGAAACAACTTTTTAAATCAAATTCAAAAGAAGAAAAGTGACTTCATTAATTATGAGTCATATTCNAAAGCTTCAATGGATAAGATTTTAAATAAAGAAGAACAAAAAATTTCCAAAACGCTNGAGATACACAACTATAAAACTACTATTTATGAAAATAATGATGGAAAATTTGTGGAGCACATCCTTCCAGTTGAAGTTCAGTTTTCACCTATTTTTGATACAAAAGTAGTCGATATTAACGATGATGGATCAAAGGAAATTTTTTTTATTGGTAATGACAATGCATATGAGGTCTTTACCGGTCCTAGAAATTCATTTCAAGGTTCAGTTCTAAGGTNTAAAGAAGGTTTTGATTTTGANATAATACCAAAGAAATCNAGTGGTTTTGATGTNCCATTCTATGGNCGTTCAATNGAATTAATAAGGATTAATAANANAAATGCTTTATTTGTTACCCAAAANAANAACAATTCTTTANTGTTTAAATCTAAATAANTTAATGAAAATGNTNTCTTTTGAATGCTTCAATAGCTTGATATTCAGCAANACCTAGTTTATTAAAACTTTTNGCNGTTTTTTGATTTCTTTCCTCAGCCCTTAACCAAAANTCTCTGTTNTCCTCTCCTTGAAACATTACTTTGTCTTTTTGNGATTGATGAAAAAGAATTGCATTTCTTTTTTGNAAAACTTGATCTGGACTTAATGGAACCGCCATTTCTATATCCTCAATACTCCATTCCTGCCATGCTCCTCTGTAGAGCCATAACCAGCAATCCTTCATGTAAGACTCATTTTTTACAATTTTTAACGAGTCAAAAATAATATCTAAACATATTCTGTGAGTTCCATGAGGATCAGCTAAATCNCCNGCTGCAAAAATTTGATGTGGTTTAATTTTTTTTATTAGGCTAGTAGTTTTATTAATATCATTCTGATCAGGATCATTTTTAGAAATTTTTCCAGTTTCATAAAACGGAAGATTCATAAAATGAAGATTGCTAATTGGAAGATTTAAAAACCTTGCNGCTCCAATNCATTCACTTCTTCTTATTGCACCTTTTATTTTTAANCTTAGTTTTTTTCTTCTTTGATCTTTAGAATCTATATTCAAAAAACCATTATTTGAAATTATATTTTTTANATTATCTGGAAGGTTAACAAAACTCTCAGAAACTTCTATATATTTCTGAACTTCATCATTACTAACAGCAATATTTCCGGAGGTCTGATATGCCACATGAACTTCGTGGCCTTGTTCTATTAGTCTTGCAAAAGTGCCTCCCATTGAAATCACATCATCATCAGGATGTGGACTGAAAATCAAAACTCTTTTTTTTGAAGGCTTAGCTCTTTCAGGTCTTTTAGAGTCATCAGAATTGGGTTTTCCACCGGGCCAACCAGTTATGGTATGTTGTAATTGATTAAACATCCAAATATTCAAATCATATGCAGAACCCATGAATTCTGCAAGAAGACCTGAAAGTCCAAATTCATTATAATCTCTAGTAGTTAATTTTAGTATTGGTTTTGAAACCTTTCGGCTTAACCATGAGATTGCTTTTTTTTTAAGCCTGTTATTCCAATTACATTCTCCAACAAGCCACGGTGTTTTATTTATTGTTAGNTCAGCACTTGCCTCATAATCAATAACAAAAGTACAATTATTATGATTTTGTAGAAAAGNNGCAGGATAATTACTTTCTATTTTATGTTCAATTGAACGTTGAATTACTTTCGCTTTTTTGTGACCCCATGCAAGCAAGATGATTCTTTTTGCTTTCATAATAGTACTAATTCCCATTGTTATTGCCTTATATGGAACNAAACTTAATCCATTAAAATCAATTGAGGCATCTTCTCTTGTTATTGGATCTAAGCTAATAAGTCTAGTTGCAGAGTTTTCGTGAGACCCAGGTTCATTAAAGCCGATATGGGCTGTTCTTCCAATTCCAAGTAATTGTAGATCTATCCCACCAAACGAGTCTATTTTTTTTTCATAGTCTATACAATATTTTTCGATATTTTTTTCTGAAATTTCCCCATTAGGTATAAAAATATTCTTTTTATTGATATCAATATGATCAAATAAATGTTGATTCATAAATGAGTGGTAGCTTTGAGGATCAGTATTTTTAATACCATAATACTCATCGAGATTAAAGGTTATAACATTTTTGAAACTAAGTCCATTATTTTTGTGCATATTAACTAATTCTCTGTAAACTCCGATGGGAGANGAGCCAGTAGCTAGACCTAGTACAGTCTTTTTATTATTTTTAATTAGTTCAGCTACTTCAGTTGCAACTGCTTTTGAGGCAATTTCAGCCGATCCAAAAACCTTTGTATCAATTTTTTCGAAACGTGACTTTTCTGTTCTCCCAGGAATTTGGAAAGATGTATTGAGGTCCATTCAAAATTATTTAATTTCAAAATTAAGAAAAATAGATATAATACATAAATAAGTGATTAATTAACCTATTAATCACATATAGTTTTTAAATTTGCAAAAATTCTAAATTATTATAAATTATAAGTGATTAATGAAATTTTTAAATACATATNCATCTTCAAAAATGAGATTTTTTAGTTTTNTTTTATTAATATCATTGTCTGTAATTTCATGTTCAAACGATGATAACAATATTGAAAAATTAAATGATCCCGAGCTTTTTCATCAAGCAATGCAAAACCTTACTGATGTTATTGTCTATGACATTTTTTCTCCACCTGTTGCATCGAGGATTTATGTCTATCCATCTATAGCAGCATATGAGACTATTAGTTTTTTAAATCCAGAATCTTATAGATCTCTTAGCGGACAAATTAATGGATTGAAAGAAATAGTTTACTCAAAAGAGAAAAATATTAATTCAAATTTAGCTGCTCTTTATGCTTTTAATGAGGTTGGAAAAAAATTTATTTTTTCAAAAGAAAAAATGGAATCCTTAAATAAGAATTTTCTNAAAAAAATAAAAAATCTAAATATTCNNTACAAAACAATTAAAGCCTCTGAAAAATTTGGAAAGTATGTGGCTAATCACATTCTTACTTGGGCTAAAAATGATAATTATGATATAACAAGGACTTATCCAAAATATTCAATCAAGGAAGCTGATAATTATTGGAAACCAACCCCCCCCGATTATATGGATGGAATTGAACCTCATTGGGGNAAGATTAGAACNATGGTTATTGATTCAGCCAATATGTTTCCTTCGAAACCTCCACTAAAATTTGATTTAACAAAAGGGAGTCCTTTTCAGCTACAACTTCAACAGGTATACGAGATTGGAGATAATTTAACAAATGATCAATTAAATAAAGCTAGCTTTTGGGATTGCAATCCATATGTAACTCATCACACTGGTCATGCAATGATCGCTACAAAAAAAATTACACCTGGCGGTCATTGGATTGGAATTACTGCAATTGCATCTAGGAAAAATAAAAGTGATTTTTTNGAAACTGTAAATGCATATGCAAATGTTTCAATTGCACTTTTTGATTCATTTATTGCGTGNTGGAATGATAAATGGAAAACATTAGTTGTTCGTCCAGAAACCTTGATTAATAAGTTTTATGATGATCAATGGACGCCTGTACTTCAAACTCCTCCTTTTCCTGAGTATACAAGCGGACATTCAGTAATTTCTAGAGCAGCAGCAGTTATTTTGACTGATATATATGGTGAAAATTTTAGTTTCGTAGATACTACCGAATTAAAATATGGTTTACCTGAAAGAACCTATGAATCTTTTATTCATGCTTCTGAAGAGGCCGCTTTATCGAGATTATATGGAGGAATCCATTATATGATGGCAATCGATGAAGGAGTTATTCAGGGAGAAAAAGTGGGCTCATACATNGTTAACAAAATCCAAACTAAATTAAATTAAAATTTATTTCTAGTTTTCTATTGATATAGACTAACTTGTATGTTATTTATAAAAAAATTCTAGTATATGAGTAAGAAGGATGAAAAAGCTTCACTTATTTATCATTCAAAACCAAAGCCTGGTAAAATAGCAATTATCCCAACAAAGCCATACAACTCTCAAAGAGATTTGGCTCTTGCATACTCACCTGGTGTAGCTGTTCCTTGCAAAGAAATTGATAAACAAGAAAATAATGTATACAAGTATACTAATAAAGGAAATTTAGTGGCAGTTATATCTAATGGAACAGCAGTTCTCGGATTAGGTGACATTGGTCCAAATGCATCAAAACCTGTAATGGAAGGTAAAGGATTATTATTTAAAATTTTTGCTGATATTGATGTTTTTGATATTGAAATAGGTGAAAAGGATCCTGAGGCTTTTATAACTGCCGTAAAAGCTATTTCCCCAACTTTTGGAGGAATTAACTTGGAAGATATAAAAGCTCCAGAAGCTTTTGAAATCGAAAGACGTTTAAAAGAAGAACTAGATATTCCTGTAATGCATGATGACCAACATGGCACTGCTATAATATCTTGTGCTGCTTTAATTAATGCTTTGGAATTAGCTAATAAAAAAATTGAAAAGGTAAAAATTGTAATATCAGGGGCTGGTGCCGCTGCTATTTCATGTACAAGATTATATCAGTCATTTGGTGCGAAACGAAAAAATATAATAATGACAGATAGCAAGGGTGTTATCAGAAATGATAGAAAAGGTTTGAGTAAAGAAAAATCTGAATTTTCTACGAATTTAAAGTTAAAAACACTNGAAGATGCTTTAGTTGATGCAGATGTTTTTATTGGATTATCAAAGCCTGATATTCTGAGTGTAAAGATGTTGAAGTCAATGAAAGATAATCCAATTGTCTTTGCAATGGCAAACCCTGACCCAGAAATTAAATACCAAACAGCTTGCTCAACTAGAGATGATGTAATTATGGCTACAGGAAGATCTGACAACCCAAATCAAGTAAATAATGTTTTAGGTTTTCCATTTATTTTTAGAGGTGCACTGGATGTGAGAGCTACTAAAATTAATGAGGAAATGAAAATGGCTGCGGTTACAGCTCTTGCCAATTTAGCAAAACAGCCTGTTCCTGAACAAGTAAATATTGCATATGGTGAAATGAAACTTTCATTTGGAAAAGAATATATTATCCCCAAGCCATTTGACCCTAGACTAATTACTGAAATCCCTCCCGCAGTAGCAAAAGCTGCAATAGACTCTGGTGTAGCAAAGCAATCAATTGTGGATTGGGATAAATACAAAGAAAATTTAGCATTAAGATTAGATAACGATCAAAAATTGGTAAGGCTACTTCATACTAGAGCTAGAAGAAAATCAAAAAAATTGATTTTTGCAGAGGCAGACCAACTTGATGTTCTTAAGGCTGCCCAAATAGTATATGAAGAAAGTATTGCTGTTCCAGTTCTACTTGGAAATAAGACAACCATTAAAAATTTGATGAAAACGATTGAATTTGACGCAGATATTGATATTATTGACCCAAAATCAACTGATCAATCAAAATTAAGAACTAAATATGCAGAAATCTTTTGGAAAGAAAGGAATAGGAGTGGAGTAACCCTAGAGGATTCTAAAAGACTCCTAAGAGAGAGAAATTATTTTGGAGCCATGATGGTAAAAAATTGTGATGCAGATGCTATGTTATCTGGGTACTCAAGAAATTATCCAGCAGTTATTAAACCTATATTAGAATCAATTGGTCCAGCAAAAGGGGTAAGAAGAGTTGCCGCAACAAACCTTATGCTAACAAAAAGGGGTCCTATTTTTTTATCTGATACCTCATTGAATATAAATCCCAACTCTAAAGAATTGGCTAAAATTGCTCAAATGACCTCCCAAACGGTTAAAATGTTTGGATTACAACCTGTTTTAGCAATGCTCTCATTTTCAAATTATGGATCTTCAGAGTTTACTGAGGCAACAAAAATTTCCAATGCCGTAAAAATTTTACATAGATATTACCCTGATATAGATGTTGATGGGCCAGTCCAATCTGATTTTGCATTAAATAAAAAAATGTTAAAAAGTAAGTTTCCGTTTTCTCATTTAACTAATAAAAATGTCAATACATTAATATTCCCTAATCTTGACTCCGCAAATATAACATATAAGCTAATGAAAGAGCTAAATGGAAATTTATCTATTGGTCCAATTTTAATGGGCTTAAATGCCCCAGTCCATATCCTTCAGTTAGGGGCTTCAGTTCAAGAAATTGTTAATATGGCTGCTGTTGCAGTTGTTGATTCTCAACAAAAAAGAAAATGATATGATAACTCAATTAAAAGGAAAATTAATAGAAAAACACCCTACACATTTAGTTATAGAATGTCATGGAGTAGGATACGAAGTAAACATATCATTGTACACCTTTGGACAGATCAATGATGTAGAGGAGATAAAGCTTTATACCCACCTGCAAATCAGAGAAGATGCTCATCTATTATATGGATTTATGACCGAACTTGAGAGGGCTGTTTTTAGATTATTGATTAGCGTTTCTGGAATTGGAACTAGTACCGCCAGAACAATGTTATCCTCATTATCCCCAAAAGATGTACAAAATGCAATTTTAAGTGATGATGTGAACAAAATTAAAACCGTTAAAGGGATCGGTCTTAAAACAGCTCAAAGAGTAATTATTGAACTTAAAGATAAAATTAAAAATCTTTATGGAATTGATGAAATTTCCCAAAAATCAAACAATACAAATAAAGAAGAAACGTTATCAGCTTTAGAGGTTCTTGGATATAACCGAAGAAACTCTGAAAAAGTAATTGATAACCTAATTCAAAGCGATCCTGAAAGCTCCGTAGAGACTTTAATAAAGTTAGCCTTGAATAAGCTTTAAAATAAGTTTGATTAAGAGTAAGTTTTTTAATTTTAACCTCTCATTTTTCCCTATACTGTTTTTGTTTGTAGGATATAATCTTTTTGCCCAAGATAGTAAAGTAGATCAGGTAGATCCAAAAATGATTATTTCATTTCCTGATTCTTCTTTTGTGGAAGATAATTATACTTATGACCCAGAAACAGACAGGTATTATTTATCTAAAACAATTGGAAGTTATCCAATTAATTCTCCATTAGTTTTAACACCAGATCAGTATGAAAAATTGATATTATCAAAAAATATTAAAAGCTATTTTAAACAAAAAACACTTGCAATAAGCGGAAAATCATTAGGGCTGGAAGAAGTCCAAAAGAATCTTCTACCTGAATTATATATAAATAACAAGTATTTTCAAAGTATTTTTGGGAGTGATATAATTGAAATTAATCCACAGGGATCAATTGGTCTGGATTTAGGTCTTAGATATCAAAAGAATGATAATCCTGCTGCATCTCCGAGAAATAGAAGAAATCTGAGCTTTGATTTTGATCAAAGGATTACGCTAAGTCTTCTTGGAAAAATAGGGAATAGGCTTCAACTTACAGCTAATTACGATACTGAATCAACATTTGACTTTCAAAACTTAATTAAAGTGCAATATAATCCCCCAAAGGCAAGGGAGCCATTTAATTATGATAGACTAGATGAAAAGAATATTAATAATAAAATTTATGACATAGAGAATAAGTTAGACAATTCCAAAGATCAATTGATTGACGCAAAAAATAAAATTTTAGATTTAAAAAACAAGGGCAATCAATATTTAAATGATCCAACTCAAGTCGGAACTGATGTTGCTGATTATCTAGATGGAAAGGTCACTGAGGATGGAATTCTTCAAAATATTGACATTGGAAATATAAGTATGCCGTTAAACAGTAATTTGATTCAAGGAGCCCAAAGTTTATTTGGTATTAGAACCGATTTAAAGTTTGGTAAAACAAATGTTACTGCAGTTTTTTCAGAACAAAGGTCACAGTCTCAGCAAGTTGTTTCTCAAGGAGGAGGTACTATCCAAGAATTTGAGGTGTTTGCCTTGGATTATGAGGAAGATAGACATTATTTTCTTAGTCAATTTTTTAGAGATCAGTATGATTCAGCTCTAGAAACATACCCTTACATTAATTCAAATATTCAAATAACCAGGATTGAAGTTTGGGTGACCAATCGAGGTTCACAAACCCAAAATATAAGAAACATAATTGCTTTTCAGGATTTGGGGGAAAGTCAAATAGATAAAACAGGAATAGGCTCCAATATAGAAAATTTTTTTGTTTACGAGGGTTCTAAAATATTACCAGATAACGGAACAAATAAGCTTGATCCAAATTTGATTGAAAACGGTGGGATTTTGAACAATAAAATTAGAGATATTTCATCTGTGAAATTAGGTTTTGGAAATGAGCAGTCTAAGTTTAAAGAAGGTACTGATTATGCAGTTTTAGAAAGTGCAAGAAAATTAGAGAAAAATGAATATATTTTAAATTCTAGATTAGGTTTTATATCATTAAATCAACGTTTAAGTAATGATGAAGTTCTATCTGTTTCTTATCAATATACTTACAATGGAAAGGTATACCAAGTTGGTGAATTTGCAAACGGTAGTGTTCCGGGAACCACTATCTCAACTTCAGACGATCAAGAGCCCCAACTTGAAAATAATAGTTTAATAACAAAATTATTAAAAAGTAATTTAACTGATGTGTCTCAACCTATATGGGATTTAATGATGAAAAATATATATAGTACAGGTGCATTTAATTTATCTGAAGAAAATTTTAGATTAAATATTTTGTATTTAGATCCATCACCAATTAATTATATAAGTCCGATTGATCAGAATTATTGGCCTGAAAACCTAGAAAATCAGGTTTTACTTAAAACATTTGGATTAGATAAGCTTAATATATATAAAGACCCTGTACCAAATGGCGATGGATTTTTTGATTTTATACCAGGAATTACTATAGAACCTCAATCAGGAAGAATAATTTTCCCTAAAGTTGAACCCTTTGGAAACTTTTTGTTTAACCTTCTAAAAAATAATAAAGTGTTAGAGGATTATAACAATGAAAACACTTTTAATAAAAATCAAAAACAATATGTTTTTAAAGAAATGTATTCATTAACAAAAGCTGCAGCATTTGAGGTATCAGAAAAAAATAAATTTCAACTTAAAGGAAGATATTCGTCTAGCGAGTCTGATGGAATATCAGTAGGAGCTTTCAATATCCCAAGAGGCTCAGTAATAGTATCTGCTGGAGGAAGAATACTGCAAGAGGGTATTGATTACACTGTAAATTATGATATAGGAAGAGTTAAGATCCTTGATCAAGGTTTAAAAGCTTCGAATACTCCAATTTCAATTTCTTTGGAAAATAACACATTTTTTAATCAGCAAAATAAAAGGTTTTCGGGATTAGATATTCAACATAAAATAAATGAAAATGTTGCAGTTGGTGGGACTGTTATGAATCTGAATGAGATGCCGTTAACTCAAAAGGCTAATTATGGTACTGAACCAGTAAATAATACCATGATTGGGTTTAATACAAATTTTTCAAAAGAAATGCCATTTATTTCAAGACTAGTAAACAAGTTCAAATCATTACAGTCAGATATTCCTTCAAGATTATCATTTAGAGGAGAAATAGCTTCATTAATTTCTGGAAATCCAAAGAACACAAATCTTGATGGTGAAGCTAATGTTTATATAGATGATTTTGAAGGAGCACAAACAAATATTGACATAAAAGGTTTTTCATCATGGAAGTTAGCAAGTGTTCCATTTAAAAATTTTAAAGGATCAGGTGCTCAAAATAATGATTTATCTGGAGGTTATGGTAGAGCTAAATTAGCTTGGTACTCAATTGATCCTATATTCTATACAAGTGGNCGTCCACAAGGAATAACTAATAATGATATTTCTTTTAATACAACAAGAAGGATTTTTATTAATGAAATATTTCCTGAACAAGATTTAGTTCAAGGATCTACTACGATTCAACAAACATTTGATATGGCATTTTACCCTGGGGAAAAAGGACCTTATAATAATTCGGTTAATCAATTATTTGAACAAGATAAATCTGAAAATTGGGGAGCAATAATGAGGCCATTGACTTCCACTAATTTTGAACAATCAAATGTTGAATTTATTGAATTTTGGTTACTGGATACATTCAATGAAATTCAAAATCAGAATAATTCTGGAGAATTAATTTTTCACTTAGGAAATGTTTCTGAAGACATTTTAAAAGATGGTAGAAAACAATATGAAAATGGTTTACCCGGAGCTAATTCCTCTGAATTAATTCAAACAACCTCATGGGGTAAAGTACCAGCAACCCAATCACTTTTATATGCATTTAATACTCTTGAGGAAGATAGAGCCCTTCAAGATGTTGGTCTAGATGGATTAAATGATTCAGAGGAAAAAGAAATATTTACAAATGGTCCCAATGAGGATCCTGCAGGAGATAACTACAGGTTTTTTGTTGCAGCAGAGGGAGATGTTTTAGATAGATACAAAAATTATAATGGAACACAGGGAAACTCTCCTATTGCATTCTCTAATTTTGATAGAGGAAGCACTACTGAGCCAGATAGTGAAGATATAAACAGAGACCAGAGCATGAATACTATAGATAGTTATTTTGAGTATCGTGTTCCTATTTCTCAGTCAATGACTGTTGGAAATCATCCATTTATAACTGATGTAAGAGATAATGTAAAAGTTGATCTTCCAAATGGAGATAAAATAAATACAAGATGGATTCAATTTAAAATTCCAATTAAAAAACAGTATTATCAATCATCTAAATACTCCAGTTATTTTGAATCAGTAAATAATATGGAGGATTTGAGATCAGTTAGATTTATCAGATTGGCTATTAAAGGTTTTAGTCAACCCGTAGTTTTTCGTTTCGGAACTCTTGATCTAGTAAGAGGTGATTGGAGGATGTATAATAGAAATATTAATCAAAACATAGTGGAAAGTCAAAACACAACAGTTGATATTTCTACAGTAAATATTCTAGAAAATGAAAACAGAATACCGATTAATTACGTATTACCCCCAACAATTCAGCGAGAACAAATTAATAATAATAATACCATAGTGAGACAAAATGAACAATCATTATCGTTTAGAGTATGTGATTTACAACCAATGGATTCAAGGGGTATTTTTAAAAATGTAGAAGTTGACATGAGGCAGTATAAAAAAATTAAAATGTTTTTGCATGCAGAGTCAATACCTGGACAAATTAAATTACCAGGTGATGGCTCGATGGATTCATATGATGACAGAATTGTGGCATTTTTGAGAATCGGGACTGATTACAAAGATAATTTTTATCAAATTGAGGTTCCACTAAAGCCATCAGAATACAATGGTAATAGCTCAAATAAATTAAGTGCTGAAGAGGTTTGGATCCCTGATCAAAACTCTATTGATGTTTCACTTGACCTTCTTGCAAAATTGAAGGCAAAATCATTACAAAATAGAAGTTTTAATGAAATAAGCTATTATGATGAAGATTTAAATCTAATAAGTGAGTTCACCTCAATCAGTACTTTACCTGGATCAAAAAAATATAAATATGCAGTCAAAGGAAATCCATCTTTAGGAAAAATTAGAAGTTTAATGATTGGAGTAAAAAACCCCTCCATAAAATTAGGCCAAACCCTTTGTGGTGAAGTCTGGTTCAATGAATTGAGAATAGCTGGAATTGATTCGAGGGGAGGATGGGCTGCTATTGGTTCATTGGATGCAAATGTTTCGGATTTAGCCTCAATATCTGCTACTGGAAAATATTCGACAATAGGCTTTGGAACAATTGATCAATCTCCAAATCAAAGTAATAGAGAAGGAGTTTCACAATATGATTTGGTTTCAGAGGTAAATATGGGAAAGTTTTTACCTACTAACTGGGGAATTCAAATACCACTTAATATTGGGGTTGGAGAAACAATAATAACTCCAGAATATGATCCTTTTTATCAAGATATTTTACTAAAAGACAGAATGGATATATCCTCGAGAGAATCTCAGAGAGATTCTATAAGAAATCAGGCAATTGATTATACTAAAAGAAAAAGTATAAGTTTAATTGGGATTAGAAAGCTAAAATCTGGTGATGAAAAATTAAAAATCTATAGTCCAGAAAATTTCGATTTTTCATACGCTCATAATTCAATGTATCACCATGATTATGAAGTTGAAAATCAAAAAGATGAAAATCTATTTCTGTCCTTAAATTATGGATTTTCATTTAAAAAGTTTGAACTTCAACCTTTTTCAAAGTCTAAAAAATTAAGTCAGAAACAATACTGGAANTGGTTAATGGATCTCAATTTAAGCCCTTTGCCTAAGGATTTATCAATTACTTCTAACATAAATAGAATCNTCAGGACACAAAGGTTTAGAGAGGTATACACTGAGGGAGTTGACTCTGCCAANCAACTGTCTTTACCTGATTTGGAGCAAAGAAATTTTTTGTTTGATTGGAANTANANNGTTAATCATAACATTACTAGATCTTTAAGATTTGGTTTTAGTGCAACTAATAATAGAATAATAAGAAGTTTTGATCAGACCTTAAATAACAAGAATCCTCTATGGAACAATTTATTCGATATGGGTGAGACCGATAATCACAGTCAGTCACTAACACTAAATTATAAACTCCCTTTCAGATACTTTTCTTTTCTTAATTTTCTAGATGGAAATTATACATATACAGGAGATTTTAACTGGCAAAGAGGGTCAAGAGCTCTTTCAAATGTAACTTCTGATGATGGAACTAAACTTGGAAATTTAAATACGATTCAAAATGCAAATACAAAGACTTTAACTGGTGCAATTTCATTTCAAAAACTTTATTCAAGTCTTAAATTATCTACACAAAATATCCCAAATAAAAAGTCTAAATCCAATAAAAAAAAGAGTTTGAAATCTATTGTGGATTTTCTTAATACATTTAAACGTATTCAGTTTAGTTACTCAGAGAATAATGGAACTGTTCTGCCGGGCTATATCCCAGGGACTGGAATACTCGGAACNACAAAACCTACAACTGGTTTTACTTTTGGCGATCAAGCTGATATAAGATATGAGGCCGCAAAAAATGGCTGGATAACTAGTTTTCCAAATTTTAATCAACCATTTACCAAAATTCACAACAATAGGTTAACTATGTCAGCTCAATGGATTCCATATAAATATTTGACAATTGATTTAAATATGGAAAATAATTACTCAATAAATAATTCTGAAAATTTTATAATTCAAGATTTAGAATATTTTTCTTTAAACCCTAATTTTTATGGTAATTTTGGGACCTCAACAATTNTAATAAACACATCATTTAAAAAATCTAATGGAATATTAAATCCAATTTTTGAAAACTTTAGGAATAATAGAATTAAAGTTGCTAAAAGGTTAAATGATCAGTTGGTTCAACCAAATCAAAATTTAGATAAAGATGGTTTTCCAAAAGGATATGGGAAAAANAATCAATTGGTTTTAATAGGTGCNTTTTTTTCAGCCTACTCTGGAAAAAATCCAAACAATGTAGATTTAGACCCAGTAAGTCGAAACTCATTACCAAATTGGAATATGAAGTTTACGGGTTTTAATAGTTTAAAGTCTTTTAAGAAAGTCTTTCAAAGATTTACACTTACTCACGCCTACAGAGCTAGCTACACNCTTAATAATTTTCAAACAAATCTAGATTTTGANCCAAGTTCTGATAATCAGTTTGATGGATCTGGCAACTATATTAGTGAAAGAGTGTTCTCTAATATTAATCTTGTGGAACAGTTTAATCCACTTTTAAGATTAGATGTAGAATTAAAAAATTCATTTAGAATGCTTGCTGAACTTAAAAAGGATAGAGCTTTGTCTNTGAGTTTAGATAATAATTTATTAACTGAATCTTATGGAAGTGAATATATCTTTGGATTTGGGTATAGATTTAAAGATGTCAAAATGATAACTAGAATAGGTGGAAGAAGAACCAATCTAAAGGGTAATTTAAATTTAAAAGCAGATGTTTCCTACAGGAAGAATCTTACTGTATTAAGAAATTTAGAATATGACAACAATCAAGTAACCGCCGGTCAAACTCAGCTATCTATTAAGTTTAGTGCTGACTATTCAGTTTCAAGGAACTTAACTGCTCTTTTATTTTATGATCATAATTTTTCTGAATTTGCGATCTCAACTGCTTTTCCTCAAACTACTATTAGATCAGGGATATCNATCAGATATAATTTTGGAAATTAGAGTAAAATAATTGTGTAAAATATTACATTTGTTTATTAAAAAATTATTNAATGAATATTCCAAAAAATCTAAAATATACCAAAGATCATGAATGGATTTTAATTGAAGGAAATTATGCAACAATCGGGATTACAGATTTTGCGCAGAGTGAATTAGGTGACATTGTCTTTGTAGAAGTTGATACTCAAGGAGAAACTCTTGATCTAGAATCAGTTTTTGGAACAGTTGAGGCTGTAAAAACAGTATCAGATCTGTTTATGCCGATTACTGGAACAGTTGAGTTGTTTAATGATAAACTTGAAGATTCTCCAGAAATCATTAATGAAGACCCTTATGGAGATGGATGGATGATTAAAATTAAAATTTCTAANCCAGAAGATATCTCTTCCCTTCTTGATTCTGAGGCATACGCGAGACTTTTGAAGGGAGAATAAATTATTTCTATTCTTTTTGTTTCAACATTGAAGAATTTAATGACGTTTTTTTACATTTTTTTTTTAGTTTAGCAACTTGAAAAGTCTATAATCATGCAACCAAAAAAGAATCCTAAGGCTGACCTCTCCAAAAATAGCTCTCTCTATTTCGTTATAGGCTTATCGTTGATTCTTTTAATTACCTGGCGTGCAATAGAGTGGAAAACATATTCNAAAATTTATGGATATGAATCATTAAATGTAGAGGATGATGACGATGAGGATATTCCAATTACCGAGCAAATTAAGATTCCACCACCTCCGCCACCGCCTCCTCCTGCACCTGAGGTAATCGAGGTAGTTGAGGATGAAGAAGAAGTTGAAGAAACTGTTATTGAATCTACTGAAACTGACCAAGAAGAAATTGTTGAAATTGAAGAAGTCGAAATTGAAGAAGAATTTGACGATGTCGATGTTCCATTTGCTGTAATTGAAGATGTCCCAATATATCCCGGTTGTGAACGAGTTAAAAAATCTGAGAGACGTAATTGTTTTCAAGATCAAATAAATAAACACATTAGAAAAAACTTCAGATATCCTGATATAGCCCAAGAAATGGGAATTCAGGGTAGAGTATATGTAAGTTTTATAATTAATAAGGATGGAACCATAGGAAGTGTAAGAATGCGTGGACCAGATAAAAATCTTGAAAAAGAAGCTGCACGAATCATAAACAAACTACCAAAAATGACTCCAGGAAAACAAAGAGGAAGACCTGTTAGGGTTCCTTTTTCAATACCGATTACATTCAAACTAAATTAATTAACTTTTTCCCTAGTAGTCTAATACATTTATAATAAGATAAATTGCTTTTATTTAGCCTACATAATTTATCTTTGCTATATATATAGAGACAACTATTGAAACTAACTTTTTTTGATTTTTTTCAACTAACTAAAATGAGACTCGCACTTAGCGTGGTTTTCTCTTCTCTTGCAGGATATTTAATAGCAGCAGAATCGATAAATTTCAAATCTATTTCGTTGCTTTTTTTTGGTGGATATTTTATGGTTGGAGCATCAAATACTTTTAATCAATTAATTGAAAAAGATAAAGACAGTTTAATGGAAAGAACNCTAAGTAGACCTCTTCCCCAAAAAAAAATAAATTCATTACAGGCCTTGATAATTGGATTCTTATTATCAATTTTTGGAGTCATNTTTTTATATTTTTTAAATTTTAAAACAGCTGTTTTTGGTGCAATATCTATTTTTCTTTATGTTATATTATATACACCTCTTAAAAGAATTACTCCATTATCTGTTTTTATTGGAGCGATTCCAGGTGCTATACCATACATGCTAGGATGGGTAGCTTACACTGGAAGTTTCGGAATTGAACCTGGAGTTTTATTTTTGTTACAGTTTTTTTGGCAATTCCCTCATTTTTGGGCTTTAGCCTGGATATTTGATGATGATTATAAAAAAGCTGGATTTAAAATGCTTCCTACTGGTAAAAAGGATAAGGCTAGTGCATTTTTAATTATTTTTTATAGTATTTGGACAATAATAATTTCATTGTTACCAATGACAAAATACACAGGAAAATTAAATCTTTCTTTTGTAGGAGGATTTTTTGTTTTATTATGTGGTATTTCAATGTTAATTTTTGCGTTCAACTTAATGAAAAATAAAACTAAAATTGCAGCTAAAAATTTAATGTATTCAAGTATATTTTATTTNACATCTATTCAGTTAATATACATCCTAGATAAATATTTAAGTAATTAAAACTACATATAATGATAGAGAAAAAGACAAATATTAAAGCCAAGAAAATGATGCTCCTGATCGGAATGATTAGTATGACAATGACATTTGCAGGATTAACAAGTGCTTATGTTGTCAGTGCAACTAGATCTGATTGGCTTTCTACTTTTGAAGTTCCATTTTACTTTTCAATTAGTACAATATTAATATTAATTAGTAGTTTGACTTTTGGAATGTCTAAAGCTTTTATTCACAAAAATTTAAAATATAATGCTTTAATTGGTATTATTTTGACAATGATATTATCACTTGGATTTATATACTTTCAACTTAAGGGTTTCGGACAAATCATAGATTCTGGCTACTATTTTACTGGAGCGCAAAGTTCAATTACAACATCATTTTTATATGTCTTAGTAATTTTACATATGGCACACTTATTTGCTGGATTAATTGTTTTGGTTGTAGTTTTTTTTAATACATTAAATAATAAATATTCAAGCTCAAATACTCTTGGAATTGATCTTGGAGTTACGTTTTGGCATTTTCTTGATTTTCTTTGGTGTTATTTGTATTTATTTGTGGTTTTGTATAAATAGAATTAATAAATTTGCTAAAAATTAATAATATAATTTTTTATGGATGTAATAGCAAGAGAGCACTCAGAAGATGAATCTTTATGGGGGGGTGCAAACAAGCCATTTGAAAGTTCTTATGGAAAAATGATGATGTGGTTTTTTATCGTTTCAGACGCCTTGACATTTTCTGGATTTCTTGTTGCATACTCTTTTTCNAGATTTAAAAATATTGACTCTTGGCCAATTGCAGATGAAGTTTTTAATCATTTCCCTTTTTTACATGGGGTTGATGCACCTATGTATTATGTAGCCTTGATGACATTTATTTTAATTTTTTCCTCAGTTACCATGGTATTAGCTGTTGATGCCGGACATCACATGCAAAAAGGTCGAGTTGCATTTTATATGTTTTTAACAATAATAGGGGGTGCAATTTTTGTGGGATCTCAGGCATGGGAATGGAAAAATTTTATAAAAGGAGAATATGGAGCATTGGAAACGAAAGGAGGTCAAATTTTACAGTTTGTATATGCAGATACTGGCAAAAGGGCTTCGATCAAAGAATTTGCCTTGAATTTGCCCTCAGAGAGGGTTACTCATGATGGCAGCAATGGATTGTGGTTTAGAGAAGAATCGAAGTTATCTGAGATAACACTTCTAGAGGTAAAGTCTGGTTTTGAAGAGAATCCTAATTTATTAATTCGTACCGAAAAACTTAACAATGATGGACGCAAAACAATATTATCTAGAGATGATTCTCTTTCTAAAATTCAAAGTGCAACATTAGTTGTTGAGGGAGCTAATCTTATTCGAAACGAATACGGGAACCGTTTATTTGCTGATTTCTTCTTTTTTATAACTGGTTTCCATGGATTTCACGTTTTTTCTGGAGTAGTAATTAATGTTATCATATTTTTTAATGTCCTTATAGGAACATATGAAAGAAGAGGACATTATGAAATGGTCGAAAAAGTAGGATTATATTGGCATTTTGTTGATCTAGTGTGGGTTTTTGTGTTTACTTTTTTCTATTTAGTTTAAATTATATGGGACATAAATCACATAAATTANCAATATTCAGAGGTTATCTTAAATTTAGGTCTAATCAACAAAAAATATGGGGAGTTTTAATTTTCTTATCAATAGTTACTACAATAGAAGTTGTCTTAGGAATTTTAAAACCACAGATTTTAATGACATCCTTTTTAAAAACAAAGATTTTAAATTGGATCTTCATAATTTTNACATTGGTTAAAGCATATTATATTGCTTGGGACTTTATGCATATAAGAGATGAGCGGTCTGGTTTTAAAAATGCTATTGTTTTGCCTTTAATTATCTTAATTCCTTACTTGGTATTTATAATACTACTTGAAGGGGATTATATTTTTGATGTAATGCAAAAAGGTTTTGTAAGTTGGAATTTTTAAAAAATCTATTAATTTTTTATTGAATGAAACAAAAAATTCAAAAGAATTTTGTGCTTGCAGTATTATTTATTTTCCCTGTAGTTATTTACCTTTTTTTTGCTTCAGGAAAAAATAACTTTGCTAAATTACCTGTATTAACATACGGAATAAATGATTTATCAAAGTTTAAGACTCATGACGGTGGTTCGATAGAGCTTGATAATCATATAACTATATTATGTTATTGGGGTTCTAATTTGGATATTAGGAAAGGTGATGCATTTAACTTAAATCAAAAAATATATAAGAGATTTTATAAATTTAAAGATTTTCAATTTGTTGTTTTATTAACCTATGATCAAGATGAGAAAATAGATAATTTAAAAGAAAGTTTATCTAGTGGAGCTGGCACTGATCTAATTAAGTGGAGGTTTTTAAAAGGTTCAAAAGAATTAATTAGTGAACATTTTAATAGTCTCAATACTTCTATTAATCTGGATTCATTATACAGTACAAAGTATGTATTTATTATTGATAGAAAAAAAAATTTAAGAGGTCGTGATGATGATGAAGATATAGGTTTTTTATATGGTTATAATGCCCAATCAGTAGCAGAAATAAATAATAAAATGGAGGATGATGTTAAGGTTATTTTAGCCGAGTATAGACTTGCTCTGAAGAAATATTCATTAAGGTAATTAATTTATGAAAAAATATTATTGGTTAATTCTGATTTTAATTTTGATTATAATTTCANTTGCTTTGTTTCCTACAATTTTTGACCGNNTTAAAAACTTAAAAATAGTTGAAAACAATAGAAGTACAGATCCAAAACCTTTATCTTATATCGAACTTAATGGAGAGGCAAAAAAAGTACCTTCATTTTTAATGACAAATCAGAATAACTTATTGATTAGNAATGAAGATTTTAATGGTAAAGTTTATTTGGTAGAATTTTTCTTTACAACATGCACAACAATTTGTCCAGTAATGAATAAAAATATGAAAAGATTAGAGAATATGTTTGGGCATAGAGATGATTTTGGAATAGCATCGTTTACCATAGACCCAGATAATGATAAGCCAAAAGTTTTAAAAGAGTANTCTGAATTATTTGAAGTATTTTCTGATAANTGGCATTTTTTAACTTCTGATAAAAAAACAGTTCATAATTTATCTAATAAAGGATTTAATATTTTTTCATCAATAAATCCTGATGTTGCAGATGGATTTGAACATCAGGGATATTTTGCCCTAATTGATAAAAAAGGTTACATTAGATCAAGATTAGATTCATACGGAAACCCNATTGTATATTATCTAGGAATTGATCTAGATGACCAAAAATTAATTGATGGAACTGAAATGCTTATNGAGGATATTCCAAAACTATTTAATGAATAAATTGTGAAAAATAATAAAGACATAAATTTACCTTCTGTAAAATATAAAAAATGGATAATCTTAGTTTCGGTTGCAATACCTGTAGCTGTTGCAATTTTATTCGGAATAAGAATACCTAATGTTGAGCCTTTGAGTTTTCTCCCACCCATATATGCCTCAATAAATGCGTTGACAGCAGTCATATTAATTTGGGCATATATTGCTATAAAACAAAAAAAAATCATAATTCATGAGAGGTTAATGTCAATTTCAATAGCCCTTTCAGTTGTTTTTTTATTAATGTATGTTGCTTATCACATGACCTCTGATCCAACACCTTTTGGTGGTAAGGGTATAATAAAAGGTATTTATTTTTTTATTTTAATATCTCACATTCTTTTATCTATCGGAATTATTCCAATGGTTCTTGTGACCTACGTTAGAGCCATCTCAAAACTATTTGAAGATCATAAAAAAATAGCTAGAATAACATTTCCCATTTGGTTATATATTGCCATTACTGGAGTAATTGTATATTTAATGATTTCCCCATATTATGTCAATTAAATATAGTAGATTAACAATTTTATTCGTTTTAACTTTATTGTTTCTAAATGATTTTGTTAGTGCTCAATGTTCTATGTGTAGAGCAGTACTAGAGTCAGAGCAGGGCCTGCAAACTGCCAAGGGAATAAATGATGGAATTGTATATTTAATGGTTATACCCTATATTTTAGTAGCTTTAGTTAGTTGGAGAGTATATAAAATATATAAAAGCTAATTTTTTTATGGTTTATTAAATAAACTAGTTTATATTTGTATTTTATATTTTTGAAATGAAGTCAAATAATCACATAAAATTAATAAATGATACTATTAATAAAACTAAAGAAAATCTTAAACCATTGGGATATAACTTAGTTTTTTGGGGAATTTTTATTAATATTTTGAGTGTAATCCACTATTTCTTTGGATCATTCATTTTCCAAAAAATGTTACATGTTTGGATATATTGGGTAACCTTTCCTTTAATTGGTATGATTTATATGTCAAGATGGAATATTAAAAGAGGGATAAAAATAGGTTATCAAACAATAATTGGAAGAGCAATAGGTATCATATGGGCTGTTTTTGGATTAGGATGGTTATTAATAGTAGTTATTTCAATGATAACAAAATCATTTCATCCAACCCCTGTGATTCTATTTCTTCTTGGACTAGTCCTAATAATGAATGGATTAATTATAAAATTTAAACCCTTAACAGCTGGAGGTATAGTTATTTTTATGTTTATCTATAGTATAATTTCAAATCCAGATACTAATTATTTAATTGTTAACATGGTTGCTGTTACTTTTGGTATGTTAATACCAGGTTTTTTTCTTTATAAATTTAAAACCAATTAATTTATGTTATCAGATAATAAAAACAAGAACCCAAATAAAGCTGCAAATTTGATTGGTGTTGGCACTGCTATAGGTGTAGCATTTTTCGCTGCTACAAATGAACCAACGTGGATAGGAGTAGGTGTTGCAATTGGTGCAGCGATTGGTTGGTATAAACCAAAATATAAAAAATGAAAAAATTACTTTGATGAAAAAACTATATAGATATCCGGATAAGGGCTATTTAGGGGGAGTATGTCATGGATTAGCAATTCATACTAATATTGATCCTATCTTATGGAGGGTATTGACAGTTTTTTCTGGTTTTGCAATTATATATATAATACTTTGGATTTTTGTGCCAAAAGCAAAAAATGAAATTGAATTATAATTCAATATAGAGTATACTTCTAATCCATGAAAAAAGATTTAGAAAAATTATTGTTTAACCCTATTCGTCTTAAATTAATTTCTTTTTTAATTTCAGTAGATAGTGCAAGTTTCAATAAACTAATTGAAATTTCTGGAGCTTCTAAAGGAAATATGAGTATTCAAATAAAGAAATTAAACAAAGCAGGCTATATTAGAATCAAAAAAAAATTTGTGAGAAATATTCCATTAACCACTTGTTCTATAACGTCAAAAGGAAAAAGATCTTTTGAAATCTTTTTTAATGAACTTCAATCTTTTAAAAACTAATAAAATATTTAATTATGATTAGAATGATATTTATAGTTTTATTTTTTTTAAATTTTTTTCCATCTCAGGATGATTATAATTCTCTTAATATCGAAATCACTGAGCTTAATGATCATAACGGATCAATTGTTTTAGAGTTATTAGACGAAAACGAAAATCAAATTTTAGCATTTAATAATATTCCAATAACTAATAATAAGAGTATTTTTAAAATTGATTCATTAAGATCGGGAAAATATGTTTTAAGATTTTTTAACGATAATAATGAGAATGGTAAACTGGACACTAATCTGTTTGGAATCCCAAAAGAAGAATTTGGAAATTCCAATAATGTTAAACCAAAGTTTGGTCCACCAAATTTTAGAGATATGATTTTCAAGATTGAAGGAGATTCAAGTTTGATAATGATATCTCAAAAATTAAACTTTTAATAAATAAAATGTAACATGAAATATCAATGATGCCATATTTTAAAATGTATATTTGCACCGAAAAACTTGATCAATGATAAGAATAAAAAATTTACATAAATCTTATAAAATGGGGAGAAATTCACTTCATGTTTTGAAAGGTATAGATTTTGAAGTCAAAGAAGGAGAACTAGTTGCAATTATGGGTTCTTCTGGATCAGGTAAATCTACCTTACTTAATATCATTGGAATGCTAGACCTTCTTGATACTGGAGAGTATAATTTAGATCAAGTCCCCATTAGTAATTTAGATGAAACCAAGGCAGCTCAATACAGAAATAAGTTTTTAGGTTTTGTTTTTCAATCATTTAATTTAATTAATTATAAAAATGCACTTGAAAATGTTTCCTTACCTCTATACTATCAGAGAATAAATAGAAAGGAAAGGCAAAAGGTAGCATTAAGTTATCTAGATAAAGTTGGCCTTAAGGAATGGGCTACTCACCTACCTAGTGAATTATCTGGAGGACAGAAACAACGTGTTGCTATAGCTAGGGCAATGGCTGCAAAACCTAAAGTTTTGTTGGCAGATGAACCCACAGGAGCATTAGATTCAAAAACATCTTATGAAGTGATGGATTTAATTCAAAAAATAAATGAAGAAGGAAAAACAATTCTAGTAGTAACGCATGANCAGGACATAGCAAATATGTGTAAAAGAATTGTAAAATTAAAAGATGGAATTATTGTTGAAGATAAGATTGTTGAACAAGTATTAGCATCAAAATATGTTTAGTTTAGATCGTTGGCAAGAAATTTTTCAAACTATAGCAAAAAATAAGCTTAGAACATTTTTATCTGGTTTTACTGTTGCTTTAGGTATTTTTATTTTTGTTATTCTATTTGGTTTTGGAAANGGATTAGAAAATACATTTAAGGAGAGATTTTTGGATGATGCTACTAATACTCTTAGATTATTTGCAGGAAAAACATCCAAACCTTACAGAGGATTCAAGTCAAATAGAGAAATAGAATTCAGAAATTCGGATATTGAGGATATCAAACTAAATTTTCCTTTTTATTTACAATACATTACTCCAAGAATACAGAGGTATTCAATATCATCCTATAAAAATCAATCAAATAACTACCCTACACGTGGAGTAAGTCCTTCACACAGTTATTTTGAAAAAACTATTATAATGAAAGGTAGATTTATAAATGAGAATGATATTAAACTTAAAGCAAAAAATGTAGTTATAGGAAGGTTGGTTGCAATTGATTTATTTAAGCAGGAGGATCCTCTGGGTAAGTTTATATCTCTTGGTGATGTAGCGTTTAAAGTAGTGGGAGTTTTTCAGGATGAGGGGGGTGATAATGAAGAGAGAATTATTTATATGCCGTATACCACCAGACAGCTTTTAGAGAAAAGTAATGATAAAATAGATCAGATTTTAGTAAGTTTTAAACCAAAGCTTGGAGCAAAAATTGCTATGGTTTTTGAAAAAAAATTAAGGTTATTTTTAAAAAATAAAAAATCTATTGATCCAACTGATAAAAATGGAATCTATGTCAGAAATGTTGCTCAACAATTGGAGCAAAATCAATTGTTTGCAAATGTTTTAAAATACATTGTAACTTTTGTTGGTTTAGGAACACTATTAGCAGGTATAATTGGGATTTCAAACATTATGGTTTTTGTGGTTAAAGAAAGAACAAAAGAGTTAGGAGTCAGAAAAGCTTTAGGAGCAACTCCAAGATCAGTCATTGGAATGATTTTACAGGAATCAATTTTTATAACTACTCTCTCAGGTTTTATAGGAATGATTATTGGGGTGGTAATTCTTAAAAACTTAGGGGATACCTTGGATGATTATTTTATTACTGATCCATTTATTAATACTTCCACTGCAGTTTTTTCAACATTTATTTTAATAATCTTTGGTGCTATTGCAGGATATATTCCAGCAAAAAGAGCAGCATCGATTAAACCAATAGTTGCCTTAAGAGATGAATAGCCTAAAAATAATATTTGATAGAGATACATGGCAGGAAATTTTTGGATCAATCCAAAAAAATAAGGTTAGAACTGTTATTACAGTAGTTGGAGTTTTATGGGGTATATTCATTTACATTGCATTATCAGGATCAGCAAAAGGACTAGATAATGGATTTGAAAGACAATTTCAAAATGTTGCTATGAATTCTATGTTTGTCTGGGCTCAATCAACAAGTATTGCATATGACGGGTTTAAAATTGGAAGGTCACCTGAATTAAAACTTCAAGATGTTGAAATTTTAAGAAAAAGAGTGCCTGAGATAAAATATATAGTTCCTAGAAATTCTAGAGGGAGTTTTGCTGGTGGATCACCCGCAAACATTGTTAGAAATAATAACTCAGGGGATTATGCGATTTATGGTGATTTCCCTGAATTTAGAAAAATTGCTACTCAGGACATATATGATGGTGGTAGATTCATTAATGAAAATGATATTGAAAAGAAAAGAAAAGTGTGTGTAATTGGTGAGCGAACAGCCTCCGATTTATTCGAAAAAAATGAAGATCCTGTTGGAAAATATGTTAGAATTGACAATGTTTATTTCAAAGTTATAGGAGTTTTAGTTTTTAGACAAGGTAGCCCTTTTGATTCCGATTCAGACGTATTTATTCCTTTTACAACATACCAAAATTTGTATAATTCAGGAGATCGCGTAGGCTGGTTGAACATTGCTGCATATGATAACGTCGATGTACTTCAAGTCGAAAAGGATATAAAACAAACTCTAAAAAAAATAAAAAGGGTTTCCCCAGAGGATGAAAGAGCATTTGGCTCTTTTAATTTGGGAGAAATTTTTAATAGTATTATGGGATTTGCGAAAGGAATGACTTTTTTATCTCTTGTTGTAGGAATAGCGACTATTCTGGCTGGTGTTATAGGTATTAGTAATATTCTATTAATCTCAGTTAAGGAAAGAACTAAGGAGTTAGGAGTGAGAAGAGCTTTAGGAGCTACACCTGGTGAAGTTAGAGTTCAAATAATATTGGAGTCAGTATTTTTAACAATTATTGCAGGAATTCTAGGAATTATTCTTGGATCCTTTGTTTTAGCAGGGATTAATGCTTACACAATTGATATGACTGATTTTCCATATACTAATCCTACGGTCCCCATATACTTAGTTTTGGGAGCACTATTTTTAATGGTCTCTCTTGGAACTTTAATTGGACTTATCCCAGCACAAAGAGCAGTAAGCATTAAACCTATAGACGCATTAAGAGAAGAATAAACTATAAATTAAACACTATGAAAATTTTAAAATATTTGACTGTAACTTTGATAATTTTTGGAGCATTATTTGCTACAGCTTATTTTATCAAAACAAATAGTAAGTCTATCACAGAGTATAAAACTGAATCACCGTTTATATCCTCTGTAGAGCAAAAAACTGTTGTAACTGGTAAAGTTATTCCAGAAGATGAGGTAGAGATAAAACCACAAATTTCAGGAATTATTCAAGAGCTTTTTGTTGAGGAGGGAGATAATGTAAATGAAGGTGATTTATTGGCAAAAGTCAAAGTAGTTCCAAATGAAGGATCACTAAATAGTGCAAAGGGAAGAGTGGCATCATTAAAAATTATATTGGATAATGCCAAGATAGAATATGAAAGAAACAAATCTTTATTTGAAAAAGAAATTATTTCTAAACAGGATTTTCAAAATGCATCATTAAATTTTAATAGAGCAAGTCAAGATTTAGCAAATGCAAAAAGTGATCTTGAGGTAATTCTTTTGGGTTCTGCAGGAGGATCCTCGACTGCAAACACAAATATAAGAGCTACTGTTGCTGGAACTGTTCTTGAGATTCCTGTTGAGGCTGGAGATCAAGTAGTTGAAAGTAATACATTTAATGCTGGTACTACCATAGCAACAATTGCAGATTTAAATAAAATGATATTTGAAGGCAAGATAGACGAATCAGAGGTTGAAAAATTNAAAATANAAATGCCTCTAGTGATTAATTTAGGTGCAATTCAGAATAAAGATTTTAAAGCTAAATTAAAATTCATTGCCCCAAAAGGAAATGAAGAACAAGGAACAGTTAAGTTTAAAATTGAGGCAGATGTTTTTCTTGATAATTCAATTAATGTTAGAGCNGGATATAGTGCAAACGCATCTCTAGTTCTTGAAAAAAAAGACAGTATAATGGTAATCTCTGAAGCTTTACTTCAGTTTGATAAATCAGATGATGCATATGTAGAAATTGAAAAGACTGATNAAAAGTTTGAAAGAATTAAAATAGAAACTGGAATTTCAGACGGTATTAATATCGAAATTTTATCTGGATTAGATATGAATGATAAAATTAAAGNTTGGAATGAAACTAAACCAGAAAAAATTGGTGATGAAGAAGATGATGATGAATTTGATGATTAGAATTAAGATGACTGATTTTAAATTAACTTTTAATAATTTTATATGAAATTAAAATACTACATATTAATATTCAGTTTTGCTAATTACACCTATTCTCAAACACTTACTTTAAGGGAATGTGTAGAAATGGCTGTTGAAAAGAATATTTCTGTTAAGCAATCAGCTTTGGAAATTGAAAATGCAAATGTTGATAGATCTAATGCTGTTGGAAATTTTTTACCAAATTTTAACGCTCAATCATCTCATTCATGGAATATAGGGTTAAATCAAAACATTACAACAGGTTTATTAGAAAACATTACAACTCAATTTAGTTCTGTTGGAGGAAGTATAGGTGTTGATATATATAATGGTCTTCAAAACATAAATCAGCTTCACAGAGCTAACTTAAATATACTCGCTAAACAATATCAGCTTGATGATATGATAGATGACATAAAATTACTTGTTGCTAATAGTTATCTTCAGGTTATGTTTAACCAAGAGATTCTAATAACTCAAAAAAGTCAATTAATAATTGCAAAAGAACAATTAAAAAGAACCAATTCTTTAATTGATGCAGGAGTATTACCTGTTGGAGATATTTTTGAATTAGAGGCAAATTTGGCCAGCCAAGAACAAGCAATAATTCAAGCAGAGAATAATTATATACTATCTAAAATAAGTCTCGCCCAGCTTCTCCAAATTTCTGATTATGATAATTTTAATGTTGTTATTGAAGATTTGGATATTCCATTTTCAACTATATTAGAAAACACTCCAAAATCAATTTTTGAAAAAGCACTTACCATAAGAAATGATATTAAACTTGGGGTTATTAACATTGAAATAGCTGAAAAAGATATTGAATTGGCTAAAGGTTCTTTACAGCCATCTTTAAGGGGTTTTTATAGTTATAGTAATAGGGTGGGATATTCAGATAGATTAATTGGTACTGGAACTTTTACAGATGTTCCTGTTGGAACTGTTCTAAGCTCTGGTGAGACAGTAGTGAGACCTATTGAAAATACTGAAATAGCTCCTGCATTATCTATATCTGATCAATTAAGATTTAATGAAGGACAAAATTATGGTTTAAGTCTTAGTATCCCTATTTTTAATGGCTTTAGTTCTAGAAACTCTGTTAAAAGAGCAAAAATAAATTTGGAAAGATCAAAGAATTCTTTAGATCAGCAAAAGCTTGATCTTGAGAGTACAATTAATCAGGCTTATAATGACACTCGTGGAGCCTATAAGTTTTATGAAGCTTCCCAAAAAACAGTTAAATCAAGAAAAATCGCATTTGACAATACTCAAAATAGGTTTCAAGCAGGAGTTATGAATTCATTTGATTACGTTCAAGCAAAGCAAAGATATGAGCAATCACTATCTGATCTTATTCGAGCAAAATTTGATTATATATTTAAATTAAAGGTTGTTGAATTTTATTTTGGTATCCCACTTGAAATAAAATAGTTTATGAATGTTTGGATACTAAATATTGAAACTGCTTCAACAAATTGTTCGGTATCTATTAGTAAAAACGGAGAACTTATTTCCTCCAAAGAAGTAAATAGTAAAAAATATAGTCACCAAGAAAATCTTCATGGATTAATTCAATCTTCTATTTTTCATTGTAATATCGAATTAACCAATCTTTCTGCTATTGCTGTTAGTAAAGGTCCAGGATCATTTACTGGTCTGAGAATCGGAGTTGCAGCTGCGAAAGGGTTATGTCTTGGGTTAAATATCCCTTTATTATCAATAAACACTTTAACTATTTTATCACAAAAAATGAAAGTAGAAAAAGGAACTTTAATTGCTCCTATGATTGATGCAAGAAGGATGGAGGTCTACACACAGTTGCATGATCATAATAACAAAATAATCAAATCTTCATGGGCAGAGATCTTAAACTCTGAAAGTTTTCATAATTTTTTGTCAAAATATAAAATTATTGCTTTTGGAGTTGGTTCTGAAAAATGTGAAAATATAATTAAACACAAAAANTTTTCAGTAAANAAAAAAATGNTGTTTCCNTCAGCTAAANATATGGTNAAACTATCATTTANTAAGTGGAAAAAAAAACAATATGAGGATATAGCNTATTTTGANCCNTNTTACTTAAAAGATTTNNANATAAATAAAACNANTTAATATTANCCGTTGATTGCATTGACNGAATTTATTTCACCNGGNAGCATGTCTTTCAAAATATTTTCAATNCCGTTTTTTAATGTTATNGTAGATGATGGACAACCACTNCAAGCNCCTTNNAGAATTACATTTACATTTTTATTTTCTTTTTGATATGAATCAAANACAATATCNCCACCATCNGAGCTAACTGCTGGTTTAACATATTCTTCAAGAATAGAAATTATTTTTTTTTCAATTTTCNTTNTANCTATTTTTTTCTTANTNGNTTTATTTTTTTNAGGNTNATNGNNNGNAGTTNTTANATTATTAANTTTAAGGGAGNNAACAATAAATTCTCTNAGTTCTAAAACAATATNATTCCAATCAGTAGAATCATTTTTTGTTATNGAAATATAGTTTTCAGATATAAAAACTTCTTTNACATATGAAAAATTGAATAGTTCCANTACNAAGATGGATCCTCTAGCTTGACCAATATTTTTATATTCGATACTATAATCTGTTAATTTTTTATTTGCAACAAATTTCATTACTGAGGGATTTGGAGTACTCTCAGCATATACACTTAATGGGACTTTTTTTTGTTCTGATTCAGAATTAACCTCTCTTTTATTCTTATTTAAATATTTTTCAATCTGAATTTCAACCTCTAATAAAACATCGCTCCATTCAAGAATATCAAAGCGTTCAATTTCAATTGATAAATCATTTAAAGTAACAGATTTTACAAATGGTAAATAAAAAAGTTTTTGAACTAATGTAACCCCCTCTGCATCGTCAATATTATTGTATTTTTTTGAATTATTAACTCCTAAGGGTCTATTCAAATTAAATATTGCTATTGGATCACCTTTTTTACACTTTCCCTTTATTTTATACANACTCATTAATTTTTTTTTCAAAAATACTACATCAATTTCATATTTTATAAATTAGATATATTTTAATTTAGATTTTATGCTTATCAAAGAGGTTCTTGGTTTCAAGCCTGTTTTTGGAAAGGACTGTTATTTTGCTGAAAATGCGACATTAATTGGAGATTTAGTTATAGGAAATAATTGTTCTGTTTGGTTTCAGGTGGTTATTAGAGCTGATGTAAATTCAATAAGAATTGGTGACAGGGTAAATNTTCAAGATGGATCAATAATTCATGCTACATATAAAAAGGCGAAAACAATAATTGGAAATAACGTTTCTATAGGACATAACTCTATTATTCATGGATGTACTGTTGAGGATAACGTTTTAATTGGAATGGGAAGTATAGTGATGGATGATTGTATAATTGAAAAAAATAGCATAGTTGCTGCAGGATGCGTATTAACCAAAGGAACTGTTGTAAATTCTGGGTCAGTTTATGGGGGAATCCCTGGAAGAAAAATAAAATCAATAACTGATGAAAATATTGAGGAAATTAAAAAAGTTGCAAGAAATTATATTGTTTATTCATCATGGTTTAAATAAAATCAATTTGTTAAAATGGATTTTATTCATATAATATTTTATTTTTTTAAAAACCCAATTCCTTCTTAACGTCTGCCATTAAATCTTTCCCCTTTGCCATAAGAACTGCTCCATTCGGAGATGCATCCAAGACATAGTCAAACCCTTGAGAGCCGGCAACTTTCTTTATAGCTTCTCTTGCTTTTTCAATAAGTGGTCCCATCATGTCTTGTTGTTTTTTTTGTAGATCTTGGGCAGCAGTTTGTTCAAATTTTTGAATATTTTGCTGCATAGACTGAAGTTCTTCAGCACGGGCTTGATTTGTTATTTGTGTTTGGTTAGCCGCATCGGCAGAGTAGGTTTGTTGTTTGACTTGTAACTCTTTAATTGTATTCTGAATGTCAGTTGCATATGTTTTCTGGAGTTTTTCCAACTCTTTTTGAGCTGTAATGACNTCTGGCATTTCAGTTATTAATTTTTGAACATCAATGTGAGCAACTTTTGATTGTCCATGAATAGCTAAAGAACTAAACATTACTATTATAAGTGCGAAAAATTTTATTAATTTTTTCATTTTACTATTTATTTTTTGTTTTTAAAGCTTTTAATCTTTCCTTTTTTTCTTTTCTTTTTTCATTTATTTTAAGTCTTTTTAAGACTAGGTCGCTAATATCGTAATTTTTTGCTGAATAAAGCATAACTATATCCGAAGATCGATCAAAAATAAAGTCATATTTTTTTTCTTTTGCTATTTGTTGCACTATAATTAGTACTTGATCTTGAATGGGAGTTATTAATTTTTTTCTTTGTTTTATCATATCTCCGTTAGGTCCAAATCTTTTTTCTTGTAATGCAATAATTTCATTAGCATAATCTTTAATTTCAATTTCTCGATCAGTAATCAATTCAGGGGTAAGAAGAACTCTTTCAGAATTTAATTTATTTTGAAATTGAGATAGTTGCATTTTTTTAAATTCAATTTCTTTTTTCCACTCCAAAATTCTATTGTCTAGAGAAATAACGGATTTTTTATATTCTTTTATGTTATCTAATATGATATTCATATCAATATATCCAATTCTGACCCCTCTTTGAGCAATTGAATTATCACAATTGAATAATAAAATCAAAAATAAAATTTTTAATAATGTATTGAAATTATAGACCATTGAGTATAATTTGTTTTTTATAAACGATAAATAAATAGATATATTTTCGATTATCATTTTAAAATTTAAAAGTTTTGCCCAATTATAAAATGAGTTTCCCAGCCGTTGGGTGATGTCTGTCCCGGAATAATGCTATCAAATCCGTGTGCAAAATCTATTCCAAGTAGCCCAAATGCAGGCATAAATATTCTAATCCCCATTCCTGCTGATCGTTTTGATTCAAAAGGATTAAAGTTTCTAAAGCTATCATATCCGTTTCCAGACTCTAAGAATGTCAAAGCAAATATTGATGCTGAAGGTTTTAGAGTAATTGGATATCTTAATTCGGCAGTAAATTTATTGTAAAGTAGTGATCCGTCTCTAGTTGAAAGTGATTGATTAGGGTATCCTCTCAACGCAATAACTTCTCTTCCGTCCATTGCAAAAGTTTGATTCATGCCATCTCCCCCGATATAAAATCTTTCAAAAGGAATATTCCCTCTATCAGTATTATAAGCCCCTAAGAAACCAAAATCGGTTTGAGTCTTTAATACAAGTTTATCAATGATTCTTGTATACCACGTCCCATTAAATTTTATTTTATAAAATTCAAGCCATGAAAATTTTGCCTGATCAATTTTTTGAATATCTGGTTCTCCATCTGGTAATTGATAAAAAGGATTACTCGATAAGTTTGAAAAATCCTCTCCTGTTATCAATGAATAAGGGAGTGTAAACTTACCACTTAGTGTGAATGTTGATCCTCCAACAGGGAAAATAGGATTTGTAAATGTATTATTTCTGGATANAGCTATTGTATAATTTAAATTATTTGCNTTNCCATCTCCAAATGTGAATAATCCNGTGTAATAATTTTTTAAATCAAAATATTGAAATTGAATAACTTGAGAAAGTGTAAAATAGTCATCAGGAATACTAAGGCGCTTTGCAATACCGACACTCATTCCGCTAATCTGCATATATTGAGATTTATCAGCTCTTCCTGTAAAGTAATCATATCTATATTGAGTTGTATGAGAGAAAGAGGTAGAAAATTGATAAGGTTGTCTTCCTCCGAGCCAAGGTTCAATAAAACTAAAACTGTAGGCATTATAAAATTGGGTTGCCTGAAGTCTTAGGCTTAGTGTCTGCCCATCTCCCATTGGAAATGGGGTCCAAGCTTTTTTATTTTTTAAATTTTGAATAGAAAAATTATTGACAGAAAATCCAAAAGAACCAATAAATCCGCCNCCACCATACCCTCCTTGGATTTCGACTTGACTTGCTCCAGCCTCTACCAACCCATATTCGATATCAACAGTTCCTGAGTTGGGGTCAACATTTTTGAAGTCAGGAGATATTTGTTCTGGATCAAAAAATCCAAGTTGTCCAAGTTCTCTTACAGTTCTCACAACCTTATCTTTACTATATAACTCACCAGGTTTAGTTCTAATTTCTCTATAAATAACCCTATCATTAGTTTTGGTATTTCCAACAACAGATATTTTATTAAACTGAGCTAATTTTCCTTCATTAATTCTTATTTCATAATTAATAGTATCCTTTTCTGCACTTACCTCTACAGCATTAATTGAAGAAAACAAATACCCATTATTTTGATATAAGTTAGTTAGATCATTTGCATCTGGTTTTTTATCGTTGGCAATTTGTTTTTTTAGTAACACACCGTTATATGGATCACCCTTTTTAATTCCTAAGATTTGTTGAAGTTGAAAGTTATTATAAACGCTATTTCCAATGAACTTTATATCACCAAAGTAATACCTTCTACCTTCTTCAATATTGATTTTTAATGTTAACGAGTTATTATCATTAATTATNATAGAATCTGATACAATTCTTGCATCTCGATATCCTTTTTCTTTAAAAAAATCTATTAATTTTTCTTTATCTTCATTAAAATCTTCATCGATAAATTTAGATTTTTTCCAAAACCTTCCAAAAAGTTTTTCTTTTGTATTTTTAAATTTTCTTTTTAATTTAAAATTTGAGTATATCTTATTACCTGNAAAATCAATAGAATTAATTTTAATTCTATCTCCACGGTCAACATTAATTATCATCTTAAGGTTATTTTTTCCAATGCTATCAGGGATTGTGTTTAAATTAACTTTTACATTTAAAAACCCCTCTTTTTTAAATTTATTAAGAATGTAATTCCGGGTATTTGTTATAAAGCTTTTTGATAATTTTTTCCCTTTGTTTAACTCAGTATCATTAATAATTGTTTCAGCTTTTGATTTTTTAATACCTCTTATTTTTATATCAGATAGGGTTGGTAATTCTTCGATTTCAATTTCAAGTGTTACTTTATTATTTTTGATAGAAGAAACATAAAAATTAATATCACTAAAAAGTTCTAATTTCCAAAGTTTGTTGATGGTAGCAGTAATTTCATCTCCCGGGACTTGAATTATTTGACCTTTTCTTAATCCACTGTATGAAACTACTGTTTTTTGATTAAATGTTTTTAGACCAGATACTATAATAGAGTCAATCTCATACTTTTCACCCTTTATAAAATCATTTTGCGCCTTTAATTGGTTTGAAACACAAAATATAAGTATAATATTTAGTGCTATTATGAAGAAAGACTTTAATTTAAAAATTGATCTGACCGCTAGTTTTTCCAAACCTTCTCTCACGTTTTTGGTAATTAAACAATGCTTTATAAAAATCTTTTTTGCCAAAGTCGGGCCAATAGACATCTGTAAAGTATAATTCAGCATATGCTATTTGCCAAAGTAAAAAATTACTTATCCTTTGCTCTCCACTTGTTCTAATTAATAAATCTACATCAGGTAAATTTTGAGTGTAAAGATGCTTATTAATAATTGAATGGTCAACATTTTCGATAGAAATTGTGTTATTTTTAACTTCCATAGCAATATTCTTTATTACATTTTCAATTTCTTCTCTAGCACCATAGCTGAGAGCTATTGTAAGAACCATTTTAGTATTTTTTTTTGTTTTCTTAGAGACCCTCATTATTTCGTCTTGTACCTTTTTCGGTAAAGTTTTAATATTTCCAATGGTATTTAGTCTAATATTATTTTTTATTAATTTTTCAAATTCTCTTTTTAAAGAATTTATTAGTAAGTTCATTAGGGTCTCAATCTCTTTTTTTGGTCTATTCCAGTTGTCTATGGAAAATGCATAAAGAGTAAGATATGGGATATCTAAGCTCAATGCTTCTTCAACAATTTTTTGAACTGATTTTACACCTTTATTGTGACCATATATTCTCGTATAGCCTTTTTTTTGGGCCCATCTACCATTTCCATCCATTATGATAGCTACATGTTTTGGTAGTTTATTTTTCTTTATATTTAAATCCATTATCCTCTAGAATAACATACTAGATCTCCAAAGGTAAAAGAAATTGTAATTCCCGAAAAGATATACCAATCATTATTGTTGCTATTTCCATATGAAAATTGATTCAATGTTTTGTCTCCAATTGGAGCACTTCCGTCTAAATCATCCGTTAATGAGTACTTTGCTCCTATTTCTAAACCAATAACAAAAAAAGGATTTGGATTTATTTTGAAACCAAGAATCAATGGAATTGAAAAGCTTTGATCCTGTTCATCATTGCTAATTGGTTTTGAAATTGGAATTAGCGATGAATCAAAGTAAAATTTATCATAATTGATGTAGCTGAGACCTAAAAAGAGATATGGGGTAAAGTTAGTTTCTTGATTATGTAAATTAAAATCTACAAAATTAAATTCAATTCCTAAACTAGCTTCAGTTAAATTATTTTCAAAACTATAAGCTCTTCCAAAGCGATTTATATCATTTGTTCTATAATCCGATGCTTTTAATGATGTTGTAATTATGCTTGTTCGTAATGAGTATCTAGTATTAATATTCCATTTATAAATTAATCCAAAAGCAGAATTCGTTGGAAGAATATAGTAATCCGAGCCTACTTCTCCAATATAATTACTTCCTCCAATAAATAATCCAGCCTCATGAAATTGTGACTTCATATAGGTTGAAATAAATATTAAAAATATTAATAATGATCTTTTAATCATTTTAAAGCACTTTGTGCTTTGCTAACTAAAAAAAGTAGGATTTATTGTCTATTTCGCATATCTATACCCCAAAAAAGTTTATTTCTAAGAGTTTTAAAAAAATCATTACCATCTAATTGAATTGTATTTATACAAAAAGATGCTTTAGAAATTTTGATTGAACACCCATTAGGTATAGAAAATTTTCTATTATCTAAAAAAATTAATTGATCTTTTGATCTTCCAGTTACTTTTATCTCAATTTCAGATGTGTCTCTAACTATTAATGGGCGAATGCTTATATTATGTGGTGCAATAGGATTTAAAATAGTGACTTTCGTATCGGGGCTTAATATAGGGCCTCCACTACTCAAAGAGTAGCCTGTTGATCCGGTTGGAGTTGAAATGATTAGTCCATCTGACCAATAAGTAGTTAGAAGGTTTTTGTCGATTATTGTTTTTATTGAAAGCATTGAAGAAGTATTTTTTCTATTTATAGAGACTTCATTTAACGCATATGGAAAAGATATTATTTCAGGATTTTCAGGTTTTAGATTTACTCTTATTAGACTTCTTTTAATTAAAACATATTGTTTTTTAAAGAACATTTCCAATCCTTCAATTAATAATTCTTTATTTAAACTAGTAAGAAAACCAAGCTGACCAGTATTAATACCTAAAATTGGAACTTTACTATTTTTAATAAACGGAATTGCTCTTAGTAAGGTTCCATCACCTCCAATTGTAAATAGAACGTCAATATCTTTAACATCATTTAATAATTTAAAGTTGTTTGACCTTAAAATATCTTTAAGTCGATTATCTAAATAAATAATTATATTATTAGCTTTTAGATAATTTATTACTTCCTCCTCATAAGTGGATAAGGAATTTATATCATTTGAGCCACTAAAAACTCCAATTTTCATTTAAAAGTTTTATTAATACAATATTACAAAACTTTAATTCCAATTTATTTTTATTCAAAAATAAAGTATAAATAGAACTTTTTTGAGTAATGTTGTAGATCTAATTTTTATTTTTTTTATGACAAAGCTTAGTGTAAATATTAATAAAATCGCCACCTTAAGAAACGCCAGAGGGTCTAATATACCAAATCTTATTAATGTCACAAGAGATATCGAGTCATTTGGAGCTAATGGGATAACCATTCATCCTAGGCCTGATGAACGACACATTAAATATTCTGATGTTTATGAGCTATCTAAAGTAGTTAAGTCAGAATTTAATATAGAAGGCAATCCAATTCCAAAGTTTATCGAATTAGTGCTTGCAGTAAAACCCGATCAAGTGACACTTGTCCCTGACTCAGTGGATGACATAACTTCGAATTCAGGATGGAACACAAAAAAGCACTTAAATCCTTTGAAGAAGACAGTAAATATTTTCAAATCGCAGGGTATAAGAACATCAATTTTTTTAGATCCTATACCACAAATGGTTGAATATGCCAAGAAAACTGGAACTGACAGGATTGAATTATACACTGAGAAATATGCTAAAAATTTTAATGAGTCCAATAGAGATAAAATTAAGCCATATGTTGAAGCAGCAAAAATTGCTGACGAACTAAACCTTGGATTGAATGCAGGACATGATTTGAATTTGAGTAATATTGAATATTTTAAAAACAACATACCTAATTTAATTGAAGTATCAATTGGCCATGCTCTAATTTGTGAGTCTTTATACAATGGACTGCAAAAAACTATTTCCTGTTATCTAAAAATTTTGAATTAATATGAAGTTGCACTCGTTGGTTATCGGGGATGGTGATCAGCATTTAATTATATTGCATGGTTTTCTTGGTATGGGAAACAATTGGAAAAGTTATGCTTTAGATTGGGCTAAAACTAGATATAAAGTTCATTTAATTGATCAAAGAAACCATGGAAGAAGTTTTTGGTCAGACGAATTTAATTATGATGTTCTATCTCTTGATATATATCAATATATGAGAGATTTCAATATTTCAAGTGCTATAATCCTTGGTCATTCAATGGGCGGAAAAACAGCGATGAACTTTGCATTGAATTATCATGAAATGGTATCAAAGCTAATAATAGTTGATATATCCCCAAGAGAATATTTAAATAAAAATCAATATGTATTAGATGCTTTAGGTTCAATTGATTTTGATTCTTGTAAATCAAGAAAAGAGATAGATAATTTTTTATCATTGACTATTTCAGAACCAGAATTCAGAAGTTTTTTGCTAAAAAATTTATACTGGAAAACTCCTGAAAAATTAGCCTTGAGAATGAATATAGATGTTCTCAAGAAAAATGATTCAATATACAAATCTATAAGTTCAGAAAATCCTTATAATGGTTTAAGCTTATTCGTTTCAGGAGAAATGTCAGATTACATAGTTGATGAAGATAAATCTTTAATAAGGAATTTGTTTCCTCAGGCAGATATAGTAAGTATTAAAAATGCTGGACATTGGGTACAAGTTGAAAATAAAACTGATTTTAAAATTACAATCCAACAATTTTTAAAATTATAGTTTTATAACATTTTGTTACAATTTTAAAATATAATTTATATTCTTCATTTTCATTAACATATATTACTATTTTTGAAAAAAAAATTCGTTGAAAAGTTTTATAATACGTGTTGCTAAAATTTCAGACTCTAAGTCAATTGTTAATTTAATTAATGAATTAGCAGAATTTGAAAAAGAACCAAATTCCGTCAAGATAAATCAAAAAGATATAGAAAATGACGGTTTTGGAAAACATCCCAAATTTAAATGTTTTGTTGCTGAGATTGAAGGTAAAGTCATAGGCATGGCATTATACTATCCAAGATATTCAACATGGGAAGGTCCAACTTTACATCTAGAAGATTTGATAGTTTCAAAAATATACAGGCGACAAGGAGTAGGAAAATCATTGTATTTAAAATTTATTAATGAAGCAAAAGTCAATGGATTTAATAGGGTAGAATGGGCAGTTTTGGACTGGAATATAGACGCAATAAAGTTTTATGAGAGTTCGGGTGCAAAAATTTTATCAGATTGGAGAACTGTTCAAATGACAAAAGAAATGATTGATAATTATACCTTTTTAAATAAAAAAAAAATTGAGAGTCTTTAAGTTTGGAGGAGCATCTGTAAAAGATGCTAAGGGAGTAAAAAATTTATATAAAGTTCTAAAATATACTGGTTATAAGGATACTATTATTGTTGTTTCTGCAATGGGTAAAATGACTAACTCTTTTGAAAAGTTAGTTGATCTATACTTTGAAAACAGAATTAAAATAGGTATGCATTTGAATCTAATTAAAAATTTTCATCAAAAAATTATAGATGGCTTATTCTTTAATTACCATGAAGCTGTTTATTCAGATGTAAAAAAAATTTTTAGTGATTTACATAAATTTTTAAAAAAAACTAATTTTCAAAACTACAATTTTGTATATGACCAGATAGTTAGTTATGGAGAAATATTATCTACAACCATAATATTTAATTATCTAAAAAATAAAGGTCTTGATATTTCATTTATAGATGCCAGAAACTGCATTATAACAGATAATAATTATAGGGATTCTAATCTAGATTGGAATCTAACGGTAAAAAAAATCAATATAGAAATTGAAAAAGGAAAATCATACATAACTCAAGGATTCATCAGCAGTGATAATAAGGGAAATACAACAACCCTGGGAAGAGAAGGATCAGATTATTCAGCCTCAATTTTTGCTTATTCATTAAATGCCAATGATGTTACAATTTGGAAAGATGTTCCTGGAGTATTAAATGCAGATCCAAGATTTTTTAGTGATACCACCTTGTTGACTAATATATCTTATTCTGAGGCAATAGAGTTGGCCTTTTATGGAGCTTCTGTAATCCATCCTAAAACATTGCAGCCATTACAAAGAAAAAATATTCCTCTCTATGTTAAATCATTTTTGAATCCCAAAATGGATGGAACAACCGTCTCAAAAGGGGTAAAAATAAAACCACTGATTCCATGTTTTATTTTAAAACCTAATCAAACTCTTTTGAAATTATCATCATTAGATTTTTCATTCATTGTTGAGAAAAATATTAGTCAAATTTTTGAACTATTACATAAATACCAAATGAAAGTTGATATGATTCAAAATTCTGCAATAAGTTTTTCTGTTTGTGTAAATAATAAATTTGGAAGACTAGATGATTTAGTGAAAAATTTAAATACTAAATTTAAAGTCGATGTTAATGAAAATGTTGATTTATATACGGTAAGGCATTTCAATCAGAAATCAATCGATAAAATAAAAAACAATGGAAAAAAAATTCTATTAGAGCAAAGAGCAAATCAAATAGTCCAATTTGTAACTATTTAGCTATAAAAGCAAGGATTTTTTTTAAAATGACCTTTGAAATTTTCTGGTAGCTCTCATTACTTGAGCCAGCTACATGGGGAGATAAAATTACATTATCCATTTTGGTTAATTGGCTCATTATTTTCGAATTTTTTTCATTGTAAAAAATTGAAGAAAATGAACTAGATTCAAATTCAAACACATCTAGAGCGGCACCAAGTATCTTACCTTTTTTAATACATTTCAATAAATCTTCTATGACAACACATTTACCCCTTGCAGTATTAATTAACCAGAATGGTTTTTTAGTTGATAAAATAAACTTCATGTCAATTAATCCTCTAGTTAGATTTGTTTCAGGTACATGTAGACTTATAATTTCCGATTTATTCTTAAGTGTCTCAATATTTACCTGTTTAGCATATTTATCGGCAATAATTTTTCTAATATCATAAAAGATTATATCACAATTAAAACCAGTTAATTTTTTAGCAAAACTTTTACCAGTATTACCGTAACCAATAATACCAACTGTTTTACCTTCAATTTCAATTCCTCTTGATAGTTCTCTATTCCATATACCATTTTTAATTTTTTGGTGTGAATACATTAATTTATTTGTTAGGGAAAGTAACATTCCTAAAGAATGTTCAGCTACGGAATTTCTATTTCCCTCAGAAGAAGTAATTATTTTAATATTTTTTTCTTTGGCATAATTAATATCAATATTTTCTATTCCAGCTCCTACTCTTGCAATAAATTTTAGATTTCGAGCTTTTAATAATAAATTACTATCCAACTCAAGTCTACTCCTAATTATAATTCCATCAAACTCGTGAATTATTTTTGAAACAGCAGACCTTGTGGAATTGTAAGCTTTAATATTTATTAATCCTGCTTTATCAAGCCCATTAATTAGACTAGAATGGTTTTTATCTAGATGAAGAATTTTCATTAAAATTCTAAGATTATTTTTGCTATGTAAAAAAATAAAAATATTCCGAAAATATCATTACACGTAGTTATGAATGGACCTGTTGCTATTGCAGGATCAATTCCTTTTTGATTTAAAATGATTGGTGTAAAAGTTCCTATAAGCGCCGCAACTATTATTACCCCCATCATTGATAATGAAATTGTTAGACTGATAATGATCTCTTGATTAATCATTTGACCAAAAATAATGAGTAATATTGAAAGTGCTAGTCCATTAATTAAACTCAGACCTACTTCTTTTATTAATCTTGATAAAAGAGATCCTTTCAGGTTATCATTTGCAAGACCTTGAACTATAATCGCTGAAGATTGAACACCTACATTNCCTGCCATTGCAGCTATTAATGGTGTATAAAAAAATAAACTTCTAAGTTCAGGATTTGACATTATTATTTCAAATTCTTGAAGAATGAAAACACTACCTAGGCCTCCGATTAGTCCNAGAAATAACCAAGGTAATCTTGCTTTTGTCAGATCTAAAATCGTATCATCAGCTTCAACATCTGAAGCTATCCCAGCTGCTAGTTGATAATCCTTTTCAGCCTCTTCCTTAATTAGGTCAACAATATCATCAATTGTAATCCTACCAACTAATTCTTTTTCTTCATTGACTACTGGTATTGCCTCTAAATCATACTTGGACATAATCTTTGCCACCTCCTCACCTGATTGATTAACATTAACAAAATCAACTTTTGGGATATAAATATCTTTTACTTTATCCCTGGAATTAGAGGTTAATAAATCTTTCAATGATAATCTTCCAATTAAAATATTTTTGTTGTTGACTACGTAAACTGAATGAATTCTTGTTATTTCTTCAGCTTGACTTTTTATAGCATTAAGACATTTTAAAACACTCAGATTTTCTTCCACACTTACTAACTCTTTTGCCATCAAACCCCCTGCAGAATTTTCATCATAGGTTAACAGTTCCCTTATATCGTCAATGTGAGATGAATCAGTTATTTCCAACATTACTTTCTCTTTTCTATTTTCTGGGAGCTCAGCAATAATATCAGCGGCATCATCAGTATCTAATATTTCTACTTCCTCGGCAATTTCTTTAGGAGATAAATTTTGTAGAACAGCTTCTCTAAGATCTTCATCTAATTCTGGAAGAACATCAGCAGTTTTTTCACTCTCAAGAAGTTTTATTAAATATGTCGCTTGATCAGAATTAAGCTTATTTGACAATTCAGCTATATCAGCGTAATGAAGATCCTTAAGTTTATTTTTAAGTTTTAAGTTACTTTTTTTAACAATTAAAGATTCAATAACTATTTTAAAATCTTCATCAATTTGAAAGTTTGACATTTTCAATCATTTTAGTGAGTTTGACAAAATCTTGCCATGTAAGCGATTCAGGTCTCATATCAAAGATAGTATCTTCTACAAGATTTTTTGTTAGATAAAGAGATTTTAAACTATTCCTNAGTGTTTTTCTTCTTTGTTGAAAGCTTATTTTTACAATTTTTATTAATAAACTTTCATCACACTGAAGATTAAAATTTTCTTTTCGTGTCATTTTAATTACACCCGAGTAAACTTTTGGAGATGGGTAAAAAACTTTAGGAGATACAGAAAACAGGTAATTAGTATTATAAAAAACTTGGCTTAAAACTGAAATTATTCCATATTTTTTTGAACCCGAAGATTCACAAATTCTTTGCGCTACTTCTTTTTGAAACATACCAGAAAAAAAAGGAATTTGATTTCTGTTCTCAATCACTTTAAAAACTATTTGTGTTGATATATTATATGGAAAATTTCCTATTACAGCGAATTGTGTTTTAAAAACTTTATGTAANTCAAGTTTTAAAAAATCNTGATTGTAAATTTTATTTTTTAATTCTGGAAAATTTATTTTTATGTATTCTGCAGATTCTGGGTCAATTTCAACAACAAATGGTTTGGTTTTTTTTATGATTTCTTTTGTCAGAATTCCTTTTCCTGGTCCTATTTCTAAAACTTCATTATAATTTTTGAAATCTAATGTATCTGATATCTTTTTTGCAATATTATTATCAATTAAAAAATGTTGTCCAAGATGTTTTTTTGGTTTAACATTTTTCATCGTCTAAAAATTAATCAATTAATTTAAAACCAGTATATGGAACTAATATTCTAGGAATGATTATACCATCATTTGTTTGAAAATTTTCAATAATGCTAGCAACGATTCTTGGGAGAGCAAGAGAGCTTCCATTTAATGTATATACTGACTTTTTTTCACCAGTTTTAGTTTTATATTTTAAGTTTAGCCTTTCTGATTGAAAATCATTAAATATGGATACTGAACTAACTTCAAGCCATTTTTTTTGTGCTGCAGAAAAAACTTCGAAATCGTAAGTTATAGACGATGTAAAGCCCAAGTCCCCAGAGCAAAGTTTTAATATTCTGTATGGAAGATCTAGTTTTTCAAGAATTTTCTTCACATGTTCTATCATTTGATCTAGTGCTAGTTTNCCATTTTCTTGAGTTTCTAATCTTACAATTTCTACTTTATCAAATTGATGGAGACGATTTAGCCCTCTAACATCGGACCCGTAACTTCCAGCTTCACGACGAAAACAAGGAGTATATCCTGTTAAGCATATGGGCAATTCAGATTCAATAAGTAAAGTGTTTCTGTATAAATTAGTTAATGGAACTTCAGCGGTGGGTATTAGGTAAAGATTGTCTTGTTCACAATTATACATTTGACCATCTTTGTCCGGTAACTGACCAGTAGCAAATGCAGAATCGCTATTAGCAAGATACGGTACTTGATATTCTTTATAACCCGCCGAAATATTTTCTTCAAGAAAAAAATTGATTAAGCCTCTTTGAAGACGTGCTCCCTTATTTTTATATACTGGAAANCCAGTTCCGGATATTTTACTTCCTAAATCGAAATCAATTATATCGTATTTTTTTGATAACTCCCAATGAGATTTTGCAGAGCTAGGTAAATTAGTAATTTTTTTACTTCTGAAAACTTCTTGGTTATCAATTTCAGAGTTTCCATCAGGTACTGTTTTGTCAGGTATATTTGGAATTGATATTCTTAATTCAAGAATATCATTTTCAATTTTCGAGAGATTTTGTTGATTTTTTTTTGAATCAGCTTTGAGATCTTTAGATTCTAATTTTAGTTTTTCAGCCTCTATGTTTTTACCAAACTTGTATAATTCACTAATTTTTTTAGCGATTAAATTTCCCTTTGCTTGTTTTTCCTCAAGAACAGCTATTATTTTTCTTCTTTCAAGATCGAATTTAATAATTTTATCAACTAATTTTTTTGAGTCAAAATTTCTTTTATTAAGTCTCTCAATTATTAAATCTCTATTATTTCTTATAAATGAAAGTGATAGCATATAGTTCAGTTTTTGACAAAAATAGTTTTAATTATTTCTTTTTTATGTAATTTTTCTAAATCAAGGCATGTTTTTTTATCAATTTCAAGTTGATTTTTAAGCGAATTTAAAGAATCAAATTTTTTTTCGTTTCTAATTTTTTCTTTNAAATAGATTTTTATATATCTATTATACAGATTTTCACTTAGGCTAAAAAAATGNACTTCGATTGTTAATTTTCTCGACTTTAATGTTGGACGTTTGCCATAATTTAACATGCCAAAAAATAATTTTTCCTCCAATAAAGTGTATACCCAATATACTCCATTCATTGGTAAAACTTTGTTGATTTTATTTAATTTTATNTTGGCAGTAGGAAATCCAATTTTAGATCCTAAACCTTGATCTCGAATGACTTTTCCCTCGATTTGNTAATCNGATCCNAAAAATTGATTAGCTAAATTNATATTCCCTTTTGAAAGGGCTATCCTAATTTTAGTCGAGCTCACTGATGTTTTATTAATTTCTTTAGCTTCTATGATACTCACATCAAATTTATATTTTTTTCCGTATAAAATTAAATCTGAGACNGAAGCAGTTCTGTTTTTTCCAAATCGATGATCATACCCAACAAATATTTTGGAAATTTTTAATTTTTCAATTAGTACNAATTTTATATAATCATCTGCAGAAAGTTCTGAAAAACTTCTACTAAACGGATGAATTATTAATACATCAACACCTAAGGCTTTTAATTTTTTTTCCTTTTCACTTAAGCTGTCTATTAATTTGAGGGATTTTTTATTATTTATTACATTTCTTGGATGAGGAAAGAAAGTTAAAACTACAGCAAGATTATTTTTTGAGTGAGCTTCTTTGACTAAGTTTTTTATTATTTGTTGATGNCCAATATGAACACCATCAAAAGTACCAATTGTTAGATAGGATTTTTCCTTATTACTATATTCATTTATACTTTTAAAAACCTTCATTAAATTTCAGTATATTAGGAAATATTAAGCAAAAATACCATTTTCATTTTGTCATTTAAGCTGATTTTTTGAATATATATGAAAAAGTTAAATTTAAAAAGTTTAGGTTTTTTTTATGTTTTATTGATTTTTTTCTTTCAGGATATAAAATCACAGGATTATTGGAGTAATAAAGAAGAAATTTTATTGGAAGATGAGAACNAAATTAATTCTTATGATTTAAAATATAATCTTTTTCGTAATCAAATAATTAAAGAAGGAACCTTATCTATTTTTCTCCCAAATGAAAAAAANAATCTTGAGCTTTTTATAATTAATGAATTTGAATTACTAGCTAAAAAAGTTTCTTCAGACTATCCAAATATTAGAACATTTAAAGGGTATAGTAAGAATAGACCAGATGTAAATTTAACCTTAACTGTCACGAAAAAAGGTATTAATGCATGGATTAGAGTTTTTGGTAAAGAGGATATTTTTATTCAACCNTCTAATTTTTTGAAAAACAAACATTACGCATACAAAAAGCTCCATAAGAAAGTTGGTTGGGTATGTAGAACTAATCATGAAAGTAATTCAACTAATAAATTTAAAAGCAGCCTAGGTAACAAATTCAGAAATNAATTAGCTGATAGAACTCATAGAACGATTAGATTAGCTATTTCNGCCTCTGCAGAATATACTAATTATTGGGATGATGATAATGAGGATAATGGTGATGCAAAAGAAGATGCTTTAGGCGCAATTGTCTCAACAATTAATAGGGTAAATAGTATTTATGAATCTGAATTAGGAATTTCATTAAAATTAATTTCTGGAACTGAAATAATTTATGATAATGATCAGACAGACCCATACTCTGATAGTTTTAACGAAGAGGTTCAAGAAACTTTGACAGAAATTATAGGAGAGGAAAATTATGATTTAGGTCATTTATTTCACTATGGGCAAAATAGTGGAAATGCAGGAGGAATTGGGACACTTTGCAAAGATGGAAAAAAGGGTAGCGCCTANACCTCCCATGGGTTTTCTGATTCATTTCAAGATTTTTTAACCGATTATTTTGATGTGGATTATGTCTCACATGAGATTGGACATCAGCTNGGTGCATATCATACTTATTCATTTATTGATGAGTCAACAGGATCAAATGTAGAACCAGGTAGCGGAAGCACTATAATGGGATATGCTGGAATAACTGGTCCGGATGATGTCCAAATCCATACTGATCCATATTTCAATTATAAAAGTATTGAAGATATTTTAGATTACGTTTCAACTCAATCCTGTTATTCTGAAGATGAAATGACNAACAACACTCCTTCTGTTAATGCAGGACTTGATTATGTTATACCAATTGGGACTGCATATGAGTTAAGAGGAGAGGGTGATGATTTAGACAAAGATGAGCTATCATTTTGTTGGGAGCAGATAGATGAAGGAGAGGTTACATTTTCTAATTTTGGACCAAATAACTTTTCAGGCTCTACTGCCAGATCTATACCCCCGTCTAATAATCCGGTTAGAAGTATTCCAAATATAAATTCAGTTTTACAAGGAGAATTAACTCAAGAAAAGCCTAATATAACATCATCTTGGGAGACTATTTCTTTAATATCTAGGGAATTAAATTGGGGTCTTACAGTTAGGGATAGAGTACCCTTTTCGTCTGATCAAATTGGACAGACAAATAGTGATTCAATGAAAATAAATGTGATTGAAAGTGCAGGACCTTTTTCCCTAACCTCTCAATCTGCGACTGGAAATGTATATAAGACAGGAGAGAGGGTTAAAATAGAATGGTTAGTATCAAATACCAATAAGGAACCAATTAATTCTTATAAAGTTTCAATTTATTTATCTTTAGATGGGGGTCAAAATTTTAATTACGAAGTTGTTTTATCAACAGATAACGATGGTGAATTTATTTATAAGATTCCATATGGTATTTCATCTGAAAATGCTAGGTTTAAAATATTGGCCGATAATTCAATTTATTATGCTGTGAATTCTGAACCTTTTAAAATTGAACAAAGACCTTTTGCATTAATTTTTGATAAGTTAACATATGAATATTGTAATCCCGAAAATGAAATTATTCCCTTTGAAATTGAGGTCTATGAGAATCTTTCGGATGTAATAATTCTAGAATCCTTAGACTCACCAAACGATATTGACTTAATTTTAAATAAAAAAATTTTTTCAATAAATGAATTAAGTGGTGAAATATCCTTAAATGGATTATCAAGTTTGGCTCCTGGAAAAAATAAAATTAAACTAACCACATTATATGAAAACAATAGAGATGTTTATGAAGTCATCTTAATTAAAAGTGAAGAAATAAATCAAGGACAAAAATTATTAAGACCACAAAATAATCAGATTGATGTAATGGATTTCTTTTTTGAATGGCAAGACGATCCAAATGTATTAAGTTATACTTTTCAAATTTCTAAGGATCAAAATTTTAATATGATTGTTCAACAAATCGATGGCAGAGAAAATTTTTTGAATATACCAAGTTTAGAACCTTCAACTAATTATTTTTGGAGAGTATTGTCAAATAATCTATGTTCTCAAAACATAACTTCCGATTCATTTTCATTTCAAACATCAAAGTTAAACCAGGTAAATTATACCTCAAATAATTTGCCAATAAAATTAAATGATGCTGAGAATTTTTCTAGTCCAGGATATACTAGCTCATCGATTTTTGTTGGAGATAATAATGAGATAAGTGGGATCAAGGTTTATGTGGATATAGAACACACTTATGTTTCGGATCTTTCAATATTTTTAATATCTCCCGATGGGACTTCTTATAGTTTAGCTGAGAATTTAGGGTATGATACTGATTATGAGTCAGGAGATAATTTTACAAATACTGTTTTTGACCAAAATGCTAGTATTTCAATTAATAATTCATTACCACCTTTTACTGGAGAATTTAAACCTAATCAATCTCTAGGGCCATTAATAGGGGAATCTGCTTTTGGTAACTGGATTTTAAGAATTAAAGATGATTTTCCTCAAGATTCAGGTAGATTATTAAAATTTGATATAGATTTTAATTTAAAAGGTGAAATATTGAAAAATAGTGATATGGACAGTTTTTCTGATATTGAAGATAATTGCCCTTTAATAACAAATCAAAATCAAATTGATACAGATCAAGATGGGGAGGGAGATATTTGTGATTTTGATGATCAAAATAATTTTAAAATTTTGAAATATGATGAAAGTTGTATTGAAAAAAATAACGGAAGTATATACATATCTGCATTTGCCGATTTTGACTACTCTTTTAAGCTAATAGGCCCAGATAATTTATATCAAGAGGGTACTTTTAATAATATTACTGATAAAATTATAAACAACTTATCTAGTGGAGATTATCTTTTATGTATTTATGTAAATAAAGATCAAGCTCAAATTGAAAGATGTTATAGCGCAGTTATTAATCAACCTAATCCTCTTCAGGTCAATAGTATTATCAATTATAATATAAACGAATTAAATCTTGACTTGAGAGGTGGAGAAGAGTATTTTGTTGAACTTAACGGAAAATTATATGAGTATGAAAAAAATCAAGAAGTTAAATTATTTTTAAATGAGGGAATAAATAAATTTAAAGTTTTTACTAATCAAGCTTGTCAAGGATCTTATGAAAAAATAATATATACTGGTAAAAAGGCATATGTTTCTCCGAATCCAGTAAGATCAAATACTAAGATATTTTTACCATATTATAGTAGTAAAATAGAAGTTAATCTTTATAATATAGACGGGGACCACCTTGATTCTAGGATTATCTTGATTAAGGATGAAACTAAGTCATTTGATTGGTATATGGAAAAGTATTTACCGGGAATATATTTGATGAATATAATAACAAAAGAGAGTGAATTCACAGTCAAAATTATAAAAAAATGAATTTGAGAGTTTTTTTAATTTTTATTTTAATTGTAGGGTGTAGTAAGGATTCAATTCCTGATCCATCACCAGCTGTGCTTTTAGCTCCAATCAATAAGAATAATTGTGAAACAGCAATCCCAATTAATTTAACAGAAAGTAAAGTGAATTTTTCTTGGATCAAATCAGAAAACACTGATGAATATGAGTTGGTAATTAAAAGTGGTACAAAAAATAAAGTTTATACCAAAGAACTGGCTGATTCTGATACTAAAAATGAGAATATATATTATAATCAGGTTTTATTAAATGGTGATATATATTCATGGTACGTAATTTCTAAATCAATTAATTCACCGGTTTCAACCCAAAGTGATGTATGGCAATTTTATTTAGAGGGAAATGCAGAGCCTGATTATATTCCACAACCTTCAAATTTAATTTATCCAGAGAATGAGGCAACTTTATCACTGGATAACTCAGATGTAATTCAATTTATATGGTCAAGCAAGGATGAAGANAATAATATTGATTATTATCATTTTTATTTAGGTCAAGAAATAGANAATTTATTAAAAATTGGAGATGAAATAAAACAAACCAGTTACCAACAAAAATTAGAAATCAACAAAACCTATTATTGGAAGGTAGTAACTTTTGACATCCAAGGAAATTCATCTGATTCAGCTGTAAATAAGTTTCATACAGCTCCTTAGTTATTGTTAAATGAATTCATAGTATTATTTAAGCCGTTTAAGCAAAAGCTTTTAATTAAATCTAAACAGATTTTAATTCTTTCATTTAAAATTATCTTCTCTTCATTCGACCATTTACCCAAAACATAATCTACTTTTGAGAGTTTGTTTTGCTTTCCAATTCCAAATCGTAATCTTGAGTAATANGAACTTTTCAAATTCATTTCTATATCTGCAAGTCCGTTATGTCCTCCTGAGCTTCCTTTACCCCTGAGTCTCAGTTTTCCCATCGGAATATTCAAATCATCAGTGATAACTAAAATATTAGTTATATCTATTTTTTCTTTATTCATCCAATATTTTACCGCCTTACCACTTAAATTCATATATGTTGTAGGTTTAATACAAATAAAAATTTTTCCTTTAAAGTTAAATTTACTAATATGGGCATATCTTGAAACTTCAAATTTTTTTCCATATTCTTTGGTTAGTTCATTTAAAATTTCAAAACCAATATTATGTCTTGTTCCATTATATTCTTCTCCTATATTTCCTAATCCAACAATAAGAAACTTTTTCATTTTACTTGAGTTAGATTTTTTATAAAGATTTAATAACCACATTATATGCTAAAATAAAAAAAGCACTTAAAATTAAGTGCTTTTTTGGCTTCTCATTTAGCTATTAACTAATCAGACTTAGGTGCTGAATTGTCAGAATCGAGTTTATTCTTCTCATCAGATGACTTGTCTTCTTCTTTACCATCTGTTTTTGGTTCAGCTCCTTCAGTCACCTCAGCTCCTTCTTCAAGTTCTTCAGCTTCTTCTTCNACAATTGAGGCTCTTGAAATTTTCACTTGACAAACAACCATATTATCAGAGTGTAATATTAAAAATTTATCATTTTTTAAGTCTGCAGTATAAATTTTATCTCCAAGNTCTAATTGGGATATATCTATTACAATATCATCTGGAAGGTTTGAGGGNAGAGCCTTAATTTTGAGTTTTCTTTTATTTCTAAACAGTGTACCTCCACTATTTAAAACTCCAGGAGCAGAGCCTTCAATTTTTACCGGAACATTTATTGATACTTCTTTATCTTCAAATAACTCATAAAAATCAATATGAAGTATTGAACCGCTTACAGGATGAAATTGAATGTCTTGAAGGATTGCATTAACCTTAACCCCATCTTCCATTTTAACTACAACAGTGTGTGCATTGGGTGTGTATACTAATTTACTGAAATCAAGTTCTGGCGCTGAGAAGTGAAGAGGATTATCTCCACCATACAAAACACAAGGAACTCTTCCAGCATTACGTAAGGCTTTTGTTGCTACTTTACCTACGCTTTCTCTTTTAGAACCATTAATTGTTATTGATTTCATTTTAATTAATTTATTTTTAGATGTTATGTAATAAAATTTGAGCTTATTGATAAATTATTGTGTACATTTTTCATTACTTCAGCAAATAATGGAGCACAACTTAAAATTCTTATTTTTGGACTTGATTGATTCGATGGAATTGAGTCAGTTACAATTAATTCTAATAAATTAGAGTTCTCAATTTTTTCAATNGCATTTCCGGAGAGAATAGCGTGAGTGCATATAGCTCTTACTGAACTAGCACCTCTTTCAATCATTAAATCTGCAGCTTTTGTTAGTGTTCCTGCAGTATCGACCATATCATCAACCAAAATAATGTTCTTTCCCTTAACATCGCCAATTACTTCCATATGGGTAACGATATTAGATTTTGCTCTTTGTTTGTAGCAAATTACAACATCACTTTTNAGAAATTTTGAGTAAGCATAGGCTCTTTTAGATCCTCCCATATCAGGGGATGCNATAGTTAAATTATTCAATCTCAGTGATTCAACGTNTGGAATAAATATTGAAGAAGCATATAAATGGTCAACAGGTTTTTCAAAAAACCCTTGTATTTGGTCTGCATGTAAATCCATTGTTATTATTCTGGTTGCTCCAGCAGCTTCAATTAATTTTGCTATTAATTTAGCTCCAATAGGAACTCTTGGTTTATCCTTTCTATCTTGTCTTGCCCATCCAAAGTAAGGNATAACTGCAGTTATATGTCTTGCTGAAGATCTTTTTGCTGCGTCAAGCATTAACAATAGTTGCATTAGGTTTTCAGAGTTAGGATGTGTNGATCCGATTATAAATATCCTCGCTCCNCTGATCGATTCTTCGAATGAAGGTTGAAACTCACCNTCACTATATTTTGAAATAGCAATATTTCCAAGTTTTTGGCCATATGATTTTGAAATCAATTCGGATAGTGATTCACTTTGGGTNCAAGAAAATATTTTTGCTGGAGTTATCAATGCAAATATTTGTTAGGGATGCAAATTTAAAAATAATTTTCTGATAGGTCTATTTATTGGAAGAATTAATGTTAAAATAGATTTATTTTTTATGTTTGCAATTATACTGGCCTTGGTGGCGGAATTGGTAGACGCGCTGGATTCAAAATCCAGTTCTTTCGGGAGTGTGGGTTCGATCCCCACCCAAGGTACATTTTTCTCATTAAGGAATTTGATTAATTNGATAAATTATTTTGTAAGTTTATATATGAGGCTATTTCTTTTAGGTTTTTTTTTAATAATTTCTTTTTACAGCAATTCCCAAAACTATTATGAAGAAGATTTTTTTGATCCAATTAACGACTCATCATTAGAGGGGCAANTATCTTTTGTTGAAGAATTATTAGATTTAGCAGGATATGTTCCCGAAAAAATTAGTTTATATCAATCATTGCCTAATAAAGCTCATGTTTTTAAAGTCAAATTAGATTCGATTTTTGGTGGATTCATATTTGTAAGGTGGGATAAAGAAAAGAATGAAAATTACATAGCAAATAAATTAATTGATCCCGGCTTATACTATAACCTGAATTCAGCAAAGGAAGTAATGAGGAGGCAAACTAATAAAACTTCATTTTCAACTGAGGATACCTCAATACAGGCATCTGATCAAGAATCTATTTCAGACCAAGACATAGAGTTTTTTCGTCAAGAATTTGAACTTGAAGAAAGGAAAAAGGCTCTTGAGGAGGCTAAAATAAAATTAAAAAAAACAAAAAAGAGAAAGGCAAAAAGAAAATCTAAAAAAGANAAAAAACAAAGATNATAACANATTTTAAAATTTTNTAAAACAATATTTATGANAGTATTTATATTTTTTTTGATTTTTTTTTGTTCTNTTAATTTATTTTCCCAAAATATTGGTAGTATATCAGGAAGGGTTGTTGATGCAAAGCTTTCAACTCCTTTAGTTGGTGCATCTATAATTCTAGAGGGTACTTCCATTGGATCAATATCAGATCAAAATGGATATTTTAAAATTTACAATATTCCAACCAAAACATACAANATTAAAATCAGTTATATTGGCTTTGAAACTAAGGTTGAATTTAACGTTATTGTTAAATCATNAGGAACATCAGATTTACTAATTAGACTCTACGAAAAAAATCAAATTTTAGATGAAATAACAGTTTCAAATAATCTTTTTAAGAAATCAGTTGAAACCCCATTGTCAATTCAATCATTTTCCTCAGTAGAAATTGAAACTTATCCAGGAGGAAATAATGATATAACAAAAGTTGCACAAAGTTTACCAGGTATTTCTCCATCAGTAGGTGGTTTTAGAAATGATTTTATAATTAGGGGTGGTGCTCCAAATGAAACAGTTTATTATCTTGATGGAATTGAAATACCTAATATTAATCACTTTAGCACACAAGGAAGTGCTGGGGGCCCTGTAGGAATGGTAAATATTGATTTTGTGAGGGAAGTTACATTGTCTACTTCTTCATTTGGTGCTGAATATGATAACCCCTTATCTGGAGTTTTAGTTTTTGAACAAAGAGAAGGAAATAATCAAGAGTTTTCCAGTAAAGCTAGATTAGGTGCAAGTGAGGCAGGGATAACAATAAATACCCCTTTATTTAAAAAACAGGATGAAAGGTCCAAGACAACATTTATGCTTTCTGCAAGACGGAGTTATCTTCAATATATTTTTAAGCTAATAGGTTTACCAATAAGACCAGATTATTGGGATTATCAATTTAAAATTCACCATGAAATAGATGATTATAATTCAATAAACTTTTTAGGTCTCGGCTCNATTGACGATTTCTATGTTGAACCCCCTATACAATTTGACCCCGAATCTCAGTCAACTATTGAACAAGTTCCAATAATAAAACAAAAAACNTTAACACTGGGAGTCTCTTGGATTAGAAAATATAAATCTGGAAAAGGACTTGTAACAACAACATTGAGTTCAAATAAATTAAGAAATGATTTTAGTAGATTCTCAAATAATATTATTCAAAGTGGTATCATATATAAAAATGATTCGAAAGAACAAGAATCTAAACTAAGAGTTCANTTCAAGGAATTTAAANAGGAATTTAAATTATCTTATGGATTTAATTTACAATACTCTAGTTATTTTAATAAGACCCAAGGAATTCAAAATCAATTTAATTATTATACCTCGATAGACTTCTTTAAATATGGTTTTTTTGGAAATTTAAGTCGTTATTTTCTTGATGATAAATTAAGTTTTTCTTTTGGTATTAGGTCCGATGGAGATACTTTTACTAATGGATCGGGTCTACTAGAAAATATATCTCCGAGGATATCAATGAGTTACCAAATTTCTAATGATCAAAAATGGAGATTAAATTCTTCTGTNGGAAGGTATTTTAAAATTCCAACATATACAATATTAGGTTACAAGGATTCGAGTGATAATTTTATCAATAAAGAGAATAAATATATTCAATCCGATCACTATGTTTTGGGATTAGAGTATAATTGGACTAGTTCATCNAGGATTACAATAGAGGGATTTATCAAGGATTATGANAGATATCCAGTGTCAATAATTGATCAGGTTTCNTTGGCTAACAAGGGGGGTGGATTTGAAATTTTAGGTAATGAACCAATTTCAGATAATGGTAACGGGAGAAGTTATGGACTAGAGCTTTTGTTTCAACAAAAACTAAATAATAACTTTTATGGAATATTTGCACTTACTCATTTTTACAGTAGATTTAGTAATCTTGATGGCCCAAATATTCCAACTGTTTGGGATAGCAGAAACTTAATTTCCTTTACAGGNGGATACAAGTTGAANAGAAATTGGGAAATTTCTCTGCGATATAGATATGCAGGTAGAACNCCATATCCTCCTCTTGATTATGAAGAATCATTGAAATTATATCCAATTCTGGTATACGATTACAATAATATCGGAAATCAAAAGATTGGTGTTTTTAGCCAAGCAGATTTAAGAATAGATAAAAAATGGAATTTTAAAAATTTATCTTTCAATTTTTTTGTTGATCTTCAAAACTTTTTAGCTCAAATTAACCCACAACCTGAAGAGTTTGGTCTAGAAAGAAATACTGATGGGTCATTAGTTTCCCCTAAAAAATTAGTTTCAATCCAGTCAGAAAGATCAAGAAGTCCCATACCAAGCTTTGGGTTTGTATTTGATTTTTAAATATTAAAATATTTAAAAAAGATCCATTAGGCCCTCTGGAAGATCAACTGTAATAAATTTATTTTTTTTATCCACTTTCATTATTATATGGTCATGAACAGGAATTAAGATATCCTTACTTTTGGTTCTTACCTCCATTAAAGATTGAACTGTTTGTGAATTAAATCCAGTTATAAAACCAACTTCGCCTATTTTTTTATCTATTATTTTAAAATTTATTACATCATGAAAATAGAATTTATTTCCTTTCAATTTGGGTAAAAGTTCTTTTGGTAAGTAAACATTTTTTTTTAATAATTCATTTGCTTTTGTTTCATNATCTATNTCTTCAAGTTTCANNCTTANTAATGAGGATTTNTGNATTAGANATTTTTCAATNAAAAAGGGAATAAGAGANTTATNTTGTTCAATGAANANTTTTTTNATTTTTTTNAAACTTTCAAGTTCATCACTATCGGTTTTAATTAATAACTCTCCTTTAAAACTAAATTTACCAATGACTTTACCTAGGTAAAAGCAGGCATCTTTTCTCATCTGAGGGTATTAATTTACTTTTTTANTTNGCTTTATTAGTGCTTGCGGTTTCATCTGTATTTGGTGCTTCTTCAGCGGCAGGTGCTTNTTCAGNAGCAGGTGCTTCTTCAGNAGCAGGTGNTTNTTCAGTNGCAGGTGCTTCTTCAGNNGCAGGTGCTTNTTCAGNAGCAGGTGCTTCTTCA
>PATA01000011.1 GCA_002713495.1 Flavobacteriaceae bacterium
GCAGTAGATATGTTTCCTCATACTAATCATATTGAAAATGTTGTACTTTTGATAAAACAATGAAAACTAATTTTTTTTTAATACCGTTTTTATTTATTTCAGTTATTTGGATTTTTTCCCATTGTGAAAAAGATGATATTTGTTTAGAAGGAACTCCTGGGACTCCTAGACTAATTATAAGGTTTTTTGATGCCGACAGCACTCAAAATTTAAAACCTACTGGAGCTTTACTCATAAATAAAATTGAAGACAGTATTAATAATTATATAAGAAAAAATATTTTTGGTACCGATTCTATTTCAATTCCCCTAAATACTACAAAAAATTACACTGAATTAAAATTTTATAATTATTGGGGGTTTGAAAATGAAAATATTGATACATTAAGCTTTCATTATGACCGTTATGATTTATATTTAAATAGAGCCTGTGGGTTTAAGGGTCAATTTATACTTAAAACTAAAGCTTTGAGTGGTTTTCAAACCAACGAATCCTGGGTTAAATCGTATAAAGTTATTAAAGATTCAATCATAAATGAAAAAAGTATGCATTTGGCAATTTATCATTAGTTTATTTTTATCAAATTTATTATTTGCTCAATTAGATAATGATAGCATCTCAGTAAAAAAAAATGGATCTGAACTAAGACTTAGAATTGGAATAGATATATTTCAGCCAATAATTAGTCATATAGATAAAGATATTAGTGGTCTAGAAATTGTTAGTGATTTTCAGATTAAAGAAAATCTATATATTAGTTCAGAAATAGGAACATTAACTAGAAATCAACAGTCAGAACTAATTAACTTTAAGACATCGGGAAGTTATATAAAAATTGGAGGAGATTTTAATATGTATAAAAATTGGACTGGAATGAATAATCAAATTTATTTGGGTGTCAGACTTGCCAATAGCTTATATAAACATAATATAAATAACTATGTTTTATTCGCTACAGAACAAGTATGGGATGAAAATATTATTAATACCGGATACAAGACAGGAGAGATAAAGGATCTAAATGCTCAGTGGATCGAATTTTTAGTTGGTCTTAAGGTTCAGGTTATAAGAAATATTTATATGGGGTTTAGTTTAAGATTAAACAGGCTAATAAATAATACTTCAATTGACGATTTTGGAGTTTTATTTATTCCAGGATTTAACAGGGTAACTGATGATAATATTTTTGGGTCTTCATTTAATTATACTATTAGTTACTCAATACCTTTTAGATCATCCAAAACAAAAAATAAATAAAGTTTATTTTTTTTTTGTTCCTTCATAAATAGGAAAATTTAACAAACGAGACTCTAATTTACCATTAAATAACTTAATTTTTGATTTTGGTTTTAACCCAATATTCTTAATTGCCTGTAAGTTAGAAGATATAATCCAGGCATCTGAATTTGAATATTGTTTTTTTAAGGTATTACCAATAGAACTATATAAATCGTTAATTCCGCCCTTTAGTCTTTCCCCATATGGAGGATTAAGAATTAAATATAAATTTTTATCATTAGATTTTTTAGTATCAAAAAAATCTATGTGTTTGATTTTGATATAATCTTTAAAGCCTGCTTCACTTATATTTTTCTTCGCCTTTAAAAGTACAGATTTAGAAATTTCATATCCATAAATATGAGTATTAGATTTTATTACTTTTTTTAGCTGTGACTCTTTAATCAAACTAAATAAATTTTCATCCCAATCATCCCATTTTTCAAAAGCGAACTCGTCTCTATTCAGATTTACAGGAATCTTACAAGCAATCATAGCAGCTTCAATTAAAAAAGTTCCGCTCCCACACATTGGATCTAAAAAATTAGTTAAACTATCCCAACCGGACAACTTAATTATACCTGCAGCTAAAACTTCATTAATTGGGGCCAAATCAGAAGAAACTCTATAGCCTCTTTTGTGAAGTGATTCTCCAGATGAATCTATTAACAGATTACATTTATTATTACGAATATGAATATGAAATCTAAAATCCGGATATTTTAAATCAACGTTTGGCCTTTTATTATATTTCGACATAAACTGATCTACTAATGCATCTTTTGCTTTTTGAGAAACATATAACGAGTGATGAAAAAAATTCCCTGAAACTACAGAATCAAATAAAAAAGTATTTGACAAACCGATATATTTATTCCATTCATATTTATTTAGTTCATGATAAAAATCATCATAAGAATTGGCATAAAATGAATGAATTGGAATTAAAATCTTTAAAGCTGTTCTTAAACATAAATTAGCTTTATACATAAATCCTTTATCACCAAAAAAAGAAACCATCCTTTTTCCGCATTCAACATTTTGAGCGCCAAGAGAAATTAGTTCTTCTTTTAAAACTTTTTCAATTCCAAAAAAAGTTTTAGCTATCATTTTAAAATTGTCATTCATTAATTCAAATTTTTATAAAATGCAGTCATTTATTTAATGACAGTAATAATATAAATTGATTGAAATACTATCCAATAATTCTATATTTAATTGAAGATTTGTTAATATCTGATTCATTTTCTTTTTTCTTTTTCCATAATTTATACAATTCATCTAAATCATAGTCAAGTGCTGTGGGTTGCTCAGTTAGTTTGCCAGAGCTAAAAGCTCTTAACAAAATATCTTCAATTAAATAATCCTCATAATTATTTTTAGGATCATATTCTACCTTTAAAGATAGTTTAAAAAATGAGGCAGTTGTTTGATAAAGTCGTGCCTTGAAAGCATTTCTTAATTCCTTAATTAAGCTATGTGTGGTTTGACCTGTTTGACGGTGGACCAACTTAATGAGTATCTTACCTTGGGATCTTGATAATTTTTTAAGGTCTTTCTCAAACTCATCATATATAAATTTTTCAAGTCGTTTTAAATATTTTCTTTTCTGTTTTTTTTTGTCAATAGATTTAAGTCTATCATTAAGTACCTGAAGTCTGTCAGCAGCTAACTTGGCATAAGGATAAACTTTATATGTTCTATTTCTCAAAATAGCATACTTTTTAGCAGCATCATAATTATTGAAAGTGAGTGGTTGAAATAAAATAACTTCATTTAAGTTAATGTATGGTTTTGGAATAGAGTCTCCTCTAATTATAATTAAATCTTTTGCCTGTTCATTCGACTGAGAAAGACAGATTAAGGTATTAAATAGAACTATAAATAATAGTTTTGATTTCATTAACATCAAAGGTATAAAAACCTGAATTTTCATCCGGATTAATGATCATAAATTGTTATTTTAGTTGAGCTTAAAATATAATTAATGAAAATTTTAAATCAAAAGTCAATAGATTTTTTAGAAAAATATCTAAATAATTCCTCACCAACTGGATATGAAGCTAATGGTCAAAAAATTTGGATGGAATATTTAAGTCAGTATGTTGATAGTTTTATAACTGACGTCTATGGGACAGCAGTTGGGGTAATTAATCCAGAGGCAAAGTATAAAGTAGTTATTGAGGGTCATTCGGATGAAATATCTTGGTATGTTAACTTTATTTCTGAAAATGGCTTAATATATGTAATAAGAAATGGAGGTAGTGATCATCAGATTGCTCCATCAAAATGGGTTAACATACACACAAAAAAAGGGATAGTAAAAGGTGTCTTTGGTTGGCCTGCAATACATACAAGAAAGCCTGGAAAGGAGGAAGTTCCAAAACTTGACAATATATGTATTGATGTAGGAGCAAAAAATATCAAAGAGGTTGAAAAATTGGGTATACATGTTGGATGTGTAATTACTTATCCTGATACCTTTCAAATTCTTAATAAGAATAAATTCGTTTGTAGAGCTATTGACAACAGAGCTGGAGGTTTTATGATTGCTGAGGTTGCCAGATTATTGAAAACAAACAACATTTCTCTTCCATTTGGACTATACATTACAAATTCTGTTCAAGAAGAAGTTGGTCTTAGAGGAGCTGAAATGATTACTCAGACAATAAAACCTAATGTGGCTATTGTAACCGATGTTTGCCATGATACGACTACACCAATGATTAACCAAAAAGAACAAGGAAAGACTGAGATTGGGAAAGGTGCTGTAATATCTTATGCTCCAGCAATTCAAAATAATCTTCGAGAACGAATTATAGAAACAGCAGAAAAAAATAAAATACCTTTTCAGAGGCTTGCCTCATCTAGGTACACAGGTACTGATACTGACGCATTTGCATATAGTAACGGAGGAGTACCTTCTGCATTAATTTCATTACCACTAAGATATATGCATACGACTGTTGAAATGGTTCACAAAAATGATATCGAAAATGTGATTAAATTAATATACCATACAATTCAAAACATCAAAGAAGGTGAAGACTTCAAATATTTCAACTGATATCAATATTCAAAGGTAATTAATCAATGATTGATTTATTTTTTTTGCTATCCCAGGACCTTCATAAATAAAACCTGTGTAAAGTTGAATTAAATCAGCACCTGCTTCTAATTTTTCAATCGCATCCTGAGGAGAGTGTACTCCACCAACTCCAATTATTGGAAAGCTTTTATTACTTTTTTGAGATAAAAAACTNATTATATCTGTACTTTTTTTTGATAATGGTCTTCCACTCAAGCCACCCTTCTCATTTCTATTTTTTGAAANAATTCCNTTGCGATTAAGAGTAGTATTGGAAGCAANGACTCCATCAATTTTAGTTTTCTTGATTATTTCAACTATATCTGACAATTCTTTTTTATTTAANTCCGGTGCTATTTTTAATAAAATGGGTTTACGTTTAGGTTTTTTATTATTTAATTTCTGTAAAGAACTTAATATTCTAGTTAATGGTTTTTTAGATTGTAGGTCCCTTAGATTAATTGTATTTGGTGAGCTAACGTTAACTACAAAATAATCTACNTACTCATATAAGCGTTCAAAACANAATGAATAATCATAAAAGGCCTTGTCATTGGGGGTATTTTTATTTTTTCCAATATTTCCACCAATTATTATTGATTTGTTTTTTTTTTAATCTTTTAACGATTTCCTCAACACCCTCATTGTTAAAACCCATTCTATTGATTAAAGCCTCATCTTCAACTAACCTAAACAATCTTTTTTTTNGATTTCCATTTTGCTTTTCGGGCGTNACAGTTCCTATTTCGATAAATCCAAAACCAAAATTACTAAGTTCATTAAANAGCTTAGCATCTTTATCAAAACCAGCAGCTAATCCAATTGGATTTTTAAAGTTTATTCCAAAAACCTTACGCTGTAATTTTGGATGGTTATTTACATANTACCATCGAATTGAATTACCAACTCCTGGTANNAAATGAATAAATTTAATTAAATTAAANACTANATGATGTACTCTTTCAGGATCAAACAAAAAAAACAGTGGCTTAAGAAAATATNTATACATAAGAATTAAATGTTTTATTTAAAGCCAATATAAACCTGATTTTTTCTATCCTTTCTTATTTAATTTAGAGCTCATTTCCAATGATAAAGCAGAGCGTTCAATTTTTAATTTTCCTGCCTGAGTTTCAATTATACATGTGCTATCCTTATCATTAAGATTGAATATTTTTGCATGTAATCCACTTTTAGTTACTACTCTGTCACCTTTTTTTAGATTATTAATAAAATTCTTTTCTTTTTTTTGTCTCCTTGATTGAGGAAGAATAATAAAAAAGACGAATACTACCAACATTAAAAGTAAGAAAGGTAGTTGATCTGAAAATCCTCCTTGCATAGGTTAATTTTGCGCTTGTCTTGCTTTAGCCTGTGCCTGTCTTTGTTGTTCTTTGATTGGGTCTGGTGAGACCATAGCTTTAATTCTTAACATTTCTCTTCCACTTTCTGTGTTAGCAGAAATNGTAACTGCCTTTTGTTGTAGATTGGGTTTATTATTTGAATCAAAACTAACTACAATTTCTCCAGATCCACCTGGGGCAATGGGCTGATTTTTTGGATACTGGGGAACTGTACATCCACAGCTTCCTCTAGCATCTACAATAATTAAATCACCTTTACCTGTATTTGTGAAAGAAAATGTAGTTGTTACAATATCACCTTCATTAATATTTCCAAAATCATGAGATTGTTTGTCAAACGTCATAACCGGAGAGTTAGATACATTTTGTTGGCTTTGGGCGTTTGTAGCCTCGACATTATTTTGATTGATTTTTTTCGCAGCACCTTCTCCACAGGATACTGTAGATATAAAAACAATCAGAATGGTATAAAAAATATTTTTCATAAACTTAAAATTTAATTTAATCAAAAGTAATTAAAAAATTCTTATAATAAACCTCTTCCTTTTTTGTTTAGTTTCCCCTTGGAATCAAGATCTTTGGAGATATTATCCANGACACCATTTATAAAGATATTACTTTTAGGAGTAGAATAATCCTTCGCTATTTCTAGATACTCATTAATAGTAACCTTAAAAGGAATTTCCTGAAAAAATAAAAATTCTGNTATTGCCATCTTNATTAATATNTAGTCNAGATTAGCAATCCTNTCAAATTCCCAGTTTGGAGTTCTACCAATAATCTCCTGATCTAACGATTCGGTATTTAGTAAAATATAATTCAATAAGTTTTTACCAAAATTAACCTCATCTTGTTTTAAATTATAAATTGGTAAATTTAGTTTAGTTGATGGAGTTGTGAAGAAAGATTTAATTTGTTTAACAATGTGAGTATTTATTAAAGGAAAATCATCTATCCATGTCAATTCAGANTCTTCAATATAATCATATAACTTATTCGATGATGCAATAATATCCTTGTAAAAATTCATACAAAATTCATCCTCAGATATAATTATATCATTTGCAATATGCTCTTTGATTANATTACCGAATGATTTGTATAAATCCTCAATGTATTTATTATCATCAATCCAATTAGTAATTATATTATTCTTCAGATATTTGTCAATTGATTTGTTGTGGGCCAAATAAATAAAAAAAGGATTAGTCAATATTTTACTTTCCAATGAATCAGAGGAATTTTTATTAATTTGATTATTAAAACTCACATTATCATNAGCCTTAATATAAACGAATTTAAAAATTGAAATTAATANATAATAAAGATCAAAAGACTTCTTAATACTATTTTTAAAAAAAACTAAATGTAACTTTAAGGTTTTATCCTTTGAATTTGAATATGAATACAAGCTTTGCATTACCTTGATTCGAACATGCCTGCGGGTTAACATTTATTTAAAGAACTTTTGAGTAAAATTAATTTATTTAGTCAAACTAAAGTTGTAATGTTAAAATTATTTTATTAAAAACTTCTCTTTTAGTATAGTTTGATGTATCAATTATTTTTGCATCAAAGGCTGGTATTAGAGGAGAAATTTTTCTAGATTCGTCATTTTTATCCCTAANTTTAACNTTCTTTANNACTTGGGAAAAACTTAAATTTTTATTNTTTNATTTGATTTGATCANATCTCCTTTTNGCCCTTATTTCAGGTGAAGCAGTTAAAAANATTTTATTTTTNGATTCTGGNAAAACAACTGTTCCAATATCACGACCATCCATNACAACATTATTTTTAATTGCTATTTGCCTTTGTTTTTTTANTAGAAAAGATCTTACNTCNGGAACTGAAGCAATTTCACTAACATNATNTTCAACATCAATANCTCTTAGTTTATNTNTGANATTTTNATCATTNATNGTGATTATTTGAATNTTGTTTAAAATTTTGAAGTTNACATCAATTTTNTCTANATTNTCNANTAANTTTTTAANATTTATTTGATTTTTTTTAAAAAAATTATTTANTGAAAAAAATGTTATNGCCCTNTACATAGNNCCAGAATCNATNTGAATAAAATTTAAATATTTTGCTAAATTTTTTGCTNGAGAGCTTTTTCCNGTTGCTGCATATCCGTCNATTGCAATAACTTCTTTCATTGATTTAANTTNTAATTTTTTTGGGATTTAATACATCCTTATCTGTAATTGCNATNTCTAAAACTTCGCNCATATCNTTAACATAATGAAACTNNAGNCCTTTTAAATAGATTGNTTTAATTTCANNAATATCTTTTCTNTTCTGATCACATAAAATAATATCTTTTATATTAGATCGTTTTGCTGCCAAAATTTTTTCTTTAATTCCTCCAACGGGAAGAACTTTTCCTCTAAGTGTTATCTCTCCTGTCATAGCAGTATATTTTTTAACTCTTTTTTGCTTTATTAAAGACATCAATGAAGTTAACATCGTTATACCAGCACTTGGTCCATCTTTAGGTGTTGCTCCTTCTGGAACATGTATGTGAATATTATATTTATCAAAGGGAAATTTATGAATACCAAGTCTTTTAGAATTTGATTTTAAATATTCTAAAGCTATAGTTGATGACTCCTTCATAACCTTACCAAGATTGCCTGTTAAACTGAGATTTCCCTTACCTTTTGACATTGTAGATTCAATAAATAAAATATCTCCACCTAATGAAGTCCATGCTAAACCTGTAACTACACCAGCAACCCCATTATTTTCTGCCAAATCTCGATTTATTTTAGATAAGCCCAAAATCTCATATAAATTTGTAATTTTTGGGACTTTGATATATTTTTCATTTAATGCAATGGATTTTGCAACATATCTGGTCATTTTTGCCATTTGCTTCTCGAGACCCCGGACACCAGATTCTCTGGTGTAACCTTCAATAACTCTAGAAAGAACATTTTTATTCAACTTTAAATGAGTTTTACTCAAACCATGCTCATTAAGTTGTTTTGGTAAAAGATGTTTACTTGCAATTTGAATCTTTTCCTCGATTGTATAACCACTTAAGTGAATTATTTCCATTCTGTCTCTTAAAGCTGGCTGAATAGCCGCTAGATTGTTAGCGGTAGCTATAAACATTACTTTGGATAAATCATACCCAATTTCCAAAAAATTATCATAAAAAGAATTATTCTGCTCTGGGTCCAGAACTTCTAATAAAGCTGAAGAAGGATCACCATTTAAACCCTGTGTTAATTTATCGATTTCATCTAAAACAAATACAGGATTGGATTTTTTAGCTTTTTTTATATTTTGAATTATTCTTCCAGGCATAGCACCTATATATGTTTTCCTATGACCCCTGATTTCAGACTCATCTCTCATACCCCCTAAAGAAAATCTCACATAAGATCTACCTAATGACTCAGCTATAGATTTACCCAACGATGTTTTGCCTACACCAGGAGGCCCATAAAAACATAAAATAGGTGATTTCATATCATTCCTTAACTTAAGTACAGCTAAATACTCAATTATTCTTTTTTTGACCTCTTCTAGACCGTAATGATCTCTGTCAAGTATTTTCTGGGCTTTTTTTAAATTAAATTTATCAGTAGAAAAATCATCCCAAGGTAAATCTAGAATTAATTCTAAATAATTTCTTTGAACAGAATACTCTGCAACCTGAGGATTCATTCTTTGAAGCTTTCCCCATTCTTTGTCAAAATGTTTTTTTACTGTTGAATTCCATTTTTTTGATTTGGATCTTTCCTTAAGTTCATCTATTTCTTCCTCATAGGAAATTCCTCCAAGTTCTTCTTGAATTTTTTTAAGTTGTTGATTTAAATAATATTCCCTTTGCTGCTGATCCATATCTAGACGAACCCTTGACCTGATATCATTTTTTAATGCCAACTTCTGGTACTCAGTATTCATATACTTCAAACACAAAAGTGCTCGATCTTTTAGGTTCTTTGAAAAAAGTATTTTTTGTTTATCTCCAACAGATAAGTTCATATTTGATGAAACAAAATTTATTAAAAACGAATTACTATTTATATTTTTTATAGCAAATGATGCTTCAGATGGAATGTTAGGATTTTCTTGAATAATTTGCAGAGCTAGATCTCTAATTGAATCAACTGTGGCAAGAACTTCTTTATTTTTTGATGAAAAGGAAATATCATCAACAGCTTTAATTTTGGCTTTTATGTATGGTTTCTCAGAAATTATTTGATGAATTTGAAATCTTTTTTTTCCTTGTATTATAACCGTAGTATTTCCATCAGGCATCTTTAAAATTCTTAATATTTGAGCAACTGTGCCGATATTGTATATATCTTTAAATTCTGGATTTTCAACCGACTGGTCTTTTTGAGCTACAACTCCTATCACTTTGTCTCCATTATTTGCATCCTTGATTAGTTGTATTGACTTATCTCTAGTAGCCGTAATTGGTATGACAACTCCAGGAAATAAGACTGTATTTTTCAGTGGTAAAATAGGTATTGAATCAGGAAGAGCTTCATTATTGAGAGCTTGTTCATCTTCGGAAGTCATTAGGGGTATCAAGTCGGCTTCCGCCTCGATATCCTTAAGTGAAATGTTGTCAAATGTTGTAAAAGGTGTTTTTGCCATATTATTAACTGTCAATCTGTCATTATATTAAATTAATATTTATGAGATATAATAACAAGTCTGTGTTTATTAACTGTATAAACTAATTTATTTCAATAGTTGTGCCATTGAGAATAATTGTATGTTTTTTTTATTATTCAATCATTAACCTTTGGAACTCTAAGTAATAGAATAACTCCAGCTACAAAGAATACAGCAAAAATTAACACACTATTTCTCATACTACCAGTAATTTGATCAATCATTCCAAACATAATCATTCCAATAATAATCGCAACTTTTTCTGTGACTGAATAAAAGCTAAAAAAAGATGCAGTATCATTTGTTTCTGGTATACAAATTGAATAAGTCGCTCGTGAGAGAGACTGAAGTCCTCCCATAACCAATCCAACAAAACCAGCAATTAAATAAAACTCCATTGGTGTATGAATGTAAAAAGCTCTCACACACAAAATAGCCCAAATTATATTAATAACAATTAAAACAGTTAAATTACCAAAGCGCTCAGAAGCCCTAGCTGTTAATATCGCTCCAAAAATAGCAACAATTTGAATTAATAAAATTGATACAATTAATCCTACAGTTTTTTCCGTAGAATCTGACCACTGAATTTCTGCTTCTCCAAAATAAGTAGCAATCAATAAAACAGTTTGTAAAGACATACTATATATGAAAAAGGCTGTCAAAAATCTTTTTAATCTTATATTGTCAATTAATTGATTCAAAACTAATCTTAGCTCTTTGTATCCATTCCAAAAAATATCTCTGGATATTTTGTTAGAATGATTTCCTTTGGGTAAGTAAAAAAAGGAAATTTGACTAAATAAAGCCCACCATAAACCAACAGAAATAAAAGAATATTTCATCGCAATCATTGAAGCTTCAAATTTTGATCCTTGAATACCATAAAATTTTGGATTCATAACCATTGAAAGATTAAATAATAATAAAATTACACTTCCTATATATCCCATTGAATAACCCCTTGCACTCGCCCTGTTTTGTTGATGAGGGTAAGCAATATCAGGGAGATAAGAATTGTAAAAAGTAAAGCTACACCAAACACCAATTAATGAAAAAAAATAGAAAGTTAAGCCTAGATATATAGTATTTAGTTCAAACCAATATAGACCAATACATGAGATAGAACCCAAATAAACAAAAAATTTCATAAATTTTTTTTTATTTCCAATATAATCTGCGATTCCGGAAAGAATAGGCGTAATTAATGAAATAATCATGAATGCAAAAGCATTAATAAAACTTATCATTGCAGAATATTTCACTTGCGATCCTAAAAAATCTATTGTTTTAATTTCAGTAAACAAAGAGCCATAATATATTGGGAAAATAGCTGATGATATAACTAATGGATATACTGAATTGGCCCAATCATATGAGGCCCAGGCATTTATAAGCTCCCTACTCCCTTTTTTCAGGGGCCTTGTTGTTTTGTAAAACATATTAATCTTATAAATTACTCCAAAGTAATAATTTCATGTGTAACGATAAAAATTTCATGTTAAGATTATATAAAATTTTTTCTTTTTTGTGCATCAAGTGTTTACAATAAATTATTTTTGTAATCATAATGTCAAAAAAAATATTTATACCTATTATCCTTTCTATATGTTATTGTTGCAATTCACAAAAAAAAACAATAAACAAACCATCCAATATAATTGAAAAAACTCAATTCAAAATTGAAAAATCTGAGGAACAATGGAAAAAAGATTTAACAGCTATGGAATTTTATATTCTCAGACAAGCTGGAACTGAAAGAGCATTTTCTGGAAAATACGATAAACACTTCAAGCCTGGATTGTATGTATGTTCAGCGTGTGATAACCCTCTGTATGATTCAAAATTTAAATATGATTCAAAATCAGGATGGCCAAGTTTTGATAGAGGAATTAACAATAATATAATACTTGATATAGATTATAATTTAGGTTACCCAAGAACTGAATTGAAGTGTAAATCTTGTGGAGGTCATTTGGGTCATTTGTTTAATGATGGACCGAAAAATACTACCGGAAATAGACATTGTGTAAATTCTGTTGCATTAAAATTTATTCCAAAAAAAAATGAACTATAAGAAATATATATTTAGAAAAACTGATGAAGAGTGGAAATCAGCTTTAAATTCAGAAGAGTACTATATTATGAGACAAAAAGGCACTGAAAAACCATACTCTGGTGAATTTAATAATCATTTTGAAAGGGGTGTATATATTTGTAAAGGATGTAAACAAGAATTATATGATAGTGATTCAAAATTTGATAGTAGATGCGGATGGCCAAGTTATGAAAAAGCAAAAGCCGGGGCAATTGACTACTGTAAAGACACAACACATGGTATGATTCGAACTGAAATCTTATGTTCTAATTGTGGTTCTCATCAAGGCCATGTCTTTGACGACGGACCAACAAAAACTGGAAAAAGGTACTGTGTAAATTCCCTTAGCATTGAATTTAAACCGAATAAAAAATCAAAATAAATTTACTAGTTTTTATTTACATTTGTAATTTAATTTTAATATATGAAATCTTACGATATTATTGTGATTGGAAGTGGTCCTGGAGGATATGTAACAGCAATTAGGTCCTCTCAACTTGGCTTTAAGACTGCTGTTGTAGAAAAAGAAAGTTTAGGGGGAGTTTGTTTAAATTGGGGGTGTATTCCTACTAAGGCTTTGATTAAATCTGCTCAAGTTTTTGACTATTTAAAACATGCAGATGATTTTGGATTAAAAATTAAAAATTACAGCAAAAATTTTGATGCAGTTATAAATAGAAGTAGAAGTGTTGCAAATGGCATGAGCAAAGGCGTCAATTTTTTGATGAAAAAAAATAAAATTGATGTAATAATTGGACATGGAAGAATTAAATCTGGAAAAAAAGTTGAGGTAAAAAAAGATGACGGTAAAACAATTGATCTTCAAGCTGACAACATTATAATTGCAACTGGAGCAAAATCAAAAGTCTTACCTAACTTACCGCAGGACGGAAAAAAAATTATTGGTTACAGGGAAGCAATGACTTTAAAGTCTCAACCAAAGAAAATTATTATCATTGGTTCTGGGGCAATAGGTATTGAATTTGCATATTTCTACAATAGTATGGGTTCTGAGGTTACTATTATTGAATATTTAGATAGAATTGTTCCTCTGGAAGATAGTGAAATATCAAAAGCTTTAGAAGCTAATTTTAAAAAGAATGGTATAAAAATTCTAACGAACTCAGAATTAATAAATGCTAAAGTAAAAGAAAAAACTGTTTCGGCTACAATTAAAACTGGGGGCAAAGAACAGGTATTCACTGCAGATATTGTTCTTTCGGCAGTTGGTATAAAATCAAATATCGAAAATATTGGATTAGAAGATGTAGGAATAGTTACAGATAAAGATAAAATAATTGTTGATGATTACTACCAAACAAACATACCAGGTTATTTTGCAATTGGTGACATTACCAAGGGACAAGCACTTGCTCATGTAGCTTCAGCAGAAGGAATTTTGTGTGTAGAGAAATTGGCTGGACATAATGTTGAACCAATAGATTATGGTAATATACCTGGTTGCACTTATTCATCTCCTGAAATTGCATCTGTAGGACTGACTGAAGATCAGGCAAAAGAAAAGGGTTATGATATAAAAGTTGGAAAATTCCCATTTTCTGCATCTGGAAAAGCACAAGCAAGTGGCCATTCTGAGGGGTTTGTTAAAGTAATCTTTGATGCAAAATATGGAGAATGGCTTGGATGTCATATGATTGGTGCAGGAGTAACTGATATGATAGCTGAAGCTGTCCTAGCAAGAAAATTGGAAACCACAGGACAAGAAGTTTTAAAAGCAGTACATCCTCATCCAACCATGAGCGAAGCTGTTATGGAGTCTGTTGCGGCTGCTTATGGAGAAGTTATTCACCTATAAAAAATCAAAACTAATTATAAATATTTTTCTAATTATTCAATAAACTTAGTACACCTAACCTGTAGCTATCAATTCCAAAACCAACTATCAATCCCTTGGCAACAGGAGTAATATATGATTTATGTCTGAAATCTTCTCGTGAAAAGGTATTTGACATGTGAATTTCAATTACCGGAGAGTTTATGGACCTAACTGCGTCACCGATCGCTACAGACGTATGAGTGTATGCAGCCGCATTTAGTAATATATAGTCAGAAGAAAAACCAACTTTATGAATTTGATCAATTATTTCACCTTCAATGTTTGATTGGAAATATTCAAATTTAATTTTTGAAAATTCTTTTTTCAAAGACATCAAATATTCATCAAAAGTTGTTGAACCATAGATGTTAGGTTCTCTTTTACCAAGTAAATTGAGGTTTGGACCGTTAATTATATCAATATTCATTAAATTCATTTTAACAAAAATACTACATTTAACTTTCTTTTTTTAAATATTTTTTTTATAAATAATGAATTGGAAATCTGTTATAGAGAAATATAAAAGCTATCTGAAAATAGAGAGAGGGTTATCTGATAACTCAGTTATAAATTATTTATATGATATTAACGCAATTTTAAAATATTATAAAATAAATACCGAAAAATCTAACCCAATTGATATTTCGAGTGAACAATTACAAAATTTTATCTATGAAGAAGCAAAATCTAAAAGCTCATACTCTTTGGCAAGAAGAATTTCAGGGTTGAAAAGCTTTTTTAATTATTTAAACTTTGAAAAAATTAGAGAGGATGATCCCTCAAGTAAAATTGAGTCACCTAAAATAGGAAGAAAATTACCTGAAGTACTCACCATTAAAGAAATTGAAAGGATAATTAAAACAATAGACATGAGTCATTCTCAAGGGCAAAGAAATATGGCAATCATTGAAACATTATATGGATCTGGGCTGAGAGTAAGCGAATTAATTAATTTGACAATATCAAACCTTTTTTTTAAAGAAAAAATAATTAAAGTAATAGGAAAAGGTAACAAACAACGTTTGATACCAATGGGTGACTATTCAAAAAAACATTTGATTAATTATATAAACAATTATAGATCTCTACGTAAAATTGATCCTATTTATTCTGATATTGTATTTTTAAATAAAAATGGTAAAAAATTGACCAGGGCAATGATATTCACGTTAATAAAACAGTTTGGAGAAAAAGCCGGAATATCAAAAAAAATTAGCCCTCACACTTTAAGACATTCATTTGCAACACACTTACTTGAAAATGGTGCAGATTTGAGATCAATTCAAATTATGATGGGGCATGAAAGTATCACAACTACCGAAATTTATGCACATATGGACACAAAATATCTAAAGTCTGTAATGAAAAATTTTCATCCAAGAAAAGAAACTTAATTATTTACTATTAGCTGAAAACCCTCTCCATGAATATTTATAATCTCTATATTTGGGTCTGTTTTTAAGTACTTTCTCAATTTAGCAATGTAAACATCCATACTTCTTGAAGTAAAATAGTTATCATCTCTCCAGATTTTATTTAAAGCAATTTCCCTTGGCATTAAATCATTTAGGTGAAGTATTAAAAGTTTAAGTAGTTGGTTTTCCTTAGGTGATAGCTTAATTGATTTATTAATTTTGTGGTTAGTCAAAATTCTCAGTTTTGAATTAAATAAAAAGTTTCCGATAACAAACTTATATTCCTCTGATTCAGGGATTTCAATTGAACTTTGACGATTTAAAATTACTTTAATTTTTGCCAATAATACGTCAGAATCAAATGGTTTAGATAGATAATCGTCAGCTCCTACTTTAAAACCTTTTAAAACATCTTCCTTCAATGTCTTTGCCGTCAAAAAAATTATTGGAATATTATTGTTTTTTTCTCTTATTTCCTTAGCAAGTGTAAAACCATCTTTAAATGGCATCATTACATCTAAAATACACAAATCATAATTATTCTTCTTGAATTTTTCATACCCTTCAACACCGTTTTTCGCTAAAGAAACAGAATAAGAATTTAATGAAAGATAATCTCTTAAAATACTTCCAAAATTTGGATCATCCTCAACTACTAAAATCTTTTTATTTTTCATAAGTTAAACTATTATCATATTAACGGTAAACTAACTGTAAATGTTGTTCCAGCACCCTTTTTACTTTTTAATTTTATTGAACCAAAGTGTAAATCAACTATTTTTTTTACATATGTTAATCCCAAACCATGACCTTTTATATCATGAATATTTCCCATCTGTGCCCGGTAAAATTTTTTAAAAATTAGTTTTTGAGAACTTTCATCCATTCCAATACCGTTATCTTTGATACTTATTGAAATCATACCATTATTTCTGTTACCAGTTATCCTAATATTTGGTGGTAATACTGAGTACTTAATTGAATTATCTAAAATATTGATAAATAAGTTGGTCAAGTGATCTTCATTACCATTGATCATCATATTTTTATTTTCAATATCAAAACTTATCTGACCCTTTCTGCTTGACACTATTAATGAAACATGATTAATGGAGGCTTTTAAAACATTGTGAATATTTATATTTTTTTTATCGATTGGTAAAGTACCTTTGTCGAGCTGAGATATTCTTAAAACACTGTCAACTTGATTTAGCATTCTATGATTTTCCTCTCTAATCATTTTAATATATTTATTTATCGATCTAGGATCGTTAATGTTTTTTGCGTTTGTGATCGCATCCAAAGCAAGACCTATTGTAGCAATTGGAGTTTTGAACTCATGAGACATATTATTAATAAAGTCCGTTTTAATAACCTCGATTTTTTTCTGCTTAATTATTTGATAAAGAGCAGTAAATGAAACTAAAACAATGAATATCGAAAAGGAAATTGAAAGACCAGCGACACCAATAACTGATGAAAAAACAAACTTTTTCTTGTCTGGGAAAAAAACAGAAAGCATGTAGTTAGTCTTTCCATTTTCGTCAAGAAAAATTGGAGTTGAGTATTTAGGGCCAATTTCAATTTCAGAATAATTATTTGAGGTAATTTTTGTTGAAAGATTATTATTATAAATACCAAACTCAAATCTTGTGTCAATCTTTTTTTCAGATAAAGCTTTTTTTAATAGTAAAGAAACCTCATTAACGGAAACTCTTTTGTGTATGGGCAGACTCGACATATACTGCATGAAAATAGATCTATATTTAGCTACCTCAAAAGGATTTTTTCTATCAACTGTTTTAATTTTAGAAATGGAGGTTACCAAATTATTTTCACGATTAAAAACATCTTCACTCAAAATTGCAGTCGTTTTAATACTTTTATAATCGGAAATATTTTCCAAGTCATTAAATCTTGGGTCGACAGATATTCCATCTAAATTGTAATCTTCCTGTAAAATACCATATGCAAAGAATGTTGATAGATTAGTAGAACTTCGCTCAGGCAAAAAAAGAAACACATCAGTAAAATTTGAATCATCAGGCTTTCCTACTGAGTCTATTAACCTCTCGTAAGCGTAAATGTAATCATCTAATTCTCTATTTTGTATATCGGTTGAAACCGTTTCAATAATTTGATTCACAGCTAATGTAAAAGCCTCCTCATTATTCTTCCATGAGGATTTAATCCAATATACCTGAATTATAACCACTCCAATTATGGAAAGTAGTATCAAAGTAACAAGCGCGATAAAATAATTTTTTCTCAACTTTTTTGTTTAAATATGCAAAATTCTGTAAAAAAAAATAAAAAAAATGCTAATGTATTGTTAATCTGTGATATTAAACCTTATTTTGAGATCAATCAAAAGTTTTTCCAGGGATAAAACTGTTTTATTCCAGTTAATATTTTCAATTACTTTATCTGAGTATTCTATCTTTTTTTGGTCAGACCATTGCTGAGAGACTCTTAACATAATCTGACTAGTAGTTGTAAAATCTCTTTTAAGAGTCCTCTTAACTCTTATTTCAATTGGAGCTGTAACTAAAATACAGTAATCAAATTGGAAATTACTTTTTGACTCAAAAAAAATAGCAGATTCCATAAAAACAAAAGGTTTATTAATATTATTTGTAAACTTCTTAAAATCCTCTTGTACTTCAGGATGGATGATAGAGTTTAATTTTTTTAATTTATTTGGATTATTGAATACAACATCAGATAAGTATTTTGGATTTAGTTTACCATTTTTGTAGCTGAGATTTCCAAAATTTTTTTTTATACTATTTTTTATTACTTGATTAGAATTTAATATTTTTTTTGCATTTAGGTCAGAATCATAGCAAGGATAGCCTTTTTTGGAAAAAAAACTTAAAATTTTAGATTTTCCACTACCAATTCCTCCAGTAATTAAAATCGTTTTCATTTTTTAAGAAGATATGATATTGTTTTAGGCTCCCATCTAATATTTTTTGAGAAATCAGGAAATTTATTTAACCTAATAGGGATACTTTGATATTTCCCATTGTCGGTATCTAAATAATCAAAAATTAATTCAAAATCATCTTCTTTCACATCATTAATAAATTCAAGGGGAAATGAAGAAAAAAGTTTAACTTGTTCAGGAAATAATTTAATTTGAATACTATCTGGAATGTTGATAACATTTAAAAATATATCAAAATCCTGTTCTGTAAATTTTCTTACAGATTCTTTGTAAATTACCCTTTGTGGTTTAAATTTAATATAAGGGTCGTTATTTGGTAGGGTTACATTTATCTGTATGTTTTTTAATACCTCCTCATTAAAATTAATTAGAACTGGAATAGAATCAAGATTATCAATTTTAGATTTTGGACCTGAGACTAAAATACTATCTGGCAAAAATGACGAGTCATTCATTGAACCAAATCCGGGAGAAATATTAAATTTAGAGTTTTTATCACTAACAACAGGGACCTTCTTTGTTATATATTTTGAGTAATCAAAAAACAACTTTTCGTTTTCAAAACTTAAAAAGGATCCTATTATTTGATCATCTAAAGATCTCCTGAGAGAAACCAAACTTATTATACCACTTGAATCATTGAGTTCAGCTGAAGAAAAATCTACATCAAGAGTTTTACGATAAAAACGATAAAAAAATAATTGAAATCCCGAGGTATTTATATACCCTTCAATTATTTTATATTTTGGCTGAACAACTATAAGATCTGGAACATTAATAAATTTTACATCAAAAAAAACTAAGGCAGAGTAATTATTAGAAAATTTAGTAATACCCCAAAATAATGATGAAACTATGATGAAAATTAAAAACAATTTAATCTTTTGTTTTTTTGCTAGTGTATTTTCTGAATTTTTAATAAAATGATTTGAGTACATTAAATTAATTTAACAATTAAATTGAGTCAATGATCTCTTGACTTACACCAACATTTGAAAATCCTCCATCATGATATAAATTTTGTAGAGAAACTTTTTTTGTATAATCAGAAAACATCATAACAGTATAATTAGCACAATCCTCAGCAGTTGCATTTCCTAGTGGAGACATTTTTTCAGAATATTTTAAAAAACCTTCTAAGCCTTTTACTCCCTCACCAGCTTTTGTTAATGTTGGAGATTGCGAAATAGTATTAACTCTTACACTTTGGTTTTTACCAAAAAAATAACCAAAACTACGAGCAATTGATTCCAAATATGCCTTATTTTCTGCCATATCATTATAATTAGGAAAGGTTCTTTGAGCAGCAATATATGTTAGGGCTATAATACTCCCCCATTTATTCATAACATTACTCTTGTATAAAACCTGTAAAAGCTTATGAAATGATACCGCTGAAATATCCCAACCTTTTTTCAACCAATCATAGTTTAAATCAGTATATTCTTTTCCTTTTCTAACATTTACTGACATTCCAATGGAATGAAGTACAAAATCGATTTTACCATTAAAATGTTCAACAGATTTATCAATTAAATCTTGCAGATCGGAAACTGAAGTAGCATCAGCTGGAAATATTGGACAATCTAATTTCTTTGATAATTCATTAATATTTCCCATTCTAATAGCAATGGGAGCATTTGTTAAAACTATTTTACCTCCCGAGTCAGATATAGCTTCAGCTGTTTTCCATGCAATTGAATTCTTATCCAACGCACCAAAAACTATTCCTTTTTTACCTTCTAATATTTTATAGGACATTATTTTTTTTGAACAAAGATAATTATTCTAGTAACTCACGAGCATGTTTGATTGCGGATGAAGTCATTTTTTTACCTGACAGCATTGAAGCAATCTCTAACTCTCTTTCTTCGTATGATAATTCCTTTAAATTTGTATGTGTTACAGATTCAACTACTTCTTTAAAGACTTTTATATGCTTATCTCCTTTAGATGCAACTTGAGGAATATGAGTGATAGCTAATATTTGATTTGAATCAGACATAGAGTGCATCATATTACCAATTTGATTTGCTACCTTTCCTGATACGCCTGAATCAATTTCATCAAATATTATAGATGGTAAATTATGTTTTTTGGAAATCATATATTTAACTGAAAGCATAACTCTTGATAATTCACCTCCAGAAATAATTTTTTTTATTGGTTTAAATTCAGTACCCAAGTTTGGAGAAAACAATAAAACTAACTTTTCTTTTCCATATTCGTTAAATTCATCTAAAGGAACTAGATTAAACTTAAATTTAGCATTTTTCATTCCAAGATTATTAACAATTGAATTAAGTTTTTCCTCAATTTTTGGTATTGCTTTAATTCTTTTATTATGAATTTTCTTAGATAATTTTAAAAGATATTCATTTTTTTCTAAAAGTATTTTCTTTGTCTAATCTAGCTTCTTGGTTAATATATTTTTATCAAAAAAAACTTTTGATAATTTATTTTGTTCTTCAATTAATTCATCTATGGATGAAACTTTATGTTTTTTAAAAATTGTATATATTTTATCTAACTTGGCATTTTTGATATCCAGTAATTCAGGGTTATAATCCAATGATTCTGAATATTTTTCAATATCATTAATAATATCTTTTAACTCAATACTTAATGAATTAATTCTAGAATAATAATTTGATACCTTATTTGTTAAAATCTTTATAGATGTCAAATTTGATATTATTCCACTTAATCTTGTTAAAATACCATTTTCGTCAGAGTTAATTGAATCAATACAAAAGGATAATTTACTTTTGATTTCATAAATATTACTAAGTTCATTTACCTCATCTTCCAAATTTTTTAATAAATCCTTATTTAGATCCAAAGATTTTAATTCTTCATATAAAAACTTTTGATAATCATATTCTTTAATTCCTGCATCATTAATTTTAATTAAATTTTCTAGGGATTTCTCCATAGCTTTAAGTTTTAAGAATTTAACTTTAAATGTATTTGAATCGTCAAAACTGTCTGAAAGAGAATCCAAAAATTTAAATTGAAATGAACTATTAAAAAAAGTATGCATTTCATTTTGGTTGTGAATATCAATTAAATTCGAGCTAATTTTAGTTAAAGTTTCTAAATTAACAAGACAGTCATTAATAAAGGCTCTTGATTTTCCCGAAGGAATTAATTCTCTTCTTAAAGTAGTTTCATTTTCATAATCAATATTTTCTTGATCAAAAATTGTTTTTAAATTATATTTAGATATATCGAAATATGCCTCTATAATACATTTTTTAGAAGGATTTTTAAATACCGTTAAATCAGCTCGCTTTCCAAGCACCATTGATAAAGCACCTAAAATTATTGATTTGCCTGTACCTGTTTCGCCAGTAATTGTAGTCATTCCCTTATCAAAATTGACTTCTACATAATCAATAATTGCAAAATTTGATATTGAAAGGGTTTTAATCAAATGAAAATATTAAATGAATAACACAATAAATATATTAAAATTTAAAATTTTATTTCTCTCCATGATTCATTATAAAATGGTGCAATTCTTTTTAACAATTGTTTTATTTCATTTACTTTAACTAATGGTCCACCAGACATAACATTTACTATTTCTTTTGATTTAGAATCAAAAAAAAATTGAATTAAAAATGAATTTGGTCTTCTTTTATTTAAATCATCAAGATTTTTTAAACTATTTAATATATTTTGCTTAGCCAATTTCTGATCAGTTGTCATCTGATCTAGTCCATTTCTATGATACTCATACAAAGTTTTTCGAAAATTAACAAATGCATTAGATAAGATAGAATCAATAAACCAATATCTATTTTTTCTCGATCCATCGGGGTTCCAACCCACGACATTATTTTGTTGAGCTAGATTAGAAATTTGCTGGGCTGTAGAAAAATATCTTTGTCCACCATTCAATGAAAACGAATCAGAATCAACTCCAAGAATTACGTATGCATAAAAACTTAATATTGAGATCAAATTAGATTCAAAAATATTTGAATTATAAAACAATGGTTGATATTCTTCATATTTAAAATTTATATCATTATCCTGGTAATTTATCATAGGTGATGAATAATTAGATTGATATACTGGACGTTGAGATATAATTTGTAAAGTTCCATTAAAATTGTTATTTGAATTGTTGTATTCAGTAATATTAAATATTAAACTACACTCAATTCTTTCATTATAATCCCATTTTCTTGAGGTCCAAACTTTAGAGTTCATGAACTCTCTGATAGAGTTCTCTAGGGTTTTAAAAATTTGTTGATTAGTTTGGTTAACTAGGCTTGAATTAATCACAACACTACATTTTAGCTCCTGTGCATTTAACTGAATGGAAAAAAATGCGGAAATAAAAAATGAAATATTGTTATTCCTTAATTTTAATAATTTCTTTAAAAATATCCTTAGCAACATTTTTCTTAGTCTTTAAATCAAATTTAATTGATTCCCCATTTTTTTTAATATAAGTAATTTTATTAGTATCAAAATCAAAGCCTGTTGATTCATCATTAAGTGAATTAAGAATAATTGCATCCAACTTTTTATTTTTGAGCTTTCTCTTTGCATTTTCATATTCGTTATTAGTTTCAAGTGCAAAGCCAATAAGAATCTGATTAGTTTTAATTTTTGAAAGTTCATTTAATATATCTTTAGTAGGTTCTAACTCTATATTTCTAAAAGTAGTATTTTTCTTCATTTTCTTAATTTCCATAAATGTTGGTTTAAAATCAGAGACAGCTGCAGCAGAAATAAAGATATCTGAATTTTTAAAATGCAAAAGGGCTTTATTAAACATTTCATCCGCAGTTAAAATATTAATCAGCTCTCCGTCGAAGGATTTCATATCCAAACTATTGGGTCCAATAATTAATTTTACATTTGCTCCTAGGTTTCTTGCCTCTCTCGCAAGTTCATAACCCATCTTACCGGAAGATTTATTTCCTATAAACCTAACCGGGTCAATTGGCTCGTATGTTGGACCNGCAGTAATTAAAATTTTTTTATTTAATAATGGTTTTTTTTTNAAAAAAAAGGAAGCGATATTTTGTAAAATTAATTCTGGTTCCATCATTCTTCCNTTACCGCATAAACCACTTGCCAAATAGCCCTCTCCTACNGGAAGTATATTATTACCATATTTTATCAATTTTGATATATTTTTTTTGTTTGCTGGGTGTTTATACATATCTAAATCCATNGCAGGTGCAATAAAAACTGGACATTTTGAGGATAAATAAACTGCCAGCAACAAGTTGTTACATGAGGCATTAACCATTGATGAAATAATATTTGAAGTTGCTGGAGCTATAATTAATAAATCAGCCCAACTTGACAACTCAACATGGTTATTCCACTTAGGATTATCAAATTCTTCTGAAACAAAGGTAGATAAAACGGGATTTTGGGATANAACCTCAAGGGTCAACGGTGTGACAAAGTCCTTAGCTGCTTCTGTTAGGATTACCTTTACATNCGAGCCAATCTCTTTAAATANCCTAATCAAGATAGGAATTTTATATGCCGCTATTCCACCGCTAACACCAATTAGTATATTTTTGGATTTAAGCGGATGCATATTTATGATTTAGTGGATTCGTCAGTTTTTCTGTAATAAATGTTATCATTTAACCATTCCTCAACAGCAATTGCATGAGCTTTTGGGAGTCTTTCATAAAATTTAGATACTTCAATTTGTTCTTTGTTTTCAAAAATNTCTTCTAAACTATCATTGTGAGTNGCAAACTCATCTAATTTTTCATGTAATTCTTTTTTAATATCAAGGTTAATTTGATTNGATCTTTTTGATATAATAGAAATTGCCTCATAAATATTATTAGTTGANGATTCTATTTCCTCTCTATTATAAGTTTTTGAACTTACTGATGCCTTNGAGTTTCTGTATTTAGTCATATTCTAAGTTTTTTTAAAGTTGTTTAAAAGATTGTTAACGTTAATTATTTTTTTTTGAAGGTCTTCAGAATAGATCGTTTCGGGATAATATCTTAAAATATTATCGTGTAATATGACTAATTCTTCCAATCGTTCCTTTTGCTTATTAATTATGCTATTTATAGCAATTTCGTAGGCTGATAAAAATTTATAGTATAATGCACCTTCCCTGAAAGANGTCCCNGGGTGATTAGCTATGAAATTATCTATAGATTTTAATGCAGATTTATAATCTCTAATGGTATAATACTGTTTGGAAATTTCATAATCTTTTCTTTCAAGTTTAGTTTGNAGTTCTGAAACNAGCACATTAGCTTCACCCATAAATTTTGAGTTGGGGTAATTATTTATAAATATTTGAAGTTTTTCTAATGATGTAATAGTATCATCTTGATCCAAACTGAANTGTGGAGATAAAAAATAATAGCATTTTGCTTCNAAAAAATATGCCTCTTCTAGTTTTTGACTCTTAGGATAAGAATTAATGAAATTTTCAAATTGATAAGCGGCAAGGTAATAGTTTTTGGTTTTTAGATATGAATCTGCATAAAAAAAAATAATTCTTTCTGATTGTGGTTTGCCTCGATAGGAAGGNATAATTTGTTCTAATAGTCTGTTTGCCCTCCTATATTCGCCATTGTTATAGTATGTTTCAGCTGCTTTGTATTTAAGATTGTTATCTTTACTATTTAATATTTTCTGGAAATCATTGCAAGAGCANAAGAAAATTACCAAAACAATTAAAACAAAANTAGANTTTAGCTTTTTATTTTTCATTTTGCAAAATTAGAAAAACTATGTATAATTAGGTCTAGAAATTAATTATTTTTGATNTGATAAATACTTAATCTCTTTTATTATTTTAATTTTAAGTTCCTCACTCGCCGGAGTTAATGGCATCCTTAAAAAATTCTCATAAAATCCAAGNTTGTTNAGTAAACATTTTATTCCAGTAGGATTACCTTCTTCAAAAATAAGGTTAATTATTCTTTTTAATTNATAAAANGCCTTTTCGGAGAGGCTTTGATCTGAACTAATTGATAAATTAATCAAATTTTTAAATTGTTTAGGAAAGGCATTTCCAATAACTGAAATAGATCCAACTGCACCAAAATTTATGGCCTTATGTNCAGATAAATCGTCACCAGAAACAACTTGAAAAGAAGATGGACAAAGTTTAATAATTTTTTTTANTTGTTCAAGATCAGGATTTGCCTCTTTAATTCCAATAATATTTTTATTGGCCGAGAGCTTAAAAACTGTTTCAGCTGATAAATTACATCCAGTTCTTGAAGGAACATTATATAAAACAATTGGTAATTTACTATTTAAAGCAATTTCATTAAAATGATTAAATAACCCTTCTTGACTTGGGAGATTATAATAAGGACAGACTGATAAAATAGAATCAAATTTAGAATGATCATAAGAATTAATCTCATTAATTACTGATTTNGTTGAATTACCACCAATCCCAAGAACTAATGGTATTTTTTTGTTTATAATTTTATAAACAAAATTCAAAATTTCAATTTTCTCATTAGATAAAAGTGTAGGGGATTCAGATGTAGTTCCCAATAAAACTATGTAATCAATTTTAGAATTTAAAAGATAATCTACATGTGTTTCAAGAGATGAAAAATCAATTTCTAAAGATTTTTTAAAAGGAGTCGTAAGAGCTACACCTAATCCATTTAATTTCATTATATATGATTATTTATAACATTATAATACTTTACTATCTCCTTTTTGAGGAATATCATGTCATTTGGTGCAAAATTAAAAACCAAGTCATTTAAATTTGTATCTGTCATTAGAAACCCAATTGAAAATTTATGGATAATATTTATACTTAAATACTTCAAAAAAATATTGTCCCTATCATAGAGATTGAGTAGAATATCATATTTTTTATTTATAAATGAATTATTAATTTTACCTGTAAAACTTATGTCATCAAGGTCAATTCTTGAATGATTAGGATAATCAAAAACAAAATTAGAATTAAACCAAAGAAAATTAATATTTTCTGGTTGTGTAGAAAAAATTTGATTTACAAAAGAAAGATCTTTTATTTGCATGTCTAATTTATTATCAATTATGATTAAAATTTTAAGATTTAGTTTTTTAGATTTTTTAAATTTTTTTATTGGAAGTCTTTTTAATTTTCTCTTATAAAAAAATTTTAAAAAAATTTTTTTTAACTCTTTTTTCATAAACCTTTTAACAAAATTAATTTGAATTCTTTTTTAAACTATTTTTTTAATTAAAAATTAATTTTAATCATAATGTGTTAAATATATAACATTATTCTTTTAACATTTTAGTCAAATCTGACTCACTTAAAATTGGAATTTTAAACCGTAATACTTTTTTTTGTTTTGAAGGACCAATATTTTTTCCAGCAACAAAATAATCAGTTTTACTTGATATACTGGAAATTAATTTTCCACCATTTTGAGTAATAATACTTTTTATTTCATCTCTTGAAAAATTATCAAAAACCCCTGAAATGACAAACTTAAGACCACTAAGCTTATCTGAATGGATATCATCTTGGTTTTCATGGAAATTAAAACTTAATCCAGCTAGTTTGAGCCTTTGTATTTGATTTATATTATTTTCTTCTTTAAAATAAGCAATCAAACTTTCAGCAATTTTATCACCAATTTCATCTACACTAATTAATTCTTTAAAAGATGAATTTCTCAAAGTATCAATATTTTTGAATGATGATGAGAGGTTTTTTGCAACAGTGCTTCCAACGTGTCTTATTCCAAGACCAAACAATACTTTATGAAAAGGTTTACTTTTAGATTTTATTAATCCATCTAGAATATTAGATACTGATTTTGATGCCATTCTATCTAATCTAATTAAATCATCTGTTTTTAGTTCATATAAGTCAGCTATGTTATTTATCAACCCAGCTTCATACATATTCAAAATGGTTTCTTCTCCCAAGCCCTCAATATTCATAGCTTTCCTAGAAATAAAATGTTGAATTGAACCAATAATTTGTTTTTTACATCGAGTCGAGTTTAAACAATAATGATTTGCTCCATGTTCCTCTCTGATCAATTTCGAATTACAATCTGGACAATTTTTAATAAAATGAATCTTAGAGTTTTCATCCCCCCTTCTTTTAAAGTCAACCCCAATTATTTTTGGAATTATTTCCCCACCTTTTTCAACTTTAACATAATCTCCAATTCTTAATTCTAACTTATCAATTTGATCGGAGTTGTGCAATGAAGCTCTTTTTATGGTTGTGCCAGAAATCAACACAGGAGAAAGTTCTGCAACAGGGGTTATAGCTCCTGTTCTTCCAACCTGATAGGTTACTGAGTTTAATCTAGTATAGATGTTTTCAGGTTTAAACTTATATGCAATTGCCCATCTTGGATACTTAGAAGTGAATCCTAATTTTTTTTGTAATTGAAAGTTGTTTACTTTAATTACTATTCCATCGATTTCATAATCTAATTTTTTTCGATCATAGTTCCATTTGTCTATAAAGCTAAAAACCGAATTAATATCCTTAGCTAAAATTAATTCATTAGGCACTTTAAATCCATAGGATCTTGAATTAGAGAGCGAATCAAATTGTGTTAGATGATTTTCATTTTTATTTATTACACTAAACAAATAACAAACTAATTTTCTTTTTGCAACTAATTTACTATCCTTTAGCTTTAGTGTTCCAGAAGCAGTATTCCTTGGATTCATGTATTTAGGTAATCCATCTTTAACTCTTTTTAAATTCAATTCTTCAAATGATTTTTTTGTCATTAATATCTCTCCCCTAATTTCAATATTTTTAGGTGAAAACTTATTAAGTACTAATGGCACCGTTGGAATAGTTCTCACATTTTCTGTTATGTCATCTCCACTTACTCCATCTCCTCTTGTTAAAGCTTGAATTAACAAACCTTCTTCATACAATAAACTAACAGAAACACCATCATACTTTAGTTCACATGTGAAGCTTAACTCATCATCATCTCCAATTATTTTTTTAATTTTTTTTACCCAATCATTTACCTCATCTTTGGTATATGTATTGTCCAAAGAATACATTGGATAGTTATGTTTTTTTGTTTCAAAATTGTTTAGTAGTCCCCCTCCTATTCTTTTTGTAGGAGAATTAATATCATCATATTCAGGATAAGATTCTTCTAAAGAAATCAATTTATTTAACTTTTGGTCAAATTCATAATCTGAAATTATGGGCTTATCTTTTGTGTAATACAAAAAATTATGGTGATGAATTTCATCTCTAAGTTCATGAATATGCTTTTGAATTTCCTTTTTCATAATTTTACGGCACTTAACATTCTTTTTTTTCCCATAAAATCATTCTTAATTTGAATCTCTGAAAAATTTGCATTTTGAACTTGATTTTCTACTTCCTTATAATAATTGGGATTAAGCTCCAAAAAAAGTTTACCTCCCTTTTTTAAAGATTTATCAGCAAAATCTATACAATGTTTATAATAGAAGATAGGATCATTTTTTGGAGTGAGAAGAGCAATTTTAGGTTCGTAATTTAAAACCCTAGGGTGTATATTTATAATTTCACTTGGATGAACATATGGTGGATTTGATACTACAAGATCAAACCAAGATTCTTCTTCTTTGAAATTTACTATATCTGCAATTAACCACTCTATGTCAATCTTTAATTTTTTTGCATTTTTTCTAGCTAATGAAATTGCTTTTCTAGATATATCTAATCCTTTAACGACTAGACTTGGATTATTTTTCTTTAATGCAAGTGCAATACAACCGCTTCCAGTGCAAAGATCAATAACTTTATTACCATTAGTTAATGACTCAATAGACCAAAGAACTAACTCCTCTGTTTCTGGTCTAGGAATCAAGACATTTGAATTTACATGAATTTCAAAATCAAGAAAAAAGGCTTTACCTATGACATATTGTAACGGGCAATTATTTTTAATCAAAAATAAAGAATCATTTAGTTTTGAAATTTGTCGTTTTGAAAGCTTTTTGGATGGATTTAATGCCATCAGAGTAGAATCAAATTTAAAAAAAGAATCAATAATACTTTTAAAAATAAAATCAATTTCTAAAATCTTAAATTTTGAGCTAAGAGTTTTACGAAAATGGTCTCTATATTCAACTATATTCATTTAAAAATGTTTAATCATCCATACATCACAATTATTATGTCCTGTATTTCCCATAGGTTTTTCAATATAGTTAAATCCTTTTTTTAAATATAATTTTTGGGCTAATTTCATTGAGCTTAAAGTTTCCAAATAACAAGATTTAAAATTTTGATCTTTTGCAAACTTTAAACATTTATTTATCATTAACTCTCCCCAACCCCTGCCTCTAGCTTTGTCTAAAAAATACATTTTTTGTAACTCACAAACATCTTCTTTACATTCATTAAGTAAATTTATTCCTGCTCCTCCTAAAATTTCATCATTATGTTCTAAAATATAATATACAGTTCTAGACACTTGGTAATCTTTGGATAAAGTATTTAAATTTGGATCTGCATAGGCCGTCCCAATCTTGGGTGCTTTCATTTCAATAATTACTTTTTTTATAATTGAAGCAATTTTATTATTGTCANGATCTTTAATTTTTCGAATAATCATCCAAATCAAATTTTAAATTAATTTTGATAAAATTAAACAAACATTAAATAAATGAAACTAGAGGATGATTNTTTGATGNGACGTTGTTTAGATTTAGCTTCAAAGGGAANNGGAATGACATCACCTAATCCAATGGTCGGTGCAATTATTGTATCAAATAATAAAATTATTGGTGAGGGATACCATAAAAGCTATGGTGAAGNTCATGCTGAAGTTCAAGCAATAAATAGTGTTAAAAATAAANGGCTTTTAAAAGGTTCAACATTATATGTAAATCTAGAGCCATGCAATCATTTTGGTAAGACACCACCTTGCACTGATTTAATTATAAAAAAAGAAATCTCAAAAGTTGTAATAGGCACATATGATCCAAACCCAAAAGTTTCTGGAAAAGGAATTAATAAATTAATCAAAAATAAAGTTGAAGTAAAAGTTAATGTTTTAGANGATGAATGTAATAATCTAAATAAAAGATTTTTTTGTTTTCAAAGAAAAAAACGTCCTTACATTATATTAAAATGGGCNGAATCTANAGATGGGTATATAGCTCCACATAATAAAAAAAANGGCGAAATTTATTGGATCTCATCATTAGAGTCAAGAAAACTTAGTCACAAATGGAGATCTGAAGAAGATTCAATTGCTGTAGGTATCAATACNATAATTTCTGATAATCCAAAATTAACNAACAGACATTACAAAGGTAAGTCCGCAATTCCAATAATAATAGATCCAAACAATAAAATAAATNATGACTCAAAAATTTTAAAAAAACATAAAAAAGTTTTTCATTTTATTGATAAGAAAAATNCAAAAGCTAAAGATTTTAGTATTAAAATTAATTTCAAAAAAAGTATNAAATCTATCCTNGATATTCTTTATAAAAAGAATATNAATTCAATCTTAGTTGAGGGAGGAACAAAAACAATAAGTGAATTTATAAATTCAAATTTATGGGATGAGGCAAGGGTTTTTANAAGTAANAAAAATATAAAAGCTGGAATCAAAGCACCAAATTTTTCGNATAGAAATAGAATTATGAAACAGAAAATTTCGGGAGATATATTAAGTTATTACATAAATTCGTCAGAGAATAAATCATAGATTTTTTTTGGNACTCTTAGAGGCTTCATTGTCTTTGAATTTAAAAAAGCTAGTTTAGTTTTACCTCTGCAAACTAACTGATTAATTTGATTTTTAATTTTATATTCAAAACTTAGAGTTGCTTTGGGTAACTCAGTCAAAGTTATCTCAATTGTAATCTCGTCATCAAAGTATAATGGAATAATAAATTCTAAACTAGCTGACACTACAGGCATTAATATACCATCTTCTTCAATTTTTTTGTATGAAACTCCAAGATGCCTNAGCCATGCAATTCTTGCATTTTCAAAATATTTTAAATAATTAGAATGGTGCACAATACCCATTTGATCAGTATCAGAATATTTTATTAGAAAAGGTTGCGAAAAAAATTTCATTTATTTAACAAAAATTATATATTGTAGAAGTTATCCATAATATAAAATTATAGTCCCTATAATGTCAAAAAAAAATATTTAAAAGTCAATAGTAATTTCTCTTTTTTTTTATTTTTTTTTAATTAATATTTGTGATGACCGATTAGTTCGGATAAAAAAATTTAAAAATTACTATTTTACACTAATTCTGTAAATGAATTCTATTAAAACTGATGTTTGGAATAATTGTTTGTCTTTCATAAAAGATAACATCCAACCACAAGCCTACAAAACTTGGTTTGAACCAATCGAAGTTGTAAAATTATCCGATAATGTTTTAAGTATTCAGGTTCCAAGTAAATTTTTTTACGAATGGNTAGAAGAACATTATGTTACNCTNCTAAAATCGGCTCTGGTCAAGCAGCTTGGTCCAGATGCAAGATTGATTTACGTTATAAAAATGGAGAACACTTTTGGTAACAGAAAAGCTTTTACAGAAAGTATTCCNAGTAATTATAGAGATTCNGTCAAACCACAAAATGTTTCTGCTCCTCTAACATCTAAAGCTCACGAATTGAAAAACCCTTTCATTATTCCNGGAATTAGAAACTTAGAAATTGAATCTCAACTAAATCCAAATTACAGTTTTGATAATTTCCTCGAAGGTGATTCAAACAGACTTGCCAGATCTGCTGGACTAGCAGTTTCTAATAAACCTGGAGGAACATCATTTAATCCATTATTAATCTATGGAGGTGTCGGATTGGGAAAAACCCATCTCGCACACGCAATAGGNGTTGAAATAAAAGAAAAATATCCAGATAAAACTGTTTTGTATATTTCTGCAGAAAAATTTACTCAACAATACATTGATTCGATCAAAAAAAATTCTAGAAATGANTTTATTCATTTTTACCAAATAATAGATATTTTGATAATTGATGATGTTCAGTTTTTTAGTGGTAAATCTGGAACCCAAGATGTATTTTTTCATATTTTTAATCATTTACATCAAAATGGAAAACAAGTTATTTTAACTTCTGATAAAGCCCCAGTTGATATGCAAGATATAGAGCAAAGATTGTTATCAAGATTTAAATGGGGTTTATCTGCAGAACTTCAATCTCCCGATTATGAGACAAGAATCTCAATTATTAAAAATAAACTATNTAGAGATGGAGTAGAAATCGAAAATAATATCATAGAATATGTTGCTAAAAGTATCAAAACAAATATNAGAGAATTAGAGGGAGCAATAATTTCTTTGATTGCTCAATCTTCNTTCAATAAAATGGAAATTACTATAGAACTAGCTCAGGATATTGTCAATAAATTTGTAAAAAATACTAAACGTGAGGTCTCTATCGACTACATACAAAAAGTTGTTTCAGAATATTTTCAAATGGACATCTCCACNCTTCAGTCCAAAACAAGAAAAAGACACATAGTTCAAGCAAGACAGTTGGCAATGTATTTTGCCAAAAAATTTACTAAAGCATCTTTAGCAAGCATTGGATCACAAATAGGAAAACGCGATCACGCGACAGTGCTTCATGCCTGTAAAACAGTAGATAATCTCAGCTTTACTGATAAGCAATTTCGTAAATATGTAGAGGATTTAAATCAAAAACTTACGATATAAAATCTAAAAAATTTAATTCACGTATATTATTTGTTTGCTTGGGAAATATTTGNAGATCTCCCNTAGCAGANGGAGCTTTAAAAAAATATCTTCCTCAAAAAAAATATTTTATTGATTCCGCAGGAACAGCTTCTTATCATATAGGAAGTTCNCCAGATCCAAGAAGCATAAAGATTGCCAAAAAAAATAATATTGATATTAGTAGTCTTNAAGCCAGACAATTTATNGAAAATGATTTTGAGAAATTCGATCATATTTATGCTATGGATAGAAATAATCTAAAAGACATCCTTTTGATGGATAAAGAGAAAAACTACAGCTCAAAGGTCAAACTTTTTATTCCAAATAANGATGTTCCAGATCCATACTATGGTGGAGAGGAAGGTTTTAATAATTGTTTTAAATTAATTAATAAACAATGTAAAAAAATATCTCATAAACTTTTAAATAATGCCTAAAGATGCATGTTTGTATCTAATACCTAATACAATAGGTAATAATGAAATTGATTACAGTGTTCCAATTGTGGTTAAAAATGTAATAAAAAGATTAGATCATTTTATTGTNGAAAACGAAAAAAAAGCTAGGAGTCTNATAAAACTAGTAGCACCTGAAAAAGATCAAGGTAAAATATTCATAAATGTAATAAATAAACATGNTTCAATAAATGAATCAAAATCATTCCTAGGAGCTTGCTTGGATGGATATTCAATTGGTTTAATATCTGANGCTGGCTGTCCTGCTATTGCAGATCCGGGTTCATCGATAATTTATGAAGCACATTATCTTAAAATCAAAGTTAGACCATTAGTNGGAGCATCCTCAATTTTTTTAGCNTTGATGTCATCAGGTATGAATGGACAAAGCTTTTCATTTAATGGATATCTGCCNATTAATCAAAAAGAAAGAAGAAAAAAAATTAAGTCCTTAGAAAAAAAAACATTAAAGGATAATCAATCACAAATTTTTATTGAGACACCTTACAGGAACAAATCTTTATTCAATGATTTAATAAAATATTTATCGGATCATACCAATTTGTGCATTGCAACTGACATAACGTTAATATCNGAAAATATAAAGACCAAAACAATCAAACAGTGGAAAAAANTAAGAAATATTGATTTAGATAAACGCCCAACGATNTTTATAATNGACAATACTAAAGATTAAAATAATATCTCACNAATTTAAAAGTGTTAGTTTCATGAAATTAAATCAACGAAAAATTTTCTTTTTATTTATCCAACGGATATACTTTTTTTTGTTATTGTTATGTTCATTCAAATTTTTTCCAAACAAGTGATAGCCTCTATTTTCAGGATCGGCAACAAAGTATAAATATTTATGTTTTTCAGAATTCAAAACCGCATCAATTGCATCAAGATCAGGCATGCATATAGGTCCTGGAGGCAGCCCTTTATTTCTATAAGTATTATAGGGAGAATTAATTCTTAAATCTTTATATAAAACCCTTTTAACTTTTCTTTTAAAATCACCNAATTTATTTTTTAATGCAAAAATTACAGTTGGATCAGCTTGTAATCTCATTCCTCTTTTCAACCTATTTAAATACACCCCCGCAATTTTGGGTCTCTCATCTTTCATTATTGATTCTTTTTGAACAATTGAAGCAAGGACTGATACCTCAACTTTNGATAANCCTATAAGTTTAGCTTTTCTTAACCTCTCATTATTCCAAAACTTATTATACTCATCAAGCATTTTTTTACGGAAATTAAGAACATTAGTGTCCCAAAAAAAACTGTAAGTATTAGGTAAATACATTGCAATTGCAGTATTTGGATTAAATTTATTTTGATTCAAAAAATTTTTATCATAAATAGAATTAATCAAAGTTGTGCTATCTAAATAAATTTGTTTAGAAATTCTTTCAACCATATCTTCTAATCGTTCGTGATTATTAAAAGTTACATCTACAGCTTTACTTTGACCTCTTAAAATATTTATAATATCATTATTANTACTTCCNTTTGGAATTATGNATAGACCGGATCTTACTCTTGAATCATAACCTTTATTTTTGGATGCAATTGAAAAATAATAACTAGACTTTATAACATTNTCAAGTTTTATTAAAAGATTTGTAAAATCTGTATTTGGTTCTATGTATAGTTTGTATTCCTTTTCTGTAAAGTTCGTGTTATTGTAAAAAAAAGTTTTAAAAACTGAAAACGCTATGTAAGTAATTATAATAAATAGCATTAATATAATAAGGTGAAAAAAAGATTTCTTAATCATCAATTATTTTTTTTTGGTATGTGTCATTAACTGTCTTTTTGTATCCTGACTTCTCAAATAACTTAATACTCTTAATATTAATGGCTTTTANAATTGCTTTTAGTTCTATTATTCCAAAATTATTTTTAGAAATTTGCTCCAAAAGTTTTATGGCTTCGAAAGCAAATCCTTTATTCCTAAATTTTTTTAGGATAACAATTCCAATATATGCATTTTTTTTTTCACTATTATAATCGAATAAATCAATGAATCCAACAACCTTTGAGTCAATATTCTCAATAACAAATCTAATTTGATTTGCTTGAAATAAGTTTTGTCTTGATGCAATTTTGATATATTTTTTTAGGGTTTGTCTCGAAAANCCATTTTTTTGATCNGAAAACTTCCATAAATTTTGATCATTTTCAATCTCGTATAAAAAATTAATATCAGATTCCTTTAAATTTCTTANAAATGTGTTCATCTGAGTTCAATNTGACCTTCAAAGACTCTATTAATTTCTCCCTCAAGATAGATTTGGGAGTAGGATTTTTTAGAATCACATCGAAACCTAACTATTAAGTCACCTCCTAATGCTTTAATTAATATTTTATTTTCTTCTGTTTCTCGATTATAATGCATTGCAATAGCTGANGCAACAGCACCAGATCCACAGGCTAAAGTTTCACCTTCAACTCCTCTTTCGTAAGTTCTAATTTTAAAAGTATTGTTAGAAACTTTCTCAATAAAATTAACATTAACACCATTTGGATGGTATTCTTTTAGATTTCTAATTTTTTTACCGATTTTAAAAACATCAATATTATCGATCCGATCAGATTGAATAATATGGTGGGGTGAACCAGAATCAATAAAAAAATATTTGCCAAAATTTTCTATTTTATTGATATTAGNCATTGACAGAGATATTTTTGATGATTTAATTATTTTAGCTTCATGAATACCATCACATGCCAAAAACTTAGTTTTTGAATCAATTATATTGAGATATTTAGCAAAACCGACTATGCATCTGCCCCCATTTCCGCACATTGTACTCTGATTTCCATCAGAATTAAAGTATATCATTTCGAAATCAAAGTGATTNGCATTATTAAGAAATATTAATCCGTCAGCACCAATTCCATATTTNCTGTCACAGATAAACTTAATTTGACTAGTTTTAAGAGAATATTTTTTTTTACGGTTATCAATTATAACAAAATCATTTCCTGCTCCGTGNTATTTACAAAATTTAATTTTCATACAAACCCAAAAGTAGTCAAAAACATCCTAAAAAAANTATGTTAAAAAGTAGTTAAATATAAATTCATATTTAATCTAGTTATTAATTTAGCCAAAAATTAATTTTACAACAAATGAAGTCATATCTTAAAATATTTTTTATATCACTATTAAGTTGCTTTTTGACATTANCATTNTATAATAGTTATAACAAAAANAAATTCGATGATAAAAATATTGATTTAAAGTCCTTTGAAAGAATTACTCCNAATTATGTTTCTTTCAATTCAGATATAAATTCTAGTGCTGAAAAAACTGATTTTACTATTGCTGCTGAAAAAACAATNAATGCGGTAGTTCATATAAAGAATACATCAAATGTAAGTGATAAGTCAGACAATTGGCTTTACAGACTTTATGGAGAATCTATCCCAAAAAGAATCGGNAATGGATCTGGAGTAATAGTTTCGCCTGATGGATTTATAATAACTAATGATCATGTAATCAAAGATGCNTCTGAAATTGAAGTCACAACGAATGATAATAAAACATATATAGCAAACCTTGTTGGTACAGATCCATATACTGATATTGCGGTTCTGAAAATTGAATCNNGTAAATCCTTAAGTTATATACCTTTTGGAGATTCTGAATCAATTAAAATTGGAGAATGGGTTTTAGCAGTTGGAAATCCATTTAATCTCAATTCAACTGTGACAGCAGGAATTGTTAGTGCAAAATCTAGAGATCTAAATCAATTAGATAGAAAAAATCAATCATTTATTCAAACTGACGCTGCAGTAAATCAAGGTAATAGCGGAGGAGCATTAATAAACACCAAAGGTGAATTAATTGGAATAAATACAGCTATATCCTCAATAACAGGAGGGTTTGTTGGGTATTCATTTGCTGTACCAAGTAATCTTGCAAGAAAAGTATTTGAAGATATTCTAGAATTTGGTAATGTTCAAAAAGGATTATTAGGGGTTAGTGGAAATGCATTAAATCAAGATCTTGCGAAAAAANTAAACATAAATGAAACTGAGGGTTTTTATGTTAATAACGTTGAACCAAATCTCGGTGCCGAAAAGGCGGGAATTAAAAAAAATGATATAATAACAAAAATAGATTTAATCAAAATAAATAAATTTTCAGATATGTCCGGGTACCTTTCAACAAAACGACCTGGTGATGTCATAAAAGTAGAATATATTAGAAATAAAAAAATATTCAAAACAAATGTTGTTCTGAAAAAAATTACCAGAACTATATTTTTGGGTATGGAAATTAAAAATATTGAAAAGAAAGATACTTCAATATTAAATAAAAACTCNGGTGTAAAAGTTACCAATGTTGAAAATTCTAGGCTTTATAGAATGGGTATAGAAGAAGGNTATTATATTTTGAAAATTAATGAGGTTGAAATTCAAGATATTAGTCAAATTGAAAGAATAGATATGGAATCGTTAANTTCGATATTATTTATGAGTCCCGATGGTGAAAAGGAACGAATTATTTTTGAATAAACCTTCAAATAATGAACATAGATATCATAACTCTTTTTCCTGAACTTTTNAAGGGCCCTTTCAGTGCCTCAATAATTAAAAGAGCAATAAAAGAAAAGCGTGTTGAAATAAATTTTCATAATCCAAGAGATTTTAGTTCCNGTAAATATAAACAAGTTGATGATTACCAATATGGAGGTGGTGCAGGTATGGTGATGATGATTGATCCCATTGCAAAGTGCATCAAAAAACTAAAGTTNAAAAGAGATTACGATGAGGTGATTTATCTTACTCCAGANGGAGAAAAACTAANTCAATCAATTTCAAATCAACTATCAAATAAAAAAAATTTAATCCTACTTTGCGGNCATTATAAGGGAGTGGATCAAAGAGTTAGGGACCTTTACATTACAAGAGAAATATCAATTGGAGATTTNGTTTTGTCAGGGGGNGAGCTTGCTGCAGCTGTATTATGTGATTCGATCATAAGACTTATACCTGGTGTTTTGGGTGATGNATGTTCTGCTCTTTATGATAGTTTTCAAGATGATATTTTNGCCCCCCCAATATATACAAGACCATCAAAATATGATGGGTTAAGTGTACCTAAAGTACTTCTTTCTGGAGATAAAAANAAAATAGATCTNTGGAGAGAACAAAAATCAATTGATAGAACAAAAAAAAATAGACCAGATTTATATAAAAACTAATATTGTTTTTAAATTTTACTATTAAATAAAAAAAAGGTATTTTTGCNCGTCCAACATATACCTTGAAAATGGANAATCTTGTAAATTTTGTTCAGAANGAGTTCATTAGTATCAATGAGATACCTCAATTCTCCTCNGGAGACACNATAACAGTTTATTATCAAATACGTGAAGGACAGAAAGTTAGAACACAATTTTTTAAAGGTGTTGTTATACAAATCAAAGGTAAAGGTGCTACTAAAACTTTTACTTTAAGAAAAATGTCAGGTACCATTGGTGTGGAACGTATCTTTCCATTAAATCTCCCAGGAATTGAAAAAATTGAGGTTAATAAGAAAGGAAAAGTTAGACGTTCTAGAATATATTACTTCAAACAACTTACNGGGAAAAAAGCAAGAATAAAAGAAATTATAAATTAAAAAAAAGAACCGCCTTTAGCGGTTTTTTTTTTGTCGATACAAGATATCATGATTTAATCTTATTGTATATTTACCAATCAAATTAATTAAAATGTCGAAAATAAAAGTAAANAATCCAGTAGTTGAATTAGATGGTGATGAAATGACAAGAATTATCTGGAAATTCATAAAAGACAAACTCATTTTACCTTTTGTAAATATTGATATTAAATATTATGATTTAGGTATTAAAAACAGAGATTTTACTGATGATCAAGTAACTGTTNACGCAGCTAATGCTATTAAAAAATTTAATGTTGGAATAAAATGTGCAACTATTACCCCAGATGAGGAGAGGGTTAAAGAATATACTCTAAAAAAGATGTGGAGATCTCCTAATGGAACAATCAGAAATATTGTTGGAGGAACTGTTTTTAGAGAACCTATTATAATAAAGAACGTTCCAAGATATGTTCAAGGCTGGACTAAACCAATTTGCATAGGAAGGCATGCTTTCGGCGATCAGTACAAAGCAACAGATATAGTAACTCACGGAAAAGGAAAACTTACAATGACTTTTACTCCAGATAATGGAAAAGATTCAANATCTTGGGAAATTTATGATTTTCAGGAGGATGGAGTTGCAATGGGAATGTATAACATTGATTCTTCAATTTATGGATTTGCCCGTTCGTGCATGAATAGAGCCCTTGATAAAAAATGGCCACTTTATTTGTCAACAAAAAATACAATATTAAAAGCTTATGATGGCAGGTTCAAAGATATATTTCAAGAAGTTTTTGAAAATGAATTTAAAGAACTGTTTAGAAATGAAAAAATAACCTACGAACACAGACTAATTGATGATATGGTTGCTGCAGCAATGAAATGGGAAGGTGGTTTCGTCTGGGCATGCAAAAATTATGACGGAGATGTACAATCAGATACGGTAGCTCAGGGATTCGGATCCTTAGGTTTAATGACGTCAACTCTTGTTACTCCTGATGGAAAGACAATGGAAGCTGAGGCAGCTCATGGAACTGTNACAAGACATTATAGAAAATATCTTAAAGGAGAATCCACATCAACAAATCCAATTGCATCTATTTTTGCATGGACAAGGGGTCTAGCATTTAGAGGAAAATTAGACAGTAATCATGATTTAATAAATTTTTGCGCTNTATTAGAACGTGTTTGTATTGAGACTGTAGAAAGTGGGAAGATGACAAAAGATCTAGCAATGTTNGTTTTTAATCAAGACCTTACTAAAGAAAACTATCAAACAACAGAAGAATTTCTGAATGAAATTAAATTAAACTTAGAAAAAAAATTATCCTAATTATAAATTAGATGAACTACAAAAAAATAACTGAACAAGATTCTTTATACAACGACATAGAAAAAAAATCTATAAATCAAATAATCAATGAAATTCATAACGAAGATTATAATGCGCTAAAAGCAATAAAGAACTTAATTCCTATAATTGAAAAAGTAGTAAAAAAAATAGTAATACAACTAAATAGAAACGGCCGCCTNTTTTATATTGGTGCCGGAACAAGTGGAAGATTAGGGGTTTTAGATGCATCTGAATGTCCACCAACTTTTGGAACCGATCCAAATAAAGTCATAGGTATAATTGCCGGAGGAGATAAAGCATTAAGAGATTCAATTGAAGATGCGGAAGACAATTTTGTTAAAGGATGGGAAGAGTTAAAAAAATANAATATTAGCACAAATGATTTTGTAGTCGGGATTGCCGCATCTGGATCTACACCTTTTGTTGTAGGAGCATTAAAAAATTGTCAAGAAAATAAAATCCCGACTGCATGTATATGTTCTAATCCAAACAGTCCAATTACATCATATTCAGACTACCCTATTGAAGTAATTGTGGGTCCNGAATACATCACAGGTAGTTCAAGAATGAAAGCTGGAACTGCTCAAAAACTTATCCTCAATATTCTATCGACGACTACAATGATCAAATTAGGACACGTAAAGGACAATAAAATGATAGACATTCAAATAACAAATGATAAACTTACTGATCGTGCAAGAAGGATTATATCAAAAAATCTGAATGTAAATTATTCAGAGGCTACAAATTTATTGGATAAATATAAAAGTGTTAGAAAGGCAATTGAATCACATAAAAAATGAGTAAAATTAAATTTTTAAAAGGGCTTAAAAAAATGTCNCTAGCTATTATTTTTGCTTTTGTAGGTCCATTTATAATCCATCAAGCATTACAAAATAAAAACCATGAATTTTACATATACGTTCTAATATTAGGACTCAGTATCGCNGGGTTATCAATTGCTTTTGGTTTTATTGGAATCTCAAATTTAGTTGACAGCCTATTAAACGGACAAAAAAATAAAACAGAATATTAATTTCAGATTTTGGTAGCATAAAATGTCAACTTATCTTTGTTTTTAATTAAACTANAATATGATAGAAATCACTTTTCCTGATGGAGCTAAAAGCAGTTTTAAAAAAGGGGTGTCTGTCCTGGATGTTGCTAAAAGCATCAGTGAAGGGCTTTCAAGAAAAGTACTCTCTGCAAAATATAATGATAAAATAGTAGAGTCATCAACAACTTTAAAGCAAGACGGAAACATTAATTTTTACACATGGGATCATAAACAAGGTAAGGCAGCTTTTTGGCATTCATCCGCGCATGTATTAGCAGAGGCTATATTAAATTTATATCCATCAGCGAAACTTACAATTGGTCCTTCTATAGAGAATGGGTTTTATTATGATGTTGATTTTGGAGACATAAATTTATCAGAAAAAAACTTAGAAGAACTCGAAAANAAATTTATTCAATTAGCAAGGAAAAAATCTGAATTTAAAATGAGAACTTCATCAAAAACTGAAGCATTAAAATATTACACCAAAATCAACAACGAATTTAAAGTTGAGTTAATCAATGATTTTAAAGATCAAGAAATCACTTTTTGTGATCATTCAAATTTTACCGACTTATGTAGAGGTGGACACATTCCTAATACAGGGTTGATTAAGGCTATTAAATTAACCTCTATTGCTGGTGCCTATTGGAAAGGAGACGAATCAAGAAAACAACTTACTCGTATTTATGGAATATCTTTTCCTAAACAAAATGAACTAACTAAATACTTAGAATTAGTTGAAGAAGCAANAAAAAGAGATCATAGAAAAATCGGTAAAGAACTAGAGTTGTTCACTTTTTCTAAAAAGGTTGGTGTTGGCTTACCACTTTGGCTTCCTAAAGGAGCAGCTCTGAGGGAAAGNTTAGAAAATTTTCTAAAAAAAGCTCAAATGAAAGCTGGATACAAGCAAGTTATAACTCCTCATATTGCTAATAAAGAACTTTATGTAACATCCGGACATTTTCAAAAATATGGTTCAGATAGTTTTCAGCCAATTGAAACGCCAGCAGAAGGGGAAAGCTTTTTATTAAAGCCAATGAATTGTCCACATCATTGCGAAATATATAAATCAAGACCTTGGAGCTACAAGGAGCTTCCATTAAGATATGCTGAGTTTGGGACAGTTTACNGNTATGAACAAAGCGGAGAATTGCATGGTTTAACAAGAGTTAGAAGTTTTACTCAAGATGATGCCCATATTTTTTGTACTCCAGATCAATTAAATAAAGAATTTAAAAACGTAATTGAATTAGTTTTATATGTATTCAATTCATTAGGATTTAACGAATTTGAAGCTCAAGTTTCATTAAGAGATAAAAATAATTCTGAAAAATATATAGGAAGTAACCAAAATTGGGAGCTCGCAGAAAATGCAATCATTAGTGCAACTGAAGAAAAAAACTTAAAATATGTTATTGAATATGGTGAAGCGGCATTTTACGGACCAAAATTAGATTTTATGGTTAAGGATGCCTTAGGAAGAAAATGGCAACTTGGAACAATTCAAGTTGATTATAATCTACCTGAAAGATTTGAATTAACTTACAAAGGAGATGACAACAAACATCACCGCCCTGTTATGATTCATCGGGCACCATTCGGAAGTCTAGAGAGATTTGTTGCAATTTTACTCGAACACTCTGAAGGTAAATTACCCATATGGTTAGCACCAGAACAAGTAATAATATTATGTGTAAGTGAAAAACACGAAAAATACGCTAAAAAAGTTTTAAATTACCTAGAAAATAACGAAATTCGCGCGTCTTTAGATTCTAGAAATGAGACAATTGGAAAAAAAATCAGACAAGCTGAACTAAATAAAATTCCTTTTATGCTTATTATAGGTGAAAAAGAATTTAACACTGACTCTGTTTCAATTAGAAAACATAAACAGGGAGATATTGGAAGTAAATCAATTGATAAATTTGCCTCTATGATAAAAAATGAAGTAGATAACAGTATTTCTAGCTTCGGGATTTAATTAAAAAAATAGGAATAATAGGAATTCGAAGAAGAAGAACAAATAGACCAGGTAGGGTAATAAAAGAAAACCCCCACCTTATCAATGAAAAAATTACCTCTCATGAGGTAAGGCTCGTTGGAGATAATGTTGAAGTTGGTGTATACAGGATTATGGAAGCTCTAAATTTGGCAAGAGATCGGGGCCTAGACTTAGTAGAGATATCTCCAAAAGCTGTCCCTCCTGTATGTAAAATATTAGAATATAAAAAGTTTTTATATGAACAAAAAAAACGTGAAAAAGCATTAAAATCCAAAACAAGTAAAGTCGTAATTAAAGAAATACGATTCGGTCCCCAGACTGATGATCATGATTATGAATTTAAAAAAAAGCATGCAGAAAAGTTTTTAAAAGATGGAGCAAAACTTAAAGCATTTGTATTTTTCAAAGGAAGATCAATAATTTTTAAAGAACAAGGGCATATCTTACTTTTAAGATTAGCTCAAGATCTGGAAGAATGGGGAAAAGTAGAGCAACTTCCGGAGCTAGAAGGTAAAAGGATGATAATGTTTATGACTCCAAAAAAAAGTAAATAAAAAATTAAGACTATGCCAAAAATGAAAACAAAATCAAGCGCAAAAAAAAGATTTAAAATTACCGGTTCTGGAAAAATAAAAAGAAAACATGCTTTTAAGAGTCATATTTTAACAAAAAAATCAAAAAAAAGAAAGCTTGCACTCACCCACTCTGGTTTAGTTCACAAGAGTGACGAGGAAAATATAAAAGCACAATTAAGATTAAAGTAATTTTAATTCGGTAAAAATTAATACTAACCCTGAAAAAGTGCATAAAGAGCTTTTAAGCCGCCTTTTTCATAAATAAAAAGTTATGCCTAGATCAACAAATTCAGTAGCTTCAAGAGCAAGAAGAAAAAAAATTATAAAACAAGCTAAAGGTTATTATGGACGAAGAAAAAATGTATGGACAATTGCAAAAAATGCTGTCGAAAAAGCAATGCTTTATGCCTACAGAGATAGAAAAAATAACAAAAGAAATTTTAGATCTTTGTGGATAACAAGAATAAATGCCGGTGCAAGACTTCACGGCTTGACTTACAGCGAATTCATGGCTAAAATAAAGTCAAATAATATAGAATTAAATAGAAAAGTGCTTGCGGATCTCGCTATGAATAACCCTGAAGCATTTGAGGCAATAGTCAAAAAAATTAAATAGTTTGATACTGTCAGTTTATCACAACCCTAGATGTAGAAAATCTAGGGAGGCTATTAATTTTCTCAAAGAAAATAATATACAACATACACAAGTTTTGTATATGAAGAATGGTATTTCAAAAAAAGAGATAGAATCCATTATCAAGAAGCTTAAAATAAAACCTAAATCTTTATTGAGAACGCAAGAAAAAATTTGGAAAGAATTGTATAAAAATAAAGATATTGGTAAAAAGGAATTGATTGATATTTTGTGTGAGCATCCACATCTGATTGAGAGACCGATTATTGTAGATCAAGACTCAGGAGTAATTGGAAGACAAATTGAAACTTTAAAATCATTTATTGAAAATTCAAAATCATAATTAATTTAAATATTTTTCGTTTAAATCTAAACATTTAAAACTTATGTGAAATGATATATGAAATTATATATAGCTTAATTAAACTTTAACGCCTAGTGAAAAATATTCTTACAATAATTCTTTTTTTTAGTTTAGTTTCTGTATCCAAAGCTCAAAGACCTACGGCAGCTAATTTTCAAAAAAAAGATTTTAAAGGCGTTGTCATAGATAAAGATACCGGCCAACCTCTTGAGTATGCAACTATTTCACTAATTAATGATAGAAGACCAGAATTAGTNCAAGGTGGTATAACTNACANTCAAGGTATTTTTAATTTTGAAGTTTTTCCNGGAAAATATACCCTTACAATTGAATATATTTCATTTAATAAATATGTTAAAAAAGATCTCCTTATTCGTGAATCAACTGATTTAGGCACTATAAAACTNGAGATTNTGGTAAATNCTCTTANAGAAGTTGAANTAATGGGTGAAAGAACTGAAGTTGAAATAAGACTTGATAAAAGAATTTATAATGTAGGTAAAGATATCACAGTTAGGGGTGGTTCAGTAGCAGATGTATTAGGTAATGTCCCATCAGTTTCTGTTGATGTTGATGGAGCTGTATCATTAAGAGGAAACGATAATGTTAGGATTTTAATCAATGGCAAACCATCAGGNTTAGTCGGAATATCAGGTCCACAAGGATTAAGGCAGCTTCCAGCTGAATCAATAGATAAAGTGGAAGTTGTCACATCACCATCAGCAAGATATGATGCAGAGGGAACAGCAGGAATACTTAACATAATTTTAAAAAAACAAGAGTTGGCAGGTTTTAATGGAAACTTCTCAGTTAATGCAGGTACCCCTAGAGCAACCAGAGGAACTGCTTCATTAAATTNGAGAACAAANAAATTGAATTTTTTCACAACAACAACAATTGACAAATCAAGAACAAAAGGGAATTCCTTAAATAATAATGAATATTTTAATGGAAATAATCCAAGCAGTTATCTAAATGAAACAAGAAAGAGTAATAGAGATAGAAATAGTATTTTTAACAGTCTTGGTATAGAATATTACATAAGTGAAAAAAGTTCCTTGATACTTAGCGGGTTTTATAGGACTAGCGAAAACACAAACTTTACAAATAATGATATCAAAGAGTTATCAATTGATAATAATATTGAAAGTTTTATNATAAGAACTGAGGATGAGGATGAAAAAGATGATTCGTTTCAATATTCTCTTGATTATGATAATAANTTTGATGATAAAGGACATAAAATTTCAGCTAGAATTCAATACGAAGAAAGCTCCGAGGATGAAATGGGTGACATTGAATCCTCAACTATACTTCCTAATCAATTACAATCAAAATTCGAAAAAGTTTCAACACTTGAAGACCAAAAAAGAGTTTTAGCACAGATTGATTATGTTTGGCCCATTGATAAAGATACTCAATTTGAATTAGGTTACAGGGGNACATTTAATAGTCAAACTAATGATTATGTAGTTAGTTATTTAAGTTCAGGAGAAACAATCCCATCTACAACAAGCGTATATGACGTTGATTTAAACCTTTCAAATATTCTAACATACAAAGAATACGTTAATGCTTACTATACGCAATTTGGGAAAAAAATAAATAAATTTTCCTATTTATTGGGTTTGAGAATAGAACAATCTAATATCCAAATAATTCAAGAAACCACTTCTGATTATACGCAAAAAAAATATACTGACTATTTTCCAACNCTAAACTTTTCCTATGAAATTAATGATTTGGAAAATCTTACNCTAGGATATAGTAGAAGATTAAGAAGACCAAGATCGTTTTTTATTAATCCTTTTCCATCAAGAAGTAGTGTTTCTAGTATTTTCCAAGGTAATCCTGATCTTAATCCAAGTTACTCAAATACGTTTGATTTTGGCTATCTTAAAAGGTGGAATAAATTTACATTCAATAGCTCAATATATTATCAAAAATCAACTAGTGTTTTTACTTTCATTCAACAAGATACAGGACAAACAGTAATTATTTCAGGTGAGCCAGATGATCCCTCAAGTAATGTTTTGGAAGTTCCAATATTAAAATTAAGCCCAGTTAACCTTTCCGAAAATAATAGAATAGGTACAGAGTTTAATTTAACATATACCCCCTCAAGGAAAGTAAGATTAAATGGGAATTTTAATTTATTTAACTCCGAGACACTAGGTTCATATAATGGAACTGTTTTTGATGCTGAAAATTTAAGTTGGTTTGTAAGATTAAATTCAAATGTTAAACTCCCTTATGACATAGACTGGCAAACAATAATTTTTTATAGAGGTCCNAGGGAAACAGCACAGTCATACAGTCGGGGAGTTTTCACAATGAGTGGTGCATTAAATAAAGATATATTAAATAAAAAAGGAACAATATCATTTAGAGTTAGTGATCTATTTAATACTTCAAAAAGAATGACTGAAACCAGAACACCAACCTTCTTTAGTTATGGTGAATTTCAATGGAGACAACCTACATATATATTTACATTTACTTACAGGCTCAATCAAAAGAAAAACCAATCAAGAAGAAGATCATCAAATCAAGGGTCAGATNCTGGAGGNTTTGATTTTTAATTACGAAGCAAAANTATAAATAACTAAGTTTATTTATTTGTTTGTTTAGATTTTCTCCACTCATTAAATGTTTCAATAGCAGAGCCAAACAACCAATATGGGATCACAAAAGTTAAGAGAAATATCATAAGCCAAAAACCCATAGTAANTATTGATAAAAATGCAAGGAACCCGAGATATTGGTCAAATTCAAACATAAAGAAATAACTTTANACAAATTTACAATAAATATCTTTTTTTTTAAATAAATTCATAATTTTTGATTTATGTATTTTTGTAGAGTAAAATAGTATTATGGATTATAGAATAGAGAAAGACACACTTGGAGAAGTGAAGGTGCCAAAGGGTGCATATTGGGGAGCCCAAACTGAACGCTCAAGAAATAATTTTAAAATTGGACCACCTTTTTCAATGCCTATTGAAATAATTTATGGATTTGCATACCTAAAAAAATCTGCTGCATACACTAATCATGAACTTGGTGTTCTATCAGTCAAAAAAAGAGATCTCATATCAAAAGTATGTGATGAAATAATTGATGGTCAACATGATAAAGAATTTCCCCTAGTTATTTGGCAAACCGGTTCAGGAACTCAAACTAATATGAATATTAATGAAGTAATAGCAAACAGAGCCCATGTTATTTCTGGAAAAATTCTTGGAGTTGGAGAGACTCTTCTATCTCCAAATGATGATGTTAATAAATCTCAATCCTCAAATGATACATTTCCAACTGCTATGCATATTGCTGCTTACAAAAAAATCAATGAGGTTACTATTCCAGGAGTCATGCAATTAAAAAAGTCTATTGATAAAAAAATTTTACAATTTAAATCAATTGTAAAAATTGGTCGGACACATCTAATGGATGCAACACCAATTACTTTAGGTCAAGAGTTTTCCGGTTATTCATCACAATTAAATCACTCCATTAAAGCAATAAAAAACTCTTTGCACCATTTATCTGAAATTGCAATTGGTGGAACCGCAGTTGGAACCGGAATTAATACGCCGAAGGGTTATTCAAAAAAAGTAGCTGAATATATTTCAAAATTTACTGGTATTCAATTTATTTCAGCTATAAATAAATTCGAATCNTTGGCTGCTCATGATGCAATAGTTGAAACACATGCAGCATTAAAGCAGCTGGCAGTTGCACTTAATAAAATCGGAAATGATATTAGAATGTTATCTTCTGGCCCCAGATCTGGAATTGGAGAAATTATATTACCCGCAAATGAACCTGGAAGTTCAATAATGCCAGGAAAAATCAATCCAACACAGNCTGAGGCTTTAACTATGGTTTGTGCAAAAGTAATAGGCAATGATGTATCAATATCAGTTGGAGGTATGCAGGGCCATTATGAATTAAATGTCTTTAAACCTTTAATGGGTTCCNCGATAATTGAATCAGCAAACCTTTTGGGTGAATCTTGTATGAGTTTTTCGAAAAATTGCATCAATGGAATAAAAGCCAATAAAGAAAGAATTGATGAATTATTAAATAATTCATTAATGTTAGTAACTGCCTTAAATACAAAAATTGGATACTATAAAGCTGCTGAAATTGCCAATAAAGCACATAATGAAGGAACTACACTTAAGGAAGCCTCATTGAGTTTAGGATACTTAACTGAAAAAGAATATGATACATTAGTTAGGCCTGAATTAATGACTGGAGATGAGAAATGATTTTAAAATTATTCCATTTGAAAGAAAACTTATCAATTTTTTTATTGATTTAAACTTAGAGTGGTTGAATGAATTTTTTGAAGTAGAACCTTATGATTCAAAAATTTTAAATAAATCCGAAAACGTTATAATAAATAAAGGAGGTTATATTTTTTTTGGAAAACAGAATGGTCGAATTATAGGGACCTTTGCACTTATAAAAAGAGGTGAAAAAAGTTTTGAGCTTGCAAAAATGGCCGTAAAAAAGTACCAAAGAAATAACGGCTATGGTAACAAAATGATTCAATTTGCAATATCTTTTGGGAAAAAAAATAATTGGAAAGAAATATTTCTATACTCTAGCACTAAACTTAAAAACTCCATTCATCTATATAGTAAATATGGTTTTAAAAAAGTTGAAATTGAAAAAAAAAGTCCTTATTTAAGGGGGAATATAAAAATGAAATTATTATTACAATAATTAATTTCTTGATATTTTTTTATACTTAATTCTCTTTGGAAGTATTTCTGATCCTAACCTATTCTTTTTATTTTCTTCGTACTCTGAGTAAGAACCCTCAAAAAAATAAACATTAGAGTTACCCTCAAAAGCTAAAATATGTGTACAAATTCTATCTAAAAACCATCTATCATGTGATATAACAACAGCACAACCTGCAAAACTTTCTAGGCCCTCTTCTAATGCACGTAAAGTATTAACGTCTAAATCGTTAGTTGGTTCATCTAACAGTAACACATTTCCTTCCTCTTTTAATGTCATTGCTAGATGAAGTCGATTTCGTTCACCCCCAGAAAGTGAAGAAACCTGCTTATTTTGCTCACTTCCATTAAAATTAAATCTACTTAAATATGCTCTTGAATTAACTTCCCTTCCGCCAACTGTAATTAGATCTTGTTCATCACAAAAGTTTGACCAAATGGATTTTTTTGTATCTATATCACTATGGGATTGGTCCACATATGCTACTTTAACAGTACTACCAATTTTAAAAGACCCTTGATTAGGAGATAGCTCATTTATTATCATTTTAAACAAGGTTGTTTTACCGGCTCCATTTGGGCCAATAACACCGACTATTCCTGCAGGTGGTAGTCTGAAGTTTAAATTCTGATAAAGAAGCTTTTCTCCAAAAGATTTACTGATATTTATAGCTTCAATTACTTCATTTCCAAGTCTTGGTCCAGGCGGAATATAAATTTCAAGTTTATCATCTATAACTTTTTGATCTTGACTTATAAGTTTATCATAATTGGATAAACGAGCCTTTTGTTTTGATTGTCTACCTTTTGGGGACATCCGCACCCATTCTAATTCTCTCTCTAACGTTTTTTTTCTTTTACTTAATTGCTTTTTTTCATTTGATAAACGTTTTGCTTTTTGATCCAACCATGATGAATAGTTTCCTTTCCATGGAATCCCCTCCCCCCGATCAAGCTCTAGAATCCATCCAGCAACATTATCTAAAAAATATCGATCATGAGTGACAGCAATTACTGTTCCTTTATACCGGGCCAAATGGTGCTCTAACCAATTTACAGATTCTGCGTCTAAATGATTTGTAGGCTCATCTAACAATAAAATATCTGGTTTTTGGAGTAGTAGTCTGCACAAAGCAACTCTTCTAACCTCACCACCTGATAAAGAAGAAATACTTAAATCAGGTGAAGGTGTTCTTAAAGCATCCATTGCAATCTCAAGTTGATTATCAAGTTCCCATGCATTTCTTGAGTCAATTTCGTCTTGTAAAACAGACTGTCTCGCCATCAGTTTCTCCATTTTTTCAGCATTTTCATATACCTCAGGTAATGCAAATTGATCGTTTATAGAATTAAACTCATCAAGTATTTTAACTGTTTCAGAAACTCCTTCCTTGATAATATCAATAACACTTTTATCTAAATCAACTTTGGGCTCCTGTTCAAGGTAACCAACACTGTATTCCTTATTGAAATTCACTTCCCCCCTGAAATTTTTATCTATTCCTGCTATAATTTTAAGCAAGGAAGATTTTCCAGAACCATTTAAACCAAGAACACCAATCTTAGCACCGTAAAAAAAACTTAGATGAATATTTTTTATAACTTCCTTTTGTTGATCAGGATATATTTTTGATACTCCTGACATTGAGAAAATTATNTTTTTATCATCAGACATATTATATGCGTCCTCTTAATGCGTTAAAAGCCCANGCAACAGCATTAAAGCCAAGACCCATTACAGTNAAACCTATAGTATANTCTTTNTATAAAAAAACACCTAATANAATTANGGTNCTNCCCAAAACCATNAAAATTAATGCGGCATAACCAAATATCTTATTTTTATTAAGGCTCATAAGTTAGAATTTTGAAGTTANCTTAGNTANAGAATTTTTCCAATTATATTTTTNATGAAAAATAAAAATTAATAATGGATANAAAATTANAAGGTTTANAANNACNTCAGTATCCATACTAGGTTCNGTAATATCTTTCAAAATAGCATTTGTCTGAAGNACAGTCCAATCNGTTGTGACAAGTAATGANGCAACTAAATTNTTNGCNGCATGCCANCCCATGGCCANCTCTGCNCCATCATCAAGTAANGTAATAANTCCTAGGTAAAATCCTGTNCCAATATANAAATACATNGTTCCNTATCCNANTTCNGAAACTTCAGGGTTAGATATNTGTACAACACCAAAAATAACTGAAGTAAAAATTAGAGGTAAAANATTGTTTCTAAATAAATTTCCAAAACCTTTCATNAAATAACCTCTNAANATAAACTCTTCNAGACTNGTTGCAATNGGCATNAAAANNANNGAAATNAAAAATAANATTAAAAANGGNANAGGTTNNAAGTTTATCTCATAATTTTCNGGATTNACATATAAATCAAANAAAATAAAAAAAATCATTGCAATGAGGCCCATAAAGAAAAAGAAAAAANAATTCTTTTNANATCTANNTTANTTCTACTTGTGAAATAACTNGTAATTGANCGTTCATGNATCTTATTTGATACCAACCAAACACCAATAAATGAAAANGCAAANGGAAANAACATCAAAAATAAACGNAGNTTNGATGGAATAGCNTTTAATAAATCCATAGGATTTGCNTCNGGGTTAATTTGAATATTAGATTCGATAAGNCTNCTTGCAAAAACAATTGTNAGNGGTATTTGGCCAATAAAATTGAATATTATAATTACTAATGAACCAAGNAGATAATATCCAAATTTATCAAATTTGCTTTCNCTGTANTTTAAAAACATAGTGTNGTAATTAGTTGTGTAATATANCTATTATTTTGGAGGAATTTGAATATNAAATTTTATNGATTTATNTAGAAAGGATTTANAAGAAAGATNTAAANTATNGTAAACNCCATTTGAAAATANATAGTNTTTATGTTTGACTTAATCAANTTTCTTGAATTATAATTTTTAAANAAATGAAAAAAGATNGAAAGACCTCCNAAAAATAANAANCCATTTGCAATCAGATATGCTTTTCGAGGAAAATTAACAATATTTTGAACTAANATATCAGTAAAAAAATACATAAAAGAGAATGTACAAATTAGAAANAAAAGATATCCCCATCTGGATGCTTTTTTTCCAAANAAAACGACAAGATTATTCTTTTTTGCTATTTTATCTGACTTGTAATCTGGGAATTGATTTATAAATAAAATATTTGTGGTTAGTAATCCAGTTGGAATTCCAAGTAATGAAAGATTTTGAAATTCTGTAGAAAAAAATTCAATGGTATCAACAGACAGGGCATATCCAGAACCTAACGTTAACAGGGGGCCAAAAGTTAAGAAGATTGCAAGTTCACCTAGACCGTATCTAGATACTAGTCGAATTGGTGTTGCGGTATAAAAATATCCCAATAACCCACCAGTTAATGCAATTATTGANATGAATATCAAGTTATGTGAAGAACCTGTATTTAAATAGGATAAANACATTACTAATAACAAAAATACAAGACCTAAAAACAACATTTTATTACCAAGAGATTTAGTATTTTTAAGTGTAATTAAACCTAATTCGATAGCCCTACTACCACCCGAAACCTGGGCTCCTTCTAATAATTTATCGTTTAATCCTACGTTAAAATATTCATCATTTAAANCATCAGTACCATCTTTAACATCAAAATAATCATTATAAAGATTTGAAAACAGTTGAAGAGATAAAATTCCACTTACAGTAAACAATAAACTTAGTGAGGATGCAGATAAATCACTTCCCGCGAAAAAAGCAGCAACAGCAAAAATGGGTAGAATTGAAGCTGAACCAAAGCCTGCTCTCGTTATTGCAACACCTTTAATAATTTTTGTTATGAATGATATAGGAATATTAATGTTCTCATCTATAGGTTCAGTCATTCCACAATAACCTGTCTGTGGTTTATTTTTCCCATTTGAAAAATTTGGTGTTATTCTAATTTTTGCAGCAAACTTAGTTCCATCTTTTTTTATAAAGTTGGTTTTAGTTTCATAAAAACCATCTTTATTTGCTTTCTTTAACCACATCAAAACATTTTGAAGTACTATTTCACCTTCTGAAAAAATAGAAACTCTTTTTTTTCCAATCAATTCTGAATTCTGATAGCCAAAAAGTTTTTCTGCATCTTTGTTTAAATTCTCAATAACACCCTCCATGTCACATATAATAACGCTTTTCATATTTAACTATTTAGTTTTTTTGAATATGTGGTTAATTTACAAAGCGAAATTAGTTCATTTTTATTATCTCTAACATCAATTTCCCATAATTGTATTGATTTTCCAATTTTAATTGGTTTTGCTGTAGCATAAACATAACCTTTGGATATACTTTTTAAATGATTTGCAGATATCTCAATACCTCTTACAGATATATTTTTATCCTGGCAGAAAAAATAAGATGCAAAACTTCCAACTGTCTCTGCCAATGCTACGGTCGCTCCACCATGAAGTATTCCATTTGGTTGATGAACTTTTTTTGTAACTGGCATCTTGGCTTTAACAAAATCATCACCGATATCAATAAACTCAATGCTAAGTGTTTCCATCAAAGTATTTGAATTATTATTACAAATCTTAAGAATATTTTTTTTATCCATTGCAAAAAAAAACAACCTTAATTTAAGGTTGTTTTTTGTCATTAGTTAAATCATTTATTTTACTTCTTCAAAATCAACATCTTGAACGTCATCACCACCAGCCTTCTTGTTAGAAGATTTAGACTCGCTTTTGGCTTTTGAGTCTTCGGTCGAATTATTCTTTGATGCTTCTGCCTGCGCCTTATACATTTCTTCTGATGCATTTTTCCAGGCTTCATTAAGCTTCTCAACCTCAGGATCTATTAATTTTAAATCTTTTGAATCATAGGCCTTTTTCAAATCCGCTAAGGCAGACTCTACAGGTTTCTTTTTTGCATCAGAAATTTTATCTCCGAATTCCTTGAGTTGCTTTTCAGTTTGGAAAATTAATTGATCAGCGCTATTCATTTTATCAACCTGCTCTTTGGCTTTCTTATCAGATTCAGCATTAGCCTCNGCATCTTTTTTCATTTTCTCAATTTCTTCTTCTGTTAAACCAGAAGATGCTTCAATTCTTATATCTTGACTTTTTCCAGTTGCTTTATCTTGTGCACTAACTTTNATTATACCGTTAGCATCAATATCAAAAGTAACTTCAATCTGCGGAGTTCCTCTTGGAGCCGGCGGNATTCCATCTAAATGAAATCTTCCAATAGTTTTATTGTCTGCTGCCATTGATCTATCACCTTGAAGAACATGAATTTCAACAGATGGTTGATTGTCAGCAGCAGTTGAAAATACCTGAGATTTTTTACTTGGAATAGTTGTATTGGCTTCAATGAGCTTAGTCATTACACTACCCATGGTCTCGATACCTAATGATAGTGGTGTAACATCTAAAAGAAGGACATCTTTAACATCTCCACTAAGTACTCCACCCTGAATTGCAGCACCAATAGCAACAACTTCATCAGGATTAACACCTTTAGATGGTTTTTTACCAAAAAACTTTTCGACTTCTTCTTGAATTATAGGGATTCTTGTTGATCCACCTACAAGAATAATTTCGTCAATGTCAGATTTATTTAAACCTGCATCATCCAAGGCTTTTTTTACTGGACTCATGGAGCGTTTAACAAGTTTATCAGATAATTGTTGAAATTTTGATCTTGATAAGCTTGTGACAAGATGTTTGGGTCCGCTATCTGTTGCAGTAACATATGGCAAATTGATCTCAGCCTGAGTTGATGATGAAAGTTCTATTTTTGATTTTTCAGCAGCTTCTTTCAAACGTTGAAGGGCCATTGGATCTTTTCTAAGGTCAATATTTTCTGCTTTTAGAAATTCATCTGCCAAAAAGTTAATTATTACCTGGTCAAAATCATCTCCNCCTAAATGAGTATCACCGTTTGTTGAAAGAACTTCAAATACACCATCACCTAATTCTAGGATGGAAATATCAAAAGTACCTCCTCCAAGATCGTATACTGCAATTTTTTTATCTGTACCACCTTTATCTAATCCATATGCAAGTGCAGCAGCTGTAGGTTCGTTAATGATTCTTTGAACTTTAAGTCCAGAAATTTCACCTGCTTCTTTAGTGGCTTGCCTTTGGGCATCATTAAAATATGCTGGGACGGTTATTACTGCCTCAGAAACGTCATGACCAAGGTAGTCTTCAGCTGTTTTTTTCATTTTTTGAAGAGTCATAGCAGATAATTCTTGAGGNGTATATAATCTTCCATCAATATCGACTCTTGGAGTATCATTATCTCCTTTGACAACCTTGTAAGCAATAGTACTTAAATCATTTTTTGAATCAGAAAACTTACTTCCCATAAATCTTTTTACNGATGCAATAGTTTTTGTTGGGTTAGTAACTGCNTGTCGTTTTGCAGGGTCACCAACTTTTATTTCTCCTCCTTCTACAAANGCTATTACAGATGGAGTTGTTCTTTTACCTTCAGAATTAGGNATTACAACAGGCTCATTACCTTCCATCACGGATACGCATGAATTTGTAGTTCCTAAATCAATTCCAATAATTTTGCTCATAATGAATTATGTTTTTNNTATGAAAAGCTCAACCTTTATGCCAATAACTGATAAATGACATGTTGTCATTTAAAATATTCAAAAAAATAGTTNTAGAATAAGAGATGNAAAAAAATATTATTTTTGCTTTCATCTAAATTTATATCATGACAAAAGTCAAAAAAAACTACACAAGAATTACAACTAACAATCTTTTAGAGATGAAAAANGATGGTGATAAAATTGCTATGCTAACTGCATATGATTTCACACTATCAAAAATAATTGACTCAGCAGGGATTGATATTATTTTAGTTGGTGATTCTGCATCAAATNTAATGGCAGGTCATGAAACAACNCTTCCAATAACACTTGATCAAATGATNTACCATGCCTCATCTGTTGTAAAAGCNTCAAACAGGGCACTAGTTGTNGTTGACCTTCCTTTTGGGACATATCAGGCTGATTCAAAAGAAGCCCTCAAATCNGCTATTAAAATTATGAAAGAATCTGGTGCGCATGCAGTAAAATTAGAAGGAGGAAAAATAGCAAAAGACTCTATTGAAAGAATTCTACAAGCAGGTATTCCAGTAATGGGTCACCTAGGGCTTACNCCTCAATCAATTTATAAATTCGGAACATATAGTGTNAGAGCGAAAGAAAAAAAAGAATCAGATGAANTTTACCATGATGCNCTTTTATTAGAAAAACTTGGTTGTTTTGGAATCGTTCTTGAAAAAATACCCTCNANATTAGCNGAAAAAATTGCAAAGCGAATTTCAACCCCAGTNATTGGAATAGGTGCTGGAAATAAGGTAGATGGTCAAGTACTTGTTCTTCATGACATGCTTGGAATGAATAAGGATTTTAGCCCCCGATTNCTAAGAAGATATTTAGATTTAAATGAAGAGATTACAAATGCAGTNAAATCCTATTCTTCAGATGTAAAATCTGGAAAATTTCCAAGTAAAAATGAACAATATTAAAGTTGAATTTAATAAGAAAAATATTTTATTTGAGGATAATCATCTTATAATTGTTAATAAACCATCNGGAATACTTGTGCAAGGTGATAAAACTGGAGACACGACATTAGCTGAACAAATTAAAACATACCTAAANAAAAAATATAANAAACCTGGAAAAGTATATTTAGGTATAGTTCATAGGTTNGATAGGCCAACNAGTGGTGTGATTATTTTTGCAAAAACATCCAAAAGTTTGATAAGATTAAACAGGCAATTTCAAGAAAGAANGATAAATAAAAAATATTGGGCCATTACNGAAAAAAATGAAAATATAAATTCNAAGACATTAAAAAACTGGTTGATAAAAAACCAAAAACAAAACAAAAGTTATGTTCAAAANAATGAAATTAAGGGAAGTAAAATTGCTAAACTTAAATTTAAAATAATTAAAATTTTAAATAATTACATGTTAGTAGAAGTAAATCCAATAACCGGGAGACATCACCAAATTAGGGCTCAACTCTCAAATATTGGATTGATAATAAAAGGAGATTTAAAATATGGNAGTAAAAGAAATAATTTTGATNNAAGTATNGANCTTCACGCNAGNAATGTAAGTTTCGAACANCCNGTGAAAAAAAAATACCTTAACATCATAGCGCCANCNCCTACAAGGGAACCNTGGGGGTCCGTTTTNTTCGATTAAATAATTTAGCTTTTNCTCTTATTATTTCACTAATTGGTCGATNNTNNATATTACTTTCTAACCATGACAAAATGTCCAAATACAAAAANGATCTTCTTTCATATGGATCATTTTCATAATTTTTTAATTCNTTGTGCAGNTNAATAAAAGCTTTTTTAAGATCCTGTGGATATATATCTCCNAGNCTCTTAACAAATCTTATCATTGCCTTTTGAACCTCNTGCATNTCATTCATTTTTATTAAAAACCTGTAAGTTTCTCTNATATGAAAATCTAAATGATAATCAAACCCAGCTTCATAATGAGCTACCAAATTCAAAACTCTGGTAAAACATAATAAATCCTCACGCATCTTTAGATGTCTATTAGAAATTATTTTGTTCAAATACAAAATACAATTTTCGTGTTCACTCAACCCAAAATATAAGCAAGCAATCTTATAATAAAAAACCATCACATGATGAGGGTCAATTTGACTTTTAAATCTATTAATGCCAGATATGATCTCACCGACAAGTGTTTCTGCCTTTTGAAAATCACCTTGAAAATTATAATAATTTAATAAGTTATTGTACTTATATAAAAAAACCAATATTTCCAAATTTTCATGAACTGGAAAATCAGGATTTTTTGATTGCTTTATCATTTTATTTAGGATTGACTGAAATTTTTGGGGATATTTAATTAGATTCAAAGACTCTAATAAATAATTGTTTCCTTTTAAATAAAAAACTGGATGTATTGAAATCATTTTTGGATTTTTCTCAAACATCTCTACCCACTTTAATGAATACTTGTAACTAGATAAAAAATCCTGAATTAAGAAACTATACCAAACATGAGCTTTATAAAACCATAGTTTTTCTCTGAACTCAATTTTATCAGAATCAATTTTTGGAAGTCTCTTATAGAAAAACCTTGTAATCTCTCTAAATTCATCATCACTTTTTGCATAACCAGCTTTAATAAATCTCTCATAAAGACGAAGTGATAAATTTGAAAGCTTACTAGCTAGATCATTTTGTTTAATTAATTTATCCGCTTGAGATATTAAGATTTCAGTTCTATTACTCAAACTTCTTGTAATGTATTGTGATTCAATAACTTTTTCAAGCTCAACAATATCAAAGGCAGTGTATTTCTCTTCATTAGTTATCGCTAAATTTTTGGCTTTCTCTAATAATTTAAGACTCTGTTTGTACAAACCTTTTTGGTATAAAATAGTTGCAAAATCAATTTGCTCTCTGATTTTTAATCTTAAATTTTTATGAGCAGGATTTAATCTTAAACTTATTAAGATCTGTTTGTATAAATGAGCTTTGAGATTTGATAATTGTTGTTTTGAAACAATACCTTTATTCAATATTGATTTTTCGTCATAATAATCAGATTTTTCTAAAAAGTTGAATAAGCTTAAAAACTTTGAGTCAAAATTTGAACCCATTCTATTAACATAAAGCTTAAATTGTCTTTTTTCAGATTTTGTTAAAGATTTAATTAAAACGAACAAATGTTCTTTTTGATCCTTAGTCATTGTATGATTAATTTTTTAATTAACTTTATATAAGTCGTTTACAGCTCAAAATAACTATTGAATATTGTAATAAAACAACTAAATATTTAAAAATTAAAGTTACAAAATATATTTTCGTGAAATGTTAATATTTTTATGGCTAAAGAAAAAGTTTACATATTTGATACAACGTTAAGAGATGGAGAACAAGTTCCTGGTTGCAAATTAAATACTGAAAATAAATTAATTATAGCTGAACAGCTTGAGAACCTGGGTGTTGATATTATTGAAGCCGGATTTCCAATATCTAGTCCAGGTGATTTTAAGTCAGTAACAGAAATTTCTAAAATCATCAAAGACTCAACTGTTTGCGCACTATCTNGNGCNNTAAAAAAAGATATNGATATTGCATCCGATGCACTTAAANATGCAAAAAAACCAAGGATTCATACNGGTATAGGAACATCTCCNATGCATATAAANCATAAATTTAATTCTNATAAANAAAAAATTATTGAACGTGCTANANNTGCAGTTTCATATGCAAAATCTAAAGTTGANGATGTTGAATTTTANGCAGAAGATGCTGGTAGNACNGAAAATAGCTTTTTAGCAAAAGTATGTGAGGANGTNATTAAAGCNGGAGCAACNGTGTTAAACATNCCCGACACAACAGGTTACTGCCTACCNGANCAATATGGAAAAAAAATTAANTATTTAAANGAAAACGTAAAAGGAATNNATAAAGCAGTNTTATCNTGNCATTGNCATAATGATCTAGGNCTAGCTACAGCAAATTCAATAGCAGGTGTNATTAATGGAGCTAGGCAAATAGANTGNACNATNAATGGTNTTGGNGAACGNGCAGGTAATACTTCCTTAGAAGAAGTCGTAATGGTNATGAGACAACATCAAAANATAAANCTTGATACATCAATAAATAGTAATTTATTATTTAGTCTAAGTAATCTAGTTTCAGAAAANATGGGTATGCCNGTCCAACCNAATAANGCAATAGTCGGNGCAAATGCTTTTGCACANAGTTCAGGAATTCATCAGGATGGTGTAATAAAAAATAGAGAAACATACGAAATTATNGATCCACATGATGTTGGAGTTACAGAGTCTGCAATTGTTCTTACTGCGAGGTCAGGAAGGGCAGCTCTNGCTTATAAGGCAAAAAAAATTGGATATGATCTAAATAAAAAACAATTGGATAAAGTTTATGAAGCTTTTCTTAATTTTGCCGATACAAATAAAAGCGTTAATGATACTGATATACCAAATATTATTAAGTTATCTAAAATATAGAATTGATGATTAAGACACTTTTTGATAAAGTTTGGGATTCTCATGTGGTAAAAAGTGTAAAAGANGGACCAGATGTTTTGTTTATTGACAGGCATATGGTTCANGAGGTTACAAGTCCTGTTGCTTTTTTAGGTTTAGAAAAAAGAGGTTTAAAAGTCTTGTATCCAAATAAAACATTTGCAACAGCAGACCACAATACACCTACAATTAATCAACATCTTCCTGTTAAAGATCCCCTTTCTGCAAATCAATTAGATACCTTAGAAAAAAACTCAAAAAAATATGGAGTCTCATATTGGGGGTTAGGTCACAAAAAAAATGGAATAGTACATGTCATTGGTCCAGAATATGGAATTACATTGCCAGGTGCAACNATTGTNTGCGGGGACTCTCACACTTCAACTCATGGTGCTTTTGGAGCCATTGCATTTGGAATTGGCACATCTGAAGTCGAGATGGTTCTCTCAACTCAATGTATTATGCAGGTTAAACCGAAAAAAATGAGGATTAATGTAAACGGAGAATTAGGTGAAGCTGTAACCCCAAAGGACGTTGCTCTTTATATAATTTCAAAACTCTCTACATCTGGTGCAACTGGATTTTTTGTAGAATACGCAGGGACAGTTTTTTCAGAAATGAGTATGGAAGGAAGAATGACAGTATGTAATTTAAGNATCGAAATGGGAGCTAGAGGTGGTATGATCGCTCCTGACGAAAAGACTTTTAGCTACATTAAAAATAGGGAGTTTACACCAAAAAATAAAGATTGGACGAAAGCAATGGAATATTGGAAAACCTTACATTCTGATCCAAAGTCAAAATTTGATAAGGAATTTTATTTTAATGGGAATGAAATTGAACCCATGATAACNTATGGAACTAACCCTGGAATGGGTATTTCAATTACTAAAGGTATACCATCAGGAAAAAATTTAGGTAAGGCANAAATTACATATAAAAAATCACTTGATTATATGGGTTATAGTGAAGGGGAAGAAATGATTGGAAAAAAAATTGATTTCGTTTTTCTTGGAAGTTGCACAAATGGAAGAATTGAGGATTTTAGAGCCTTTGCAAAAATTATAAAAGGTAAGAAGAAAGCTCCAAATGTGACTGCCTGGCTGGTACCCGGATCGCATAANGTTTTAGAGTCAATTAAGGAAGAAGGTATTCTTAAAATTCTAAATAAATCAGGCTTCGAACTTCGTGAGCCAGGATGCTCTGCCTGTTTAGCAATGAATGATGATAAAATTCCNATTGGNAAATATGCGGTAAGCACTTCAAACAGAAATTTTGAGGGAAGACAAGGCCCGGGGTCAAGAACTATTCTTGCTAGCCCACTAGTAGCTGCTGCTGCTGCAATTACAGGTAAAATTACTGATCCAAGAACTTTAATTTAAAATGGGATACGAAAAATTTAATATTTTAAAAAGTACTGCTGTACCTCTTCCAATTGAAAATATTGATACTGATCAAATAATTCCAGCCAGNTTCCTAAAGGCNGTGGANAGANTTGGATTTGGAGAAAACCTTTTCAGAGACTGGAGATATAANCATGATGGTATTCCGAAAAAAGAATTTATTTTAAATAATTCACAATACAAAGGAAAAATCTTAGTAGGAGGTAAAAACTTTGGATCTGGATCTTCAAGAGAACACGCTGCATGGGCNATTTACGATTATGGTTTTAGATGTGTCATCTCAAGTTTCTTTGCTGATATTTTTAAAAATAATTGTTTGAATATTGGAGTGCTTCCTGTTCAAGTTTCAGAGTCATTTTTAAAAAAAATTTTTAATGTTACAGAACTAGACCCAAAAACAAATTTTGAAATAAACCTCAGAGAACAAAGAGTGTTAATTATAGATACTGATGACACAGAATATTTTGAAATCAATCCATATAAAAAAGAAAATCTANTAAANGGATTTGATGATATTGACTATTTAGTTAATATAAAAGANGAAATTTCTGTTTTTGCTAAAAATACCCCATTTTAAGAATAAATTTTGAAAAACAAAACTGCCAGAAAAATCGAAATAATGGATACAACACTCAGAGATGGTGAACAGACTTCTGGTGTTTCATTTTCAGTTTCTGAAAAATTGACTTTATCCAAACTTCTTTTGAGTGAATTAAAAGTTGATAGAATTGAGGTAGCTTCTGCAAGAGTTTCAAAAGGCGAATTAGAAGCTGTNAAAGAAATAGTAGAATGGTCAGAAGATAATAATTTCGAAAAAAAAATTGAAGTTCTTACCTTTGTAGATGAAGGTATATCTATTGAATGGCTTCTACAATCTGGGGCTAANGTACAAAATATTTTAACCAAAGGGTCATTAAATCATCTCAAGCATCAACTCAAACATTCACCTGATAAACACTTTAAAAATATTGAAAAAAGTATAATCAATGCCAAAAAAAATGGCATCCTCTCNAATGTTTATCTTGAGGATTGGAGTAATGGGATGAGAAACTCAAAAGATTATGTAAATGAATTATTAAATTTTCTATCCACTCAGGATGTTAAAAGAATTTTATTACCTGACACTCTTGGGATCTTGACACCTGTTCAAACAAAAAATTACATATCTGAAATAATTAATCAATACCCAAACCAATCTTTCGATTTTCATGGACATAATGATTATGATTTGGCAGTTGCTAATGCAATGGAAGCTGTTAAATGTGGAGTTAACGGACTACATCTAACTATCAATGGAATGGGAGAAAGAGCTGGTAATGCACCATTAGCAAGTGTGGTCTCTGTAATAAAAGATTTTATTCCAAATGTTAAAACCAATATCAACGAAAAAGCATTATACAAAGTCGGTCAAATAGTATCCACATTCACCGGCATACGAATACCAGCTAATAAACCAATTGTAGGGGCTAATGTTTTTACACAAACAGCCGGAATACATGCTGACGGAGATAGTAAGAATAATTTATATCATAATGACTTATTACCTGAACGTTTTGGAAGAAAAAGAAAATACGCATTAGGTAAGACATCAGGTAAGGCTAATATTATTAAAAATCTCGAAGAACTAGGTTTAAAACTGAATGATTCTGATCTTAATAAAGTGACAAAAAGAATAATTGAATTAGGAGATAAAAAACAAAGGGTAACATCATATGATCTTCCATATATTATTTCAGACGTTCTTGGTAGTAATAATTCAAAAAAAAATATAGTAGTAAGGTCATATGCCCTAACTCATGCAAAAGGATTAAATCCGTCTACATCAGTATCTCTGGAGATTGATGGGGAAATTTTAGAAGAAAATGCTTCAGGTGATGGTCAGTTCGATGCTTTTATGAATGCGGTTCAAAAGATTTACAAAAAAAAACAAATGAAGTTACCGTATTTAATTGACTATGCTGTTCATATTCCACCAGGAAGTAATTCAGATGCTTTATGTGAAACTACAATTACATGGAGATTGGGTGATGATGAATTCATTACAAGAGGCCTTGATTCAGATCAAACTGTTTCTGCAATTATTGCGACAGAAAAAATGTTAAATAATTACTTTTAATAATGAAACTAAAAATAGCTGTTTTAGCTGGTGATGGTATTGGTCCTGAGGTCATTAGGGAAACTTTAAAAGTATCAAATGCAATAGCTGAAAAATTCAATCATGAAATTAGTTGGAATCATGCTCTTACAGGTGCAGCTGCAATTGATAAATACGGTGATCCTTACCCACCAAACACTCACAAAACATGTATAAATTCGGATGCTGTTCTATTTGGCGCAATTGGATTACCAAAATTTGATAATGATCCTTCTGCAAAAATTAGACCCGAGGAAGGATTATTAAGAATGAGAAAAAAATTAGGATTGTATGCTAATGTTAGACCAACCTTTACATTTCCATCCCTAATTGATAATTCACCTTTAAAAAGAGACAGAATCAAAGGAACTGATTTAGTTTTTTTAAGAGAATTAACTGGAGGTATTTATTTTGGTGAAAAAGGACGAAAAGAAAATGGAAATGTTGCTTTTGACACTTGTATATATTCTAGAAATGAAATAACAAGACTTGCAAAAATGGGGTTTGAAATAGCAATGAAAAGATCAAATAAGTTATGTTGTGTCGATAAAGCTAACGTAATGGAAAGTTCAAGATTATGGAGAGAAACAGTTCAAAGTCTAGAGAAAAATTATCCAAAGGTAAATGTATCATACGAATTAGTTGATGCTGTTGCAATGAGGCTTATTCAGTGGCCAAACTCTTACGATGTTTTAATTACCGAAAATTTGTTTGGAGATATTTTAACTGATGAAGCCTCAGTTATATCAGGGTCAATGGGTCTAATGCCATCAGCTTCAATTGGTGATGGAATTGCATTATATGAACCAATTCATGGATCCTTTCCGCAAGCAACAAATAAAAATATAGCTAACCCTATAGCAACAATTTTATCAGCTGCAATGATGTTCGAGATGAGTTTTTCTCTCAAAGAAGAATCAGATTTGATTAGAAAAGCTGTGAATATTTCTCTTGAGAAAGGTATAGTTACTGAAGACATCTCTAGTATAAGAAAACCCTTTAAAACCTCTGAGGTTGGAGATTTTTTGGTCAATCAAATACTTATTAGTAATTAAGAGACTATAAAACCATTTAAATTATTTTGATTAGGTTTTAAAAGAGAAACACCATTTTTGGTCATTATTCCGAGTACCAAGCATTCACTTGTATAATTATGTATTTTTCTTTTACCAATATTAATTACAACAACAACATTTTTTCCAATTAATTGAGGAATTGAATATAATTTTGTTAATTGTGCTGATGAATTTAAAGTACCTAAAAGACCAAAATCAATAACTAACTTGTAAGCAGGTTTCCTTGCCTCCTTGAATACTGATGCCTTCAAAATAGAACCTATTCTCATATCAATTAAATTGAATTCCTTTATATCAATCAGGTTTTTCAAATTTGCTTAAATAAAATTCAGTTTATTTTTAGTAATTCAACCTCAAAAATCAATGTTGCATTTGGAGGAATTACGCCTCCTGCTCCGTTTGCTCCATATGCTAATTCACTAGGAATAACAAGTTTTGCAGAGGCTCCTTCACTTAATAAACTAATACCTTCATCCCAACCAGCTATAACTTGTCCTATTCCAAGAGTAAAATCTATGGGCTGATCTCTTTGAATTGAAGAGTCAAAAACAGTACCATCAAGAAGCATTCCTTTATAATGAACTCTAATGTTTTGTCCTTTAACGGGTTTATTTTTATTTCCTTCTTTATTTATCTTATAATACAAACCAGATGAGGTTTTACTCATTCCCTCAATATGCTTTTCAAATTCAAGTATTTCTAATTTATTTTCTAACTCTTTTGAGTCTTTCTTGTCATTAATAAATTTATTAAATGCCTTAGTTGCATTCCATTTTTTCGCATTGTTTCCTACTCTAATAATTTCGATACTAATAATTAAATCGTTTTGTTCAATAATATTTACGACATCAATTCCTTCAATCACTTTTCCAAAAACAGTGTGTTTTCCATCTAACCAATTTGTTGGAACATGAGTTATAAAAAACTGACTCCCATTTGTTCCAGGACCAGCATTTGCCATTGAAAGAATCCCAGGTTCGTCATGTTTTAAATCTTTAGAAAATTCATCATCAAATTGATATCCTGGACCGCCTGTACCTTTACCCTGGGGACAACCAGCTTGAATCATAAAATCTTTAATTACTCTATGAAATTTAATTCCATCGTAGAAAGGAAGTCCATTTTCTTTGAAGCTGTTTTTTATTTCACCTTCAGCCAGACCAACAAAGTTTCCTACCGTTCCAGGGGTAATTTCATATTTTAAATTAGCAATAATCTCACCTTTAGTGGTGACAAATTTTGCATATAGCCCGTTTTTCATTTTTTTTGTCAATATAGATAGATAATTTAAATATATAGATAAACAATAAATTAATTAGCTATTTCTGATAAGAATTTGATTCTATATAATCTTAATTCATCTTCCTCAAAATCACCTTCAAAGTTTTCAATTACAGTTTCAATGTTATCTGTTTCTGAGTTTATAAAATAATCATGAAGTTCACTTTGTGAATCTTCATCTAGAAATTCATCTACGTAATAATTTATATTTAATTTAGTACCTGAAATAACAATTGTTTCCATTTCAGTTATGAGTTGATTAAAATTCATTCCTTTGGAAAGAGCAATATCCTCCAAAGGAATTTTTCTATCAATATTCTGAATTAAATATAATTTTAATGAGGAATTTGAACCAGTACTTTTTATTATCAAATCATCAGGTCTAATGATTTTATTCTCTTCAACATAACTATTAATTAAATTTAAAAAAGGTTCACCAAAACGTTTGACTTTTCCTTCACTAACACCAACAATACTTGATAATTCAGAAGTACTAGAAGGGTATTTAATTGCAATTTCTTGTAAAGAATTTTCTTGAAAAACAACATATGGAGGAATTTTATATTCCTTAGCAATCTTTTTTCTTAGGTCCTTTAAATTATTCATAAGAATCTTATCATATTCAATAACATTTGGAATTTTTACAGCTGAATCAATCTTATTAGTAAACCTAAACTTCATTTTAATATTAAAAGGAGACTTTATGTATTCGTCTCCTTTTGGAGTTAACTTAATTAAACCATATGTCTCGATATCCTTTAAAATAAAACCTAATACAATAGACTGGTTTATTAAACCAGTCCAATAATTTTTATCTTTATATTTTCCCTTTCCAAAAAATGATTTTAAATGGGTTTTATGAGATAGAATTAATGCATTTGTTTCTCCTGTCAAAATCTTTACCAATTCTTTTTGCTTATATGACTGTTTTGTTTCGATTAGAATTTTTAGTAATAAAATCAGTTCAGTTTCTACTTCGAAAGAGGGAGACGGATATCTCATATTATCATCATTTTTTGCACCATCCCCATTTTCTGGATCAAAGCTTTCACCAAAATAATTTAAAATAAATTGCCTCCTTGATGTTAATATTTCAGAATATGCAACAACATCATCTAATAAAGTTTTTCCTATTTCTTTTTCAGCAATAGGCTTATCCGAAAGAAATTTTTCTAATTTTTCAATATCTTTTTTTGAATAGAATGCAACACAATGACCTTCACCACCATCTCTTCCTGCTCTCCCAGTTTCTTGGTAATAGCTTTCAATGCTTTTTGGCATATCATTATGTATTACGTACCTTACGTCTGGCTTATCAATTCCCATTCCAAATGCAATGGTCGCTACTATAACATCACATTCTTCATTTAGAAAGGAATCCTGATTTTTAGCTCTTGTTTTTATATCAAGGCCTGCATGATAAGGTAGTACTTTTATATTATTCACCCTAATAACTTCAGTTAATTCCTCAACTCTTTTTCGAGATAGACAATATATTATGCCTGACTTACCAATATTCCCTTTAATAAATTTTATTATTTCACCATCAATTTCATCAGTTTTAGATCTAACCTCATAGAATAAATTAGGTCTATTGAAAGAAGCTTTGAAAACTTTTGCGTTTTGAATATTTAAGTTTTTTAATATGTCATCCTGAACTTTAAGGGTTGCTGTAGCGGTTAAAGCAATGATTATTGAATCTAATTTTATTTTATTAATTAGCAAACTTAAATTTCTATAATCTGGTCTAAAGTCATGGCCCCATTCAGAAATACAATGAGCCTCATCTATTGCAAAAAAGGAAATTTCTATTTTTTGTAAAAAAGAAATTGTTGATTCTTTTGTTAGTGATTCTGGAGCAACATATAAAAGTTTTGTTTTAGCAGCAATAAGATCAGATTTAACTTCCTCAATTTCTGATTTTGATAATGAAGAATTAAAGACATGAGCAACATTCTTGTTGAATGATAATCCTCTGATAAAGTCAACCTGATTTTTCATCAAAGCAATTAAAGGAGATATAACTATAGCGGTACCATTACTGAGTAAAGCAGGCAATTGATAACATAATGATTTTCCTCCGCCAGTAGGCATAATTACAAATGAATTATGTCTTTTTAAAACATTTTTAATGACTGATTTCTGGAGTCCCTTAAATGTTGAAAAACCGAAAAATTTTTTTAAGCTTTCTTCTAAACTTACCTCACTCATCGAGATCGATGCTTATTCATAAATTAGCTACATTTGTATTAAATAAATATACAATTTTCTTTTTGAAAATATAAAAATTGTTTCAATTTGATATCTAAGAAAAATATTATTGAAAGAGCCAAAATGACCATATTAATGGAGGCTAATGCTATTAATGACTTAATTAATCATATAGACGATAATTTTGTAAAAGTTGTTAATTTGATTGCTAATTCAAAAGGTAGGATAGTTGTAACGGGTGTTGGTAAAAGTGGAGTAATTGGAATGAAAATTGTAGCGACTTTGAATTCAACAGGCACACCTTCAATTTTTATGCATGCTGGTGATGCAACTCATGGAGACCTTGGTATAATTCAAACAAATGATATAGTAATTTGCATATCAAAAAGTGGAAATTCTTCTGAAATTAAAAGTTTAATTCCTTACCTAAAAAAAGAAAAAATTATCATTGTCGGCATGACTTCAAACAGTAATTCCTTTTTATCATCTAATTCAGATTTTATATTGTACACACCAGTTAAAAGGGAAGCATGCCCAAATAATCTAGCTCCTACAACCAGTACTAGTGTTCAACTATCTATGGGAGATGCTCTAGCCATGTGTTTATTGGAACAAAATAAATTCGAAACTAAAGATTTTGCAAAATTTCATCCGGGTGGTAGTTTAGGTAAAAGGCTATTTCTAACTGTAGGTGAAATGATTAAATCAAAAAAACCTCCATTTGTAAGTTTAAATGATCCGCTGAAAAATATAATTAATGAAATAACCTCAAAAATGCAGGGTGTAACAGCTGTTCTTGAAAGGGATAGAGTTGTTGGAATTATAACTGATGGGGACATAAGAAGAATGTTGGAACAAAACAAATCATATGAAAACATTAAGGCTTCTGATATTATGAGTAAGGATCCAAAATATCTAGAGTTTGATACGTTGGCAGTTGAAGCAGCAAAAATGATGAATGATAAAAAAATAAACCAAATAATTATTTTAAAAAATAATGACTATGTTGGAATTGTTCATGTTTTAGATTTAATTAAAGAGGGGATCAATTGATGAAAGATCCAAATCAAATGTCATTTCTTGATCATTTGGAAGAACTACGGTGGCATCTAATTAGATCTGTAGTTTCAATTATCATTGTCGGATCATTGGCTTTTCTTTTTAAAGATTTTATTTTTGACACTTTATTATTTGGTCCTAAAAATATAAATTTTATTACCTATAGGTGGTTTTGTAATATTAGTGAAATATTGGGACAGGGTAATAGTTTTTGCATACAAGAAATGCCCTTTAGAATTCAGAGTAGAACCATGGCTGGTCAATTTTCAGCGCATTTATGGACTTCAATATTAGCAGGGTTTATTGTTTCTTTTCCATATGTTTTGTATGAACTATGGAAATTTATAAGTCCAGGACTAAATAATTATGAAAGAAAAAATGCAAGAGGGTTTATATTAATTGCTTCATTGTTATTTTTTACGGGTGTCCTTTTTGGATATTTTATTATTACTCCTCTGTCAATAAATTTTTTAGGAAATTATTCAGTTAGTGATGAAGTCTTCAATGATTTTGATCTTGCTAGCTACATAAGTTTGTTGAGAGCATCTGTTTTAGCCTCCGGATTAATCTTTGAGCTTCCAATTATAATATATTTTTTTACTAAAATTGGTATTGTAACTCCAAAATTTTTAAAATCAAACAGAAAATTTGCATTGGTTATCTTGTTGTCTTTGTCAGCAATAATTACACCCCCTGACATAGCAAGTCAAATAATAGTATGTATTCCTCTTCTTATTTTATACGAAGTGAGTATTTTTATATCAAGAATTGTTTATAAAAAGCAAGAAAAGTAGAATTATAATTAAATGAAATTAATAGCTGAAAAAATAGAAAAATCATATAGAGGAAAAGGGTTTGATGATTTTTTTACAAAAAAAAAAGTTGTTAACAAGGTATCATTATCATTAAGTCAAGGAGAAATTGTAGGACTTCTTGGCCCAAATGGAGCGGGTAAAACAACCTCTTTTTACATGATAGTTGGACTCATTAAACCTGATAACGGTAAAATATTTATTAATAATGATGAAATAACTGATTTCCCAATGTATAAAAGAGCTCAAAATGGGATTGGGTATCTTGCTCAGGAAGCCTCAGTTTTCCGAAAAATGAGTGTAGAAGAAAATATTTTAAGTGTTCTCCAGTTAACAAATTTATCCAAGTCTGAGCAAAAAAATAAGACAGAATCTTTACTTGAAGAGTTTGGTTTGGTCCAAATAAGAAAAAACAGAGGAGATCTTTTGTCAGGAGGAGAAAGAAGAAGAACTGAAATAGCAAGAGCATTAGCAACTGATCCAAAATTTGTATTATTAGATGAGCCTTTTGCCGGTGTTGATCCAATCGCTGTTGAGGATATTCAAAAAATTATATCTCATCTTAAAAATAAAAACATAGGTATATTAATAACAGATCACAATGTTCAAGAAACACTTGCAATAACAGATAAAACTTACCTTATGTTTGAAGGTAAAATTTTAAAAGAAGGAACACCTGAGGAATTAGCAAAGGATGAAATGGTAAGAAAAGTATATTTAGGAAAAAACTTTGAGTTAAGAAAGAAATAATAGATTAAACATTAGTTAAAAAACTTAATTAAAATTTTTTACTTTTAAACAGACCAATTTAGCTCCATAATGTTTATTGTAACATCATATTTAACGGCAGTTATTTTATGCATAATAACGATGATATGTTGGGGGTCATGGGCTAATACTCAAAAAATAACTTCTAAAGAATGGGGTTTTCCATTATTTTATTGGGACTATACTATAGGTATAATTTTATTATCGTTAATATTCGGATTCACCTTGGGAAGCTCAGGAGATTTAGGAGCTAATTTCATTGAAAACTTAGCTCAAAGTTCTTTTAACTCTATTTCATTTGCTCTTTTAGGAGGTATAATCTTCAACATAGCGAATTTACTTTTAGTGGCAGCCATAGAGATTGCAGGTATGGCAATTGCTTTTCCAATTGGAATTGGAATTGCTCTTGTTCAGGGTGTATTGGTAAATTATATAGCAGTACCGGATGGAAATCCCAAACTTCTCTTTTCTGGTGTTTTACTAGTTACAATAGCTATTGTTTTAGATGCCTTAGCATACCAAAAAATAGGATCTAAAAAATCCACTTCAAAAGGAATTCTAGTATCAATATGTGCAGGTGTTTTAATGGGTTTCTTTTACAGATTTGTAGCTGCCTCTATTTCAGAAAATTTTGAAATTATTGAATCAGGAAAACTTACACCTTACACTGCAACTTTTTTATTCTCCATAGGAATACTTCTCTCAAATTTTATTTTTAATACCTTATTTATGTATAAGCCCTTGAGTGGTAAAAAAGTTACTTATTCAGACTATTTCAAAAAAGGATCAGTAAGGTTGCACTTAATAGGAATTTTGGGTGGTGTAATATGGTGCACAGGTATGATATTAAACATCATTGCTGCTGGAAAAGCTGGTTACGCTGTATCCTATGGTTTAGGTCAAGGAGCTACCATGATTGCAGCTTTTTGGGGGGTATTCATTTGGAAAGAATTTAAAAATGCCCCTGAGGGTGTAAATAAATTGATCAGTTTAATGTTTTTTTTATTTATCTCTGGATTAACAATTATAATTCTTGCTAAATTATAAATATGTCAAAAGTTATAGTCATTGGAAGCAGTAATACCGATATGGTTTTTGAAACTCCAAAATTTCCGAATAAAGGGGAAACTGTTGTTGGAGGAAAATTTGAGGTCTTTTCAGGAGGGAAAGGAGCTAATCAAGCCGTAGCAGCAGCAAGAGCAGGAAGCAATGTTTTATTCTTAACCAAAGTGGGAGATGATAATTTTGGAAGAAATGCAATCAATCAATATAAAAATGAAGGAATAGAAACTTCATATATACAAAGGCAAAAAGGGGTGGCTTCAGGGACAGCAATGATTATGGTTCATAAAAAATCAGGTGAAAATTCAATAATTGTAGCACCAGGTTCAAATAGTTATCTAGACAATAAAGATGTTGACTCAATTTCAAGACAAATTAGAAAAAATGATATAGTTTTATGTCAATTAGAAGTTCCAATTGAAACAGTTAATTACGTGCTCTCGTTGGCAAAACGAAAAAAAGCGATAACTATTTTAAATCCAGCTCCCTATAAAAAAATAAGTCATAATTTTTTAAGAAAAGTTGATATAATTACACCAAATGAAACAGAAACATTTGCTTTAACTGGTATAAAATTAACCGATAATAATAATATTGAAAAAGCGGCTAGTTACTTACTTAAAGTTGTAAAAAAAGCAGTAATTATTACTTTAGGTAAAAAAGGAGTTTATTTCACATCAAAACAAATAAAAGGTCAATTTTTATCTAGTTCAAAAGTTAATGTAATTGACACTACGGCTGCTGGAGATGTCTTCAATGGATATTTTGCCTCAGAATTAGCAAAGAATAAAAAAATTATTGACTCTATCAAGATGGCAATAAAAGCAGCTTCAATATCAGTTACAAGAAAGGGTGCTCAACCCTCAATACCATTAAATTCAGAACTTAATAAACTATGAAAAAAATTATCAATCTAAAAAAGAAATTTAATAAATTCCATGATTGTTGGTCGCCAAAAATAATTGCTGGATTCAATAATCAGGAAATAAAACTCGTAAAAATTAAAGGAAATTTCATTTCGCATAAACATAATGAAACAGATGAAGTTTTTATAGTTTTGAATGGAAAATTAAATATCGAATTCGAAGATAAAACTCTAGTTATAAATGAGGGAGAAATGATTGTAATCCCAAGTGGAGAAATACATAGACCTTACAGTGACGAAGAGTGTAAAATAATTTTAATTGAAAGAAAAAATACTCTCAATACAGGTGATAAAAAAAATGATTTAACCTCCCCAAAAAATATTTGGATATAGGTAGGTTAAATTTTATGTCTGAAATAAAATCCAATTTCTTGTGGCCGAAAGCAACAGATAAATAACGATAATTATGGGGAAAGCAGCAGCACTGTAGTAATAGAGTAAAGGGGTAGATAAAAAAAGTAGTAGAATAGGATAAATTAAAGTATCAAACTTTAAGTTTAAATTATTTTTGAATGAAAATAACCTCCAATTGCTGTTCATTAAAAAAACAAAAAATACAGTTATAAATATCAAAACATATGCAGACTTTAGATAATTTGAAATGAATAAAAATGATGAATTATCTATAAATAAAGGAAGGCTACAAAAAAATATTGAATTTGCAGGGGTGGGTAAACCAAAAAAATCTGATGATTTTGATTCTCTGATATTAAATTTTGCTAATCTGAATGCAGCTCCTAATGGGATTAGAAATGCTATTAATGCTATAGGAGCTATTGAAAAAATAACATCCTGATTAAATAAATTTAATTTAAAATGACTAACTATTACTCCACTCCTCAAAAATAATTGATAAACTACTATCCCTGGTACAAAACCACTTGTTATTAGATCGGCCAAGGAATCTAGTTGTAAACCAAGCTTGCTAGTAACATTCAACAATCTTGCTAAAAGACCATCAAATAAATCGAAAAATATTCCAACCAAGACCATTAAAAAAGCAGCATCAAATTGATTTAATGTTGCGAGAACACATGCGATACAACCGCATATAAGATTTGCTGATGTAATAAAGTTTGGTATATATTTTAACATATTTTACTTATATGGTTCAAAAAAACAAATATTTATCTTAATTGAAGCTAAAAAGTTTAAAAAAAATTAACTTTCGAAAAAAATGCTAATGAATAAAACTTATACATCACTATCCTTAATTTCTGCATTTCTTTTTTTTGTAGGATGGCCAACCTTTGGTTATCCAATATTTCTTTTTTTAATTTTTGTACCAATTTTTATAATCCAAAAAAAAATTGAAGAGGATGTAATAAAATATAAAACGATAAGGTTTTTCTTTTTTTGTTACTTGACTTTTTTACTGTGGAACTTATCGACAACTTGGTGGTTGATAAATGCTTCTCTACCTGGAATGATTCTTGCTAACACATTAAATTCCTTATTTTTTTGCATTATCTTTTTGATTTTTCAATGGGCCAAAAAAAGACTTCCATTGAATAGCTCCTATGTTTTACTTGTTAGCACATGGATTTCTTTTGAAAAACTTCATTTATACTGGAGTATTTCATGGCCATGGTTAAATCTTGGTAATGGATTCTCAGACACTATTTACTGGGTTCAATGGTATGAATTCACAGGTATTATGGGTGGTACTTTATGGATTTTAATTATAAATATTCTACTTTTTGAAACTTTTAAAAACTTTAAAAAGCCCTATACAATCAAAAATATTTTATATAAGAGTTCAAAGCCAATTATTGGAATTGCATCCCCAATACTGATTTCATTAATAATATATGTAAATCTAGAAAATTCAGAAACCAAAATAAAAGTATTATCTGTTCAACCAAATATTGATCCTTACAACGAAAAATATCTTTATTCTAATGAAGGTTTACTTTTAAAATTTAATGAACAAATAAGAAAATATTACAACGAAGATATAGACTATATACTTTTACCGGAAACATACTTTTCCGAGGGTTTCGGTGAAAGACTTAATAATTTTCAATACAATGAACTTAATAAAAAAATTCAATTATCACTAAATAAATTAAAACAATCTCAACTAATAGCAGGAATTCAATTTTACAACACATATTTGGATTTGAACCGAACTGAAACATCAAATAAAATAAGAAAAAATCTCTGGATCGATTATTATAATTCAGCAATTTCATCATCTTCAGAAGGAAGAATAAATTATTATCATAAATCAAAATTAGTTGTTGGGGTAGAGACACTACCCTATGCAAAATTTATCATGCCAATTTTTGGTAAATATATGATCGATCTAGGCGGAACTGTATCCAATAGGGTAACGCAAAAAAACAGATCTGTTTTTAAACATCATCAAAAAAAAATATTTTCTGCTCCAGTTATTTGTTATGAATCAATTTACGGGGAGTTCGTAGCTGAGTACATAAGACTCGGAGCTGATTTTTTTGCAATAATTTCAAATGATGCATGGTGGGGAAATACACCGGGTCATAGACAATTATTAAGCTACACAAGGTTAAGAGCCATAGAAAACAGAAGATCAATAGCAAGAAGTGCAAATACAGGGATTTCAGCATTTATAAATGAAAAAGGTGAATATTTAAAAAAACTTGATTATGAAGTAAAAGGTACGATCCTAGGTCAACTACCAATTATTAAAAGAATCACTTTCTATACTAGATATGGAGATTATCTTGGACGGATAGGTATCTTGTTATTTTTATTATATTTTTTTATTGCAGCAAGTGGAAGATTAAAATTGGACAAAAAAAATTATTAATTAAATATAAAAAAAGTAGTAAATAGTTGTTCAGTTTAATAAAGATTATATTTTTGCAAAAAAATAATTATAATGTATTGGACATTAGAACTTGCCTCATATTTGAGTGATGCTCCCTGGCCAGCGACCAAAGATGAATTGATAGATTTTGCAATTCGTACTGGAGCACCTTTGGAAGTTGTTGAAAATCTCCAATCCATGGAGGATGAGGGTGATGTTTATGAATCGATTGAAGAGATCTGGCCTGATTTCCCAACTGAAGAGGATTATTTGTGGAACGAAGATGAATATTAAATTCAATTTCAAATTAAAAAAAGTCTCTTTCGAGGCTTTTTTTTTGCGTACATTTGAAGGGATTAAATTCGGTTATTATGAATTTTTTAAATAATATTCTTAAAACATTTCTCGGAAATAAAGCAGAAAAAGATATATCTAAAATTAGACCCCTAGTCACACATATAAATGAAATACAAAAAACACTTAAAAATATTAGCAACGATGATCTGAGAAATAAAACTGAAAGCTTAAAAAGTTTTATAAGTAGCTCTAGATCTGAAATTGATAAAAAAATTAATACTATAAGCAATAAAATCAAGAAACTAGAAGACTTTGAGCAAAAAGAACAATTATATTTAGAGATAGACTCACTTGAAGAAAGTGCTTATCAGATTATTCAAAAAAAATTAGATGAGATTCTCCCTGAAACCTTTGCCATAGTTAAGGAAACAGCTCGAAGATTTAAAAATAATTCATTTTTAGAGGTTTCTGCAACTAATTTTGATCGCTTGCTTTCCTCTAAATTTGAATATGTAGAACTTGAAGGTAATAAAGCAATATGGAAAAATAAATGGGATGCTGCTGGAAAACCAATTATTTGGGATATGATTCATTACGATGTTCAGCTTATAGGTGGAATTGCACTTCATCAGGGTAAAATTGCAGAAATGCAAACTGGGGAAGGAAAAACACTAGTAGCAACACTTCCTGTATTTTTAAATGCTCTTACTGGCAAGGGGGTCCATTTAGTAACTGTAAATGATTACCTAGCAAAAAGAGATAGCGCCTGGATGGCTCCATTATTTCAGTTTCACGGAATGAGTGTTGACTGTATAGATTATCACAAACCAAATAGTCAAGAAAGAAGAGATGCTTATTTAGCTGATGTTACTTACGGTACAAATAATGAATTTGGATTCGATTATTTAAGAGATAATATGGCTCATAGACCAGGTGATTTAGTTCAGAGAAAACATCATTATTCCATTGTGGATGAGGTTGATTCAGTATTAATTGATGATGCAAGAACACCACTTATTATTTCAGGTCCAACACCTGAAGGGGATAGACATGAATTTAATCAACTGAAACCGCAGGTTTCAGAATTAGTCTCAAAACAAAAATCACTTTTAAATGGCTTATTGGCTGAAGCAAAAATGAAAATTAAAGAAGGTAATGATGAGGAAGGAGGAAAAATTCTCTACACGGTATTCAGGGGTCTTCCAAAGAATAAGGCACTAATTAAATATTTGAGTGAAGAGGGTATTAAGCAATTGTTACAAAAAAATGAAAATTTTTATATGCAAGACAACAATAGGAATATGCATATAATTGACGCAGAATTATACTTTGTTATTGATGAGAAAAATAATCAAATTGATTTAACTGAAAAAGGAACAGAATTATTGTCGACTAAAAGTAAAGATTCCAGCCTATTCATATTACCAGATATAGGCTCTGAAATTGCAATTATTGAATCGCAAGGATTGGATCCAAAAAAAGAGGCCGAGAAAAAACAAATCCTTTATAAAGATTTCAATGTTAAAAGCGAAAGAATTCATTCTTTAAATCAACTATTAAAAGCATACACTTTATTTGAAAAAGATGTCGAATATGTAGTAATAGATAACAAAGTGATGATAGTTGATGAACAAACCGGAAGAATTATGGATGGTAGACGTTATTCAGATGGTCTACATCAAGCAATTGAAGCTAAAGAAAATGTTAAAATTGAAGCAGCGACACAAACTTTTGCCACAGTAACTTTACAAAATTATTTTAGAATGTATAAAAAACTTTCTGGAATGACAGGCACTGCTGTGACTGAGGCAGGTGAGTTTTGGGAAATATATAAATTGGATGTAATTGAAATCCCAACGAACAAACCTGTAGTTCGAAAAGACGAAAATGATTTAATATATAAAACCAAAAGAGAAAAATATAATGCAGTTATTAATGAAGTTACAAGACTTTCAAAAGAAGGTAGACCTGTATTAATTGGAACTACATCGGTTGAAATATCTGAATTATTAAGTAAAACATTAACAATAAGGAAAGTTAAACACAATGTGCTAAATGCTAAATTACACAAAAAAGAAGCTGATATTGTTGCCGAGGCTGGCTATCCTGGAGTAGTTACAATTGCAACAAACATGGCTGGTAGAGGAACTGACATAAAACTTTCAGAATCCGTTATTAATTCCGGTGGGCTTGCAATTATTGGAACTGAGAGACACGATTCAAGAAGAGTTGATAGACAACTAAGAGGTAGATCAGGGAGACAAGGAGATACTGGAAGCTCACAGTTTTTTGTTTCACTTGAAGACAATTTGATGAGATTATTTGGATCTGAAAGAGTAGCAAAGGTTATGGATAAGATGGGATTAGAAGATGGTGAAGTTATTCAACATTCTATGATGACTAAGTCGATTGAACGAGCCCAAAAGAAAGTTGAAGAAAATAACTTTGGCATAAGGAAAAGGTTGCTTGAATACGATGATGTAATGAATTCTCAACGNGAGGTCATATATAAAAGAAGAAGAAATGCTTTGAGTGGAGATAGGTTAAAACTNGATATTGCTAATATGTTATATGATACATGTGAGGATATTGTNACAAGGAATAAAAGCTTGAACGACTATAAAAATTTTGAATTTGAAATAATTAATAATTTCTCTGTAACTGCACCAATTAAATTAGATCAGTTTGANGATTTAGATGAGATAAANATGATTGATGAATTGTACGCATTTTTATTGAACTTTTATCAAGACAAAACCAAATCNAATTCAAAAATTGCATTTTCCGTAATAAAAAATGTTTATGAAAAANCAGGAAATAAATTTGAACGAATTGTAGTTCCTTTTTCCGATGGTGTTAAATCCATTAATGTTGTTACTGATCTTAAAGAAGCATACGAATCAAAAGGAGATAAATTAGTTGATGATTTTGAGCGAAACATTTCTTTGGCATTTATTGACGATATATGGAAAACACACTTAAGAAAAATGGATGAATTAAAACAGTCCGTTCAATTGGCAGTTCATGAACAAAAGGATCCNTTATTAATATATAAATTTGAGTCCTTTGAACTTTTTAAGGAAATGATTAATCAATTGAACAGAGATACTTTATCTTTTTTAATAAAAGGAAGTTTACCTTCTCAAAATGAATCAGCTATTAAAGAAGCAAAACAATTTANAAGAAATGAAAATTTTGCAACACAAAAAGATGAAATTTTAAATACGGATCAAGTAGCAGCAAAAAATAGAAATATTGGTGCAAGTGTTAGCTCTAATCAAAGAGTAGAAACTATTGTAAGGGAAAAACCAAAAATCGGAAGAAATGACCGAGTTACAATAAAAAATATAAAGGATGGTACTTCCAAAACAATAAAATATAAACAAGCTGAAATTTTAATTAATAAAGGTGAATGGGTTTTAATAGATCATTAAATTCTTTAAAGATAGTTTTACTTTCTTTGTATAAAATTTATATTAATAATGGAAGCATACGTTANTGCTCTTTTGATAGCAATACCCAGTTTCAGCTTTCTTGTTCTAATTGAAATTGCATATGGTCACTACAAGGGATTTCAAACTTATAGTTTCTATGACACACTCACTAGTTTGACNTCAGGAATGACTCAAATAATTAAAAATTCATTGGGATTAATTGTTATTTTAATCTCATACCCGTTTTTACTTAAAAACTTTTCAATTACTAGTTTAAATGATACATATTTATTATGGATCTTAGCATTCATATGTATTGACTTTTCTCAATATTGGATTCATCGGCTAAAACACGAAGTAAATATTTTNTGGAATATTCATGTAATTCATCACAGTAGTGAAGAATTTAATCTTGCATGTGCCTTAAGACAAAGTATATCAAATTTAATAGGCTTTACGGCATTATTTTTAATACCTGCAGCTNTTCTTGGAATTCCATATGAAATAATTTCAATTCTAACACCACTTCATCTGTTTGGTCAGTTTTGGTATCACACTAGACACATAGGGAAATTAGGAATCTTAGAATACATNATTGTAACGCCATCTCAACACAGAGTTCATCATGCCATTAATCCTGAATATATAGATAAAAATTTATCCGCAATTTTTTGTGTTTGGGATAGAGTTTTTGGTACATTTCAAGAAGAATTAGATGAAATAAAACCTGTGTATGGTGTTTTAAAGCCTGTTCAGACATGGAATCCATTTTGGATTAATTTTCAACATCTGTGGAGACTTATTAGAGATGCATATTATACAAAAGATTGGAAGGCAAAATTTTATATCTGGTTTAAACCAACAGGTTGGAGACCAGATGATGTAAAAGAAAAATATCCAATAAAAACAATAAAAGATGTTCATAAACAAATTAAGTACAAGACACAAGAAAATTTTNAAAATAAGGTATGGGCTATAATTCAATTTCTTGGAATAAACTCTATACTTTATTATTTCTTATTTTTTTATTCAAATTTAAATCCGTCAAATCGTTTTGAACTTGGTTTTATAATTATGATAAGTATTTTTGGATTTACATCGTTCATGGATGGCCATAAATGGTCTAAAATATTTGAATTCATAAGATCTAGTTTAGTTTTAATATATTTTGTAATCCCTTNTAANTGGGATATATATGCATCTAACTCTAGAGTATTTATCAATTCAATATGTATTTATCTAATCCTAACATTAATAAGTTTATTTTTTATTTCTNCTCCAAAAAGACTTGTGAATGCATGAGCTTGATTATTTGTTAATTGGTCCGGCTTACCCATACAGGGGTGGAATAGCGGACACTCAAAATGAATTTGCACAAAGTCTAACTAATTTGGGTAAAAAAGTTAAGCTATTTACTTTTAAAAANCTTTATCCAAATTTCTTATTTCCTGGTAAAAGTCAGTTTAGCAAAAACATCAAACCTAAATCACTTAGAATTAAAAGATATATCCATAGTTATAACCCTATAAATTGGTTTCATGTATCAAAAAAAATAAATAACATTAATCCCAAAGTAGTTATTCTTAGATATTACACNCCATTTTTATCAATTTGTTATTTAGGATTGATCAGACATTTAGATGATAAAATAAAGGTGGTNGCCATGGTTGATAATTGGACTCCACATGAACCAAAAATTTTTGATCAAATTTTGAACAAATTTTTTTCTAAAAGAGTTAATCAATACTTAACANTATCNAAAAGTGTAGCATTAGAATTAGAGAGTAAAATGAAATCAAATATTTTCTCTGGTTTTCATCCAATTAGCAACAATCTACCTAAAAAACTCTCAAAATCTTTTTCTAGGAAGAAATTAGGCTGGGATATAGATTCTCCAATTATTTTGTTTTATGGTTTGATCAGAGGATATAAAGGTCTTGATTTATTAATTAAATCATTTGGAGAACCACCTCTTTCTAAATCTAGTTCAAAACTAGCTATTGTAGGAGAGTTTTATGAACCAATTAATAAATACAAAAAAATTATTGATAAATTAAATTTAAAGGAAAGGATTTATATAATTCCAAAATTTGCAGATGAAGAATTAACTCAATTATGTTTTTCCTCCGCTGATATTGTCTCTCTGACGTATAAATCTGCAAGTCAAAGTGGAGTAATTCCNGTTGCATATCACTTTAAAACCCCAATTTTAGTTTCAAATCTATTAGGTTTAAAAACACCGATTGAAAGAGATAAAACTGGTTTGATATGTTCTAATGACCCAAAAAACATATCCATCAAACTAAAGGAGATGATGAATTCAAAAAAAAACAAATTATTTATTAAAAATATTGAATACTCAAGTAAAAAGTATTCTTGGAATGAATATTCGAAACAGATTATTAATTTTATTGAATAATTGAATTGCCAAAAAATGAAAAATAAAATAATTCTGATCTTTTCGTTGTTTTTTCTTTACTCCTGTCAAGCAAAACTTAATTCAACTAAAAATAAATTACAAAACTTGCCTCCAAAAAATATTAACTTTGAAAATAAAGAAAAGGCTTATTTTGCTTCAGGGTGTTTCTGGTGCGTTGAAGCTATTTTTGAAAGCTTNAAAGGAGTTGAGGAAGTCTTTTCTGGCTATGCTGGAGGAACAACAACCAACCCTACCTANAACAGCATAGGAACTGGTAGAACTGGCCATGCTGAATCAGTAGAGGTAATCTATGANAAATCGAAGATTTCATTTGAAACTCTTGTTGATGTTTTTTTTGGATCTCACGACCCTACTACNTTAAATAGGCAGGGTCCAGATGTTGGATCACAATATAGGTCTATTGCATTTTATAAAAATGAAGAAGAAAAGGAAATTATCAATAGAAAGATTGATTCCCTAACGAATAAAAATATTTTCAAAAAATCAATTAAAACTGAAATTAAAAAATTAGAAAAGTTTTATTACGCTGAAGATTATCATCAAGATTACGAAAAACTCAATCCAAANAACCCTTATGTGATAAATGTATCAATTCCTAGATTAAATAATTTTAAATCAAAATTTTCAAACTTGTTAAAAAAAAATCATTAAAATAACTACTNAAATTTAAANCTGAGAATCAAATTTATTTTAATTGTTTTATCAAAACTAAAGTGCTGTTTATGTCTTAATCTTTATATATCTCTCAAAAAGAATATAAAACAAATAACCAGAAAGTATTCCAAAAATTNCTCCTGAAACAACATCAAAAGGATAATGTACACCAATATAAATGCGACTGTATGATACTAATGAAGCAAATGTTAATAATAGAAAAGGTAATTTATTTATTTTGTTAAAAAATAAGGTTGAAAAAAAAACAGCTAAAGCAAATGAATTTGATGCATGTGCCGAAAAAAATCCATANAGTCCTCCACAATTAGATTTCAATAATCTTATANTATTTGATATGTCCTCGTTATGACAAGGTCNTAATCTTGCAAACATATATTTAAATATATTTGTTACTTGATCAGTNAATAGAATCATAATACCNAGGCAGAATAATAGTAACCCAAACTGCTTCCATTTTTCCTGTTTTAAATATATGACCGACAAAATAAAGTANAAAATAAAATTTAAAAGTTTATTTGTTATTAATAACCAAAAAAAATCGAATGTCTCTGTTCCTAATCCATTTAAGTATATAAATAAAGCCTTATCTATTTCAATTATGTGATCAAACATTTGATTTATATAAATTTTGATTTATCAATTTTTTTGTAAGATATTGAAATCGTACCAATAAGAAAATAGACGAAATAGTTAATCCAAAGAATAAACCGATCCATATACCAATAACTCCATAATTAGATTTTATTCCGAGTAAATAGGAGATAGGCAGCCCAATAAGACCATAGGATGTAAATGCAATTAATGCNGGTAGTTTAACGTCTTGTAATCCTTTTAATGCACCAATCAATACCGACTGTAAACCATCAGATATTTGAAAAAAAGCTGATATTAATAACAAACTCGAAGATAATTCAACGACTCNGTAAATATCTGAAGAATTGATTAAATTTTTAGAATCCAAATAAATCCATGGGAGCTGATTNTGTAAAAGGATAAATNTCAAACAAAAGAAAATATCTAAAATAAAAATTAATAAAAAAACTGATATGGCTACTCTGCGTAACTCAATAAAATTTTTTTTCCCTTTTTGATTTCCTACCCTAATCATTGCAACAACACTCAATCCCATTGCAACCATATATGTTATGGTAGATAGATTCAACGCAATTTGATTTGCAGCTTGTGGATTTTTTCCAAGTAATCCAGACATCCATACACAACATGTAAAAAATGTAATTTCAAAAAACATAATTGCAGCACTCGGAAATCCAATTTTTAAAATTTTTTNNAATAAAAGTTTCTCAAGATCCATAAAATTTAAATTTTTAAGATATCGTGAATACTTTGNGTCTACTTTTAGATAAATAACCATAAAAATTAGAGCTAAAAATCTTGAAATCATAGTNCCAATTGCTGCTCCCTCAATTCCCATTTTAGGAGCTCCCAAATTACCAAAAATTAACATGTAATTTAAAACTACATTAATTATATTAGCCAACAAGCTAGCATACATTGATGGTTTAGTGTAAGAAATCCCATCTGAAAATTGTTTTAGTGATTGAAAAATTAAAAGTGGAATTAATGAAATTCCTACCCAATACAAATAATTAAAAGCCATTCCAACAACCTGAATTGGTTGACCCATTTTATAAAGAAAAGGATGTATTAATAATAAACATATAAATAAAATTAANCCTAAAAAAGTACACAANTAAAGTCCGTGAAGAAATACTTTTCGACCTTTTTTAATATTATTTTCACCATCTGTCTCAGCAACTAAAGGGGTTATAGCAGTGGAAAAACCGATCCCTATTGACATAGCTACCCAAAAAAAACTATTCCCTAAGGAAATTGCAGCTAATGAGGCTGTCCCAAGCTGACCAACCATGACATTATCTACCAATTGAACAAAAGTGTGACCAAGAAGAGCTGTTATNACCGGTAAAGCAAGTTTTATGTTGTAATCAAATTCCTTAGTGTAGGAAGTGAGAATCATTATAAATCTTTTGGCAAATTTACACTTTATAAACCAAAGGTATCAACTAAATAAATTAAACTAGTCATCGCTGCTGCACCTAACTCAAGCTCTCTCTTATTTACTTTATCGAAAATATCTTGNGCAGAATGNTGATATTCAAAATATTTTTGGGAATCAGTTATTAAACTTGATAAAACAGCTCCAGATGACTTTAATAAATTAATATCTGCCCCTACNCCTTCAATAAAAAAATCATCAATCAAAAANGGTTTAAAAAATTTATTCCACTTTTTAATTTTTTNAAAAATCTCAGAAGAAGAATCAAAGGAAAAACCTCTAGGAGAAAAACCTCCTGTGTCGGATTCTAAAACAAATAAGTGCTCCTCTTTATTTTGAATTGAATTATTTAAATATTTTTTAGTACCTCTAAAACCATCCTCATTATTCATAAACAAAACAACACGTATTGTATGTCTTGGTTTGTAACCTAATGACATAAATGTGTTAAGAACCTCCATTGATTGCGTAACACCAGATCCATTATCATGAGAACCATCACCCAAGTCCCATGAATCTAGGTGACTACCAATCACTATTATTGTATTTGGATACTCAAATCCTTTTATTTCTCCAATTACGTTATAAGATAATACNTCAGGATAATTTTTACAATTTTGTTTNACAAAAAACTTTAAACNAGGATCCAGCTTTAACATTGAACTTAATAAATTTGCTCCATTAGTACTTATTGCAAGTGAAGGTATTCTTAAATTTAATTTTGTTTTACCATAACTCATTGAACCNGTGTGTGGAAAGTCATCATTTACTGTATTAAGTGAACGAATAACAACCGCTTTAGCACCATATTTAATCGCTTCACTTGCACCATTAANTCTTAGNTTTACTATTTTTTCATATGCTAAAAAAGTATTTATCTCCTTTGGATCCATGGGAGTATTAAAAAATAAAATTTTACCCTGAATTGAGTTTTTTCCAAGTTTTTTTAAATCTTCAAAAGATTTTACTTCTACAACTTCAGCTCTGATTCCATTAGTTGGTGTGGCTATTGATCCACCNAATGCACAAACCTGAACATTAATTGAATTACCAGCTGAACTCTCGATACTGGCATATTCAAAATTTCCTCTGACCCATTTAGGAACCATAACTGGTTCCAACCATACCTTATCTAATTTGAGATTTTCCAATTCTTCCTTTGCCCATTGAACAGCTCTCTCCGCTCCCAAAGATCCTGATAGTCTACTTCCAATCTGATTAGATAAGTGCTCAAGCCAACTATAACTTTTCCCTTGTGTTAGAGAAAAGTCATGAAAGGATTTTATAGTATAATCAATGNGATTTAAGTCTTGCGTAAATGATTTTATATGGAATAAAAGTAAAATAAAAAAATATCNAAACATAATTACTTTACTTTTTTGCAAACTGGATTATATTTTCTTTGGTTATTGGGTTATTACCCAAAATAAGAAGTCTTTCTANAACATTTCTTAACTCTCTAATATTTCCTGACCAGGGATAGTTTTTTAATGCATCNATAGCTTTTGAGTCAAAAACTTTAGCCTCAAGTCCTTGGTCTTTAGCGAGTAAACTAACAAAATGATTNACTAATAAATCAATATCCTCCTTACGGTCATTGAGTGGCGGAACTTTTATCAAAATTACCGCCAACCTATGGAATAAGTCTTCTCTAAAATTTCCATNTTTAATCTCTTGATGTAAATTTTTATTTGTTGCTGCAATTACTCTGACATCTACTGCAATATCTTTATTTCCACCAACACGTTGAATCTTATCTTCCTCAAGAGCTCTCAGGACTTTTGCTTGAGCNGCTAAACTCATGTCAGCAACTTCATCCAAAAATAATGTACCATTATTTGCCAACTCAAATTTTCCTTTTCGATCCTTAATGGCAGATGTAAAAGCTCCTTTCATGTGACCAAAAAGCTCACTTTCAATTAGCTCGGAAGGAATAGCTGCACAATTTACCTCAANGAATGGAGAATTAGATCTTTTGCTTTTTTCATGNATATTGTGAGCAACTAATTCTTTTCCGGTACCATTGTCACCAGTTATCAAAACACGAGCATCAGTTGGAGCTACCTTATCAACAAGATCATGAATTTTAGTTATNGCATCAGACTTACCAATCATCTTATACTTTCTTGCTACTTTCTTTTTTAATATAATATTTTCGTGAACTAAATTTTTTGTTTCAAGTGCATGTCTTACAGAATTTAATAATCTATTCAGATCAGGGGGTTTTGAAATAAAATCATAAGCACCTAACTTCATTGCTTCGACAGCAGTCGATACATTTCCATGGCCTGTTAGCATGATAAAAGGAAGTGTTTTTTTTGAAACCTTGGCTTTTTCAAGAACTTCTATGCCATCATATTTAGGCATTTTTATATCACATAAAACTAGGTCAAAATCATTATTATCAAGTTTTTTTAATCCATCTTTTCCATCNATTGCCTCATGNACATCAAATGATGAATCTTCTTCTGTTAATACTCTGACCAGAACTCTTCTTATTGGTTCCTCATCTTCAATAATTAAAATTTTAGCCATTGATTAATTGCTTTTAGAATTAATAAGTTTAACCGTTCTCTGAGGAAATGGAATTTCAATATTATTCTCAATAAAAAANTTATTCATTGAGAATCTTATATCACTTTTTACCTTATGTAAATTAAAACTATTTGACATTGAAAAAACAAGTGTAAAATTTAAAGAATTTTCACCAAAATCATCAAATAAAACAAAGGGTTTTTTGTCTTTATGAATTAAAGGGTGTTCGAGAGCTATTTCAATTAATTTATCTTTTAACATTTCTATATCTGTATTATAAGAAACCCCAACAGAAACAGATTCTCTAATTAGAGTTCCATTTTCTGTCCAATTATATAAAATTTTAGTCAAAAACATGTGATTTGGAATAATTAAAACTTTATTATCTCTCGTTACTGCTCTTGTTGTTCTGAGTTTAATATTTTCTACCTTACCGATTTGTCCATCAATTTGAATAATATCACCAACATGAACAGTCTGATCAGCAATTATAAAAACACCCGATATAATATCTTGAATAAATGTTTGAAGTGCTAAACCAACTCCAACNAGCAGTGCTGCGGAAGCTGCTAAAAAACCAGTTAANTCAATNCCTATTGTATTAATTGTANTAAGGGTTACAACTACNTAAACAAAATAATTAAAAAAAGAAAATATACTTTCAAATTTAATTTTTGCATCTTCAGATAATGCTCGATAAATTATTTTTTTAACTGTTTTTAAAAATAACCAAGTAATAAAAAAAGCTAATAAAATAATTAAAATCGATTTAGGATTCAATATTATCGATTGACCTAATGAAATTTCTTTATCTAAAAAACTTCTTAATGGGTTCTGAATATAAATCATAGTTTATTATACAAAAACAAAACTAAAATACAAGCGTAAACAATAAAAATTTGTAAAAAATGGTAATCTATAGAAATTTATGAAAACATATCTTTAACCTTTTCAAAAAATGATTTATCCGATTTGTCAGGTTTAGGTTCAAAATTATCATCATCTATCATACTTTGAAAAAATCTTTTTTGATCTCTATTAAGTACTTTTGGAGTCCAAACATTTATATGAACTAATAAATCTCCCGATGAATAGCCATTAATATCTGGTAAACCTTTCCCTCGCAATCTTAATGTTTTTCCTGACTGAATACCAGATTCAAGCTTTATTCTAACTTTTCCAACTAACAGTTGGATATCTTTGGAAATTCCTAAAACAGCTTCAGATATACTTATGTAAACATCTAGATGAAGATGTTGCCCTTCCCTAATGAATTTCTCATGCGGTTTTTCATTAATTAAGACCAATAAATCTCCAGAGACACCGTTTGATAATGCGGCATTTCCTTTGCCAGAGACCTTTAATTGCATTCCATCTTCAACTCCCGAGGGAATTTTGATTGAAACGGTCTCCTCTTCTTGAATCATTCCTTGAGAGTCAGATCCAGGAGGTCTATTTGATATGATTTGACCTGATCCTCCACACATATTACATGGTGAAGAAGTTTGCATTCTTCCTAATATGGTATTAGTTATTTTGGTAACTTGACCTGTTCCATTACATTTACTGCATGTAACGTATTCTATCCCAGGCGCTTGTACTTTTCTCTTTACCCTAACTTTTTTTTCCACTCCAGATGCTATTTCTTCTAGAGATAATGAAACCCTTATTCTTAAGTTACTACCTCTTCTTTGGGTTGATCTTTGCTGACCAAAACCTCCTCCAAAACCTCCAAATGCCCCACCAAAAATATCGCCAAATTGACTAAATATATCATCCATATTCATTCCAGCTCCAGAACCAAAACCACCATTTTCAAAAGCAGCATGGCCATATTGATCATACTTAGATTTATTTTCAGGATTTCCAAGAATTTCGTATGCTTCAGCAGCTTTTTTAAAATTGGCTTCGGCAGATTTATCACCAGGGTTTTTATCTGGGTGATACTTTATAGCCATTTTCCTGTAAGCTTTTTTGATTTCTGAAGCACTAGCACCTCTTGAAATTCCTAGTATGTCATAATAATCCTCTTTCATAATCTACATTATTGTCCAACAACAACTTTAGGAAATCTTATTATTTTTTCACCAAGGATATAGCCTTTTTCAATAACATCGATGATTTTACCCTTTTGCTTTTTATTTTTAACGGGAATTTGGGTTATTGCTTCGTGTATTTCAGAATCAAAGGTATCACCAATTGAGACTTCAACTTCAGAAAGCCCGTTATTCCTAAGAGTTTCATTCATTTTGTTAAAAATCAAATATAAACCTTTGAGATCGTCTGATTCGTTTGCAACTTTAATTTGATTTTTCGCTCGTTCAAAATCATCAATAACGGGAATTAGAGCTAACATCAATTCACGGTTTGCAGATTTAAAAAGGTCAACTCGTTCCTTAGATGTTCTTTTTTTATAATTTTCAAACTCGGCAAATAATCTTAAAAATTTTTCTTTTTCAGCCTGTAATTCATCTGATATTTTTTTTAAATCAATTGCATGCGTTGACTTATTTGCTTTTTTTAATTTATTTGAATTAACAGATCTAGCCTTTGTTTTTTCTTTATTTTTTTTTGACACAGTCATAAAATATTTATTTAATAATTGCAAAGGTATTGCCAATCATTTAAAAGTGTCATAATGTCACTTATTTAATTTTAAGATCACTAATAGCATTTTCAAATATTTTAAATTTAAACTTGAATCCCTTTTTTTCTATTTTTTTAGAACTGATTTTTTGACTATCAAGAAATAATTGACTTCTTTCATTAAAAAAAAACTTAACTACAAAATTTGGAATATTTGGAAAGATTATTGGCCTATTTAAGTAATTTGCTAGAGATTTAATTAATTTATTTTGTGTAATTGGACATGGAGCAACGGCATTTATAATACCTGAGAGACTGTTTTCGATTGAATATAAAAAAATTTCAGCAAGGTCATCAATATGGATCCACGATTGCCATTGATTTCCAGAACCAAAGGCTGAACCGAAACAAAATTTTATAGGAGGAACAATATAAGACAATATACCTCCTTTCGAAGAAATCACTAATCCAATTCTTAATATTAACAAATTTTGAGTTTGGGTTTCGAGTTCAGTAATCGCCTTCTCCCATTTTTGGACAACTCTTTGAAGAAAATTTTCGGGTAAAAATGAATCAGATTCATTAAAATATTTCTCACTGTTAGGATAATATCCAATTGCAGATGCTGAAATAATTCCTTTTAGCTTTATTTGAAGATCAATTAAAGAATTATAAATTATGTTAGCTGACAAAACTCTACTTTCAATTATTTTATTTTTATGTTTTTTTGTCCACCTTCTTGATATTGAAGTTCCTGCTAAATTGATTAAATGTGTGACTCCGTCAAATGCATTTAAATCAATAACACCTTTCTGGGGATCCCAGTAAAATCCATTACAGCCATCAATTGAATTTATTTTTTTTTTCGAAGTAGTCAAAAAGTTGACCCTGTAACCCTTATTTAATAATTTTATCGATATTACTCTTCCAATTAATCCAGTTGCTCCAGTTATAAGAATTTTCATCTAAAACAAAATTATAGATTAATTTTTTATTACTCTCAGCATTTCTCTTTTTTGAAGAAAACCAGGGACTTTTTTTACATCAACATTAAAAGATTCGAGAACTCTTCTAACATCTGACTTTGAGCAATATGTTACCCAAACGCCTTTTTTGTTTAAGATATTTATAGATTTTTTCAATGCTTCATTCTTCCACATTAGAGGTTGTGCATGAAAAGCAAAAGCGTCATAAAATATTACATCATAATTTTCAATAAAATTAAATTTAAAATAATCATCATGGATTTTTTTGATAGAAAAAAAAGAACTTAAATTTAATTCATGATTCCAACTAGAATTATAGATATTTTCCTCACTAATTGATAAACATTTAGGTTTTATAAGCTGAGTTTGAGAATTGGTCAGGGGATATTTTTCGATTGAAAAATACTTAAGTTTTAGTTTATTTTCTTCTGCATATCTCTTTGTAACAAGTGCATTCAAACCAGTACCAAAACCCAATTCAAATATTCTGCATATTTTTTTCTCTGGGTTATTTTTAAACCAATAATCAACTCCATTATTGATATAAACATGAATTGATTCTGAATAAGCACCCTTTTTAGAGTGATAGTATTCATTTAATGAAGTGTCATATAATGAAAAACTTCCATCATCTGTTATGATTTTTTCTTTCATTAGGTAAAGAAAATGAATTTTTATTATTTTATGTTTTTGATAGGAAGTTTTAAACAAAAAAAGTTAAATATGATTTAAAATAAATTACTTTTATTTTAATTTTTAAAATTATTAGGAATTGGAAATTAAAATAAACAATAATCCCAGACACACTAGTGTTGACTTTGAAAATTTATCTTTTGGAGAGGTTTTTACTGATCATATGCTTGTTTGTAATTTCATTAACAACAAATGGAATGAACCTAAAATTATTCCCTATCAAAATATTTCTATCGATCCATCAACAAGTGCACTTCATTACGGACAAGCAATTTTTGAGGGTATGAAGGCTTATAAAGATACGAAAGGAAAAGTATGGTTATTTCGACCTAAAGAGAATTTTATCAGATTCAATAAATCATGTAAAAGGATGAAAATCCCGGAAATTCCAGAAGAATATTTTATAAATGGCCTAAAAAAATTGGTGTCCTTAGATTCTAATTGGGTAAAATCTGGACAAGGTAATTCTCTTTACATAAGACCTTTCGTTTTCGCTAGTCAACCAACTGTACAAGCATCTCCGTCAAACGAATATAAATTTATTATAATATGTTCACCTGCAAAATCATACTACAACGAATCCAAATTTAACGTATTAATTGCAGAAAAATTTAGTAGGGCATCTAGTGGAGGAATTGGATATGCTAAGGCTGCAGGGAACTATGGAGCTTCTTTTTATCCCACCTCTATTGCACAAGACAAAGGATATCAACAAATAATATGGACAGATTCAAATGAACACAAATACATTGAAGAAGCAGGAACCATGAACGTTTTCTTTAGAATTGATAATAAATTAATCACAGCTCCAACTAACGACAGAATACTCGATGGTATAACTAGAAAAAGTGTTATTCAAATAGCAAAAGATATAAATATTGATATTGAAGTTAGGCCTTTTTCGGTTGATGAATTAGTCAGTTCTGCAAATAATAAATCATTGAAGGAAGTTTTTGGTGCTGGAACTGCAGTTGTAATCCTTCCAATATCAGGTTTCGGTTACAAAAATATTGATTACAATATTAATTTACCGGAAAATTCTTATGCTAAAAGAATAAAAAAAATGATAACCGATATTCAATATAATGTATCAAAAGATCCATATGGTTGGAGGGTAGGCATCTAATTATTATGTTCTCTAAATATTTTTTTTAGATTTGGTTTGAAATAATTAGGACCTTTCAAAACTTTTCCATCCTTTCGGTATATTGGTTTGCCATCTTCACCAAGTTTACTCATATTACTATCTTGAATAGCATTAAAAACTTCCTCAATTTTGTCTTGCATTCCATGAGTCAATATAGTTCCACAGAGAATATATAGCATATCACCAAGTGCATCAGCTATTTCAATTAAATCTTTATTTTTAGCTGCCTCAAAATATTCTTTATTTTCCTCTGACATTAACTTAAATCTTAATTTAATTTTATTTAATGGAAGATCAACTGTGGGTGAGACTGATACATCAATATTGAATGCATCATGAAATTTTTTTACTGAATTTATTGGTTTTTCAATCATTTTTTATTTTAGATTACAGATTATTTTAATTATGCTTTGATTAATTTTGTTATAAATTAAATTGATGTTCACTAAAGGTCAACTTATTTTTGCAATTGCGTTTATAATTATCTTCACAATAATTATAATATATTCTTACCGACAAGATAGAAAAAATCAAAAAGAATATTTTAAAGGGAGTTTTAAAATTATTCTTTTTATGGTAGGGCTAACTATCACATTATTTTTGATAAAAAAATATACTCTTAATTGATCCTAAAAAAATTGAAAAATTATTTAATAATATCGTTTGTTATAATTTCAATTATACTTGTACTTATTGGTCGAACATATTTTTATAGTTCATACAAATACATAGGAAAACAAATTCATGAAGGTGGGTTTTATTTAGGAAAGATATTATCAACTTCAAAAAAAAATTTTGATAAAATAAAGGATATTGAATATAAAAATCTTGAAAAATTTATTAGTTCAAATAAATTATCAAAAAACGGAAAAAGGTTCATTATTTATACATCACAAACAGAAAAAAAAATTGAATCAATAATTGCTATTCCACTAAAAAATTGTCCTGAACTTAATTTAACACCAAAACTTGTTTGCAATTATTTTCCAACACAAGATGTAATTGGTGTTACTCATGATGGGTATCCAACTAATAAAGATAGAGGGTGGAAAATTTTGGATAAACATTTAATCGATATTAATAAGAAAATTTTTAATGCACCATTTGAAGTGATTTGGAAAGGATCCTATGAAACGAAAGATTCAACAAAATGGATAACTGGACTTTACTACCCAATAAGATGAATACATTCAAAAACTTAATACTTGTTTTTTTAGGTGGAGGAATTGGTTCTGCATTTAGATATTTGATAGGAAAATTATTTTTGTCAAATTCTAACTCATTTCCCTGGGGAACCTTTTTAGCCAATTTAACTGGTTGTTTTCTTCTAGGATTTTTTTCAAATTGGGTTATCAAAAATTTTCGTTCTGAATGGATGATTTTTTTTACAATAGGTATATGTGGAGGACTCACTACATTTTCCACTTTTAGTAATGAGGCATTAGTAATGCTCAAAAATCAAAATTGGTTATTATTTTTAAAATATTCTATCTCTAGTTTTATTTTTGGTTTAATAATGATTAAAATTGGTTATGACTCCTTTAAGTTTTTACAGAACTATTATTGATTTTTCAAAGAATCATTTATTATATAATTAATTACACAATAAAAATTAGAATTAATCTAGTTTATATTTTATGTAAAGATCATTTTTTTGAGACTTTGATAAAAAAAAGTATCTAAAAAAACAAACCCTTTATTTTTTTACTTAAAAAAAATTTAATCTTCTAAAAGTTAATAATGGATTTAAAATTCATCTTATAAAACTTTAATTAATATATAGTTTTGATTTACTAAAATAAATAAACTTAAACACTATGATAAACTATTTTATATCAAATATGATAAATGTTGTTGAGGTTAATGATGACTTCACAATACTTTGGATATTGCTTTCTGGTATACTAGTATTTTTCATGCAAGCCGGGTTTACTCTTGTAGAATCTGGGTTTACTCGTTCAAAAAATGCGGTAAATATCTCAATGAAAAATATTCTAGATATATCAGTTGGTACAATATCCTTTTGGGCATTAGGTTATGGATTAATGTACGGAGATACAAATGGATACATAGCCACAAGCGGATTACTTTTTAATCCAGGTGACGGTGCGCACGATGTATTTTTCCAAACAGTTTTTTGTGCTACAGCCGCCACAATAGTCTCTGGGGCTATTGCTGGAAGAACTAAGTATACTACCTATGTAATTTTTACAATTTTTTTAACAGCAATTATTTATCCAATATCAGGCTCATGGCAGTGGAACGGAGGTGGATTTCTAGCAAATATGGGATTCATTGACTTTGCAGGATCATCTATTGTTCACTCAGTAGGTGGATGGGCAGCTTTAGTTGGAGCATGGATGGTAGGTCCGCGTCTTGGTAAATATGTAGATGGAAAATCAAATGTCATACCAGGGCACAACTTATTACTAGGAACCCTCGGAGTCTTTATTTTATGGCTTGGTTGGTTTGGATTCAATGGTGGTTCTCAATTAGCATGGGGAGGTGATGATTCTGTTGCGGCCTCAGCGGTTGTGATGGTAACAAATATTGCCGCTGCCGCTGGTGGTGTTGGTGCAATGGCTTTAACTTGGATTAAGGATGGAAAACCAAATTTGGGTATGACACTGAATGGAATTATTGCAGGATTGGTTTCAATAACTGCAGGTTGCGGAAACATGACTTTTGGAGGTGGATTTATGGCTGGGTTAATTGGAGGAATAATAGTTGTTTTTTCAATTGAATTTATTGATAAAGTTTTAAAAATTGATGATGCAGTTGGAGCAGCTTCTGCTCATGGAGTTGCTGGTGCATGGGGTACTCTTGTAATTGGTCTCTGGGGTGTTGATGGTGCTACTGGTATTGGTATATTCAATGGTGGTGGAGCAAGTCAACTAGGTATCCAAGCAATAGGAGTTTTAGCGTATGGAGTATGGGCAACTGTTACTGCACTAATAGGTTTTGGAATTTTAAAATCTACACTAGGATTGAGAGTATCAGAGGAGGTTGAAATCAACGGATTAGACACCGAAGAACATGGAATTGGTGGATTTGATGGTGGTGGATTTGAAGCTTGGCTCAAAGAAAATAAATAATAAATTAAATCAATAAATATGAAAAATTTTAAAAGAATAACTCAATTTTTACTAATATCTGCCCTATTTAGTTTCGGGTATGCTCAGGAAGCAGAAGAAGAGCCAGCACCGACATTTGCTGTAGCTGGTTCAGTTGACACATACTACAGAAGTACAACAACTGCCCCTCATTCATCCTTCGCTAATTTACCTGGTTTTGCTATGGGTATGGCAAATGTTATTATGTC
>PATA01000012.1 GCA_002713495.1 Flavobacteriaceae bacterium
AAAAAGAATCCTAATAATGTGGTTTATGGAACTGGAATTAGCTCTATGGATGATGAGGGAAGAAATATTCGTGCTGATTTTGATCAATTCTCTATTATGAGCTTATACCTTCCTTCTGGAACGAATATCCAAAGACTAGAATATAAATTCAATTATATGAGAGAGTTCCAAAATTATATTAATGAATTGGGAATTAGTTATCCAAATCTTGTTATTTCCGGCGATTACAATATTTGTCATAAACCGATCGATATTCATGACCCAGTTAGAAATAAAAATGTTTCAGGGTTTCTGCCTGAGGAAAGAAAATGGCTTGATAATTTCATTAATTCTGGTTTTGAAGATTCTTTTAGACTCTTTAATCAAGGGGCACATAATTATAGTTGGTGGAGTTACAGGGCAAATGCTAGATCAAATAATAAGGGATGGAGAATTGATTATAATTTAGTTAGTAAGAGCCTTTTATGTAAACTCAAAGATTCATTCATTTTACCAGGTGCTTTTCACTCTGATCACTGTCCAGTTGGTATTCAATTTAAGTTTTAGTTTAAAGTCATGAAACAATTAAAACCAATATTCTTTTTCACCATATTATTTTACAGTTGTGTTTCAACAAAGACTTTTCGTGAAGTTGAAAATCGATATGCAAATTTGAAAATGGAGTATAAATCTATATTAGAAAAAAATAAATTACTAAACGAAAGTAATGATTCCATAATTCAACTTTTGAATTCAAAATCAAAACTACTTGAGATTATTGGTGACAGCTTAATGTTGGTAAAAAATGATTTAAATGATATAAAGCTTAATTACGAAACTTTGGAAAGTAAAAGTGACTCAGATATTAAATCTAGAATTATTGAAAATAATAATTTATTAGATAGTTTAGCCAAGATTCACTATGAATTAAAAACAGGTCTCAATAAAGTTTTTGAACTTGAGAAATTGGTGTTAGAAAAAGAAAAAAAACTTAACCTTCTCAGAAAAAACCTATCGGATGCGCTGTTAAATTTTGAGGGAAATGGATTAAAAGTAGACCAGAGAAATGGAAAAGTTTATGTTTCAATGGAAAATAAATTATTGTTCAAATCTGGAAGCTGGAAAGTTCAACCAGATGGGAGAAAAGCTATAAAACAACTGTCAAATGTTTTGGCTGGAAACCCAGAAATTAATGTGCTAATTGAGGGCCATACTGATAATATACCTTATTCTGGGGAGGGTGTAATAAAAAATAATTGGGATCTATCAACTAAAAGAGCTACAGCAATTATTAACCTACTTCTTATTAATAAATTAGTACTTCCTCAAAATATTACTGCAGCTGGGAGAGGAGAGTTCTTTCCAATTGCATCTAATTCTGATGAAAAGGGGAGGTCAGCAAATAGAAGGATAGAGGTTATTTTGACTCCTAAGCTTAATGAAATAAGTAAATTGTTAGAAAATATAAATTAAATTTTATGGAATATAGAAGAATTCCAAATACTAATTTGGATGTAAGTAAGATATGTCTCGGAACTATGACTTGGGGAAAACAAAACACTGAGGCTGAAGGTCACGAACAGATGAATTATGCATTAGATCGGGGAGTAAATTTTTGGGATACGGCTGAGTTATATCCTGTTCCAGCAGAATCTAATACTCAAGGATTAACAGAAAAAATAATTGGTAATTGGTTTTTTAAAAATGGTAAAAGAGATCAAATTATTTTAGCATCTAAGATTGCTGGTCCTGAGACTTTTAGTTCTCACATTAGAAAAAAAATGAGTTTTGATAAAAAAAATATTGATGAAGCCTTACATAATAGCTTAAGGAGACTAAAAACTGACTATATAGACTTATACCAACTACATTGGCCTGAGAGAAAAACAAATAAATTTGGTCAAAGAGGTTTTACTTATATTGCAGATGATCCTTGGATTGAAAATTTTGAAATTGTACTTGATAATCTAAAAACACATATTGATTCCGGAAAAATTAGGTATATAGGTATTTCTAATGAAAATCCCTGGGGAATGATGAGGTTTATCAGCGCGTCTAATCAAAAGCTTCCTAGAATGGTTACAATTCAGAATGCATACTCTTTATTATCTAGGGAATTTGAAACAGGTCACTCAGAAATTTGTCACAGAGAAAATATTGGCTTGTTAGCATATTCTCCACTTGGTTTTGGTGTATTGACTGGAAAATATATGAATGGAGTTGTACCTAAAGGATCAAGGTTAGATATAATGCCAAATTATAAAAGATACTCTAGTTATGAATGTTATAAAGCAACTAAACTTTATAATGAATTAGCGAAAGAAAGTGGTTTATCTCTAACTCAATTAGCTCTTTCATTTGTTAACGATAGGAGTTTTGTTACGAGCAATATTATTGGAGCTACTAATATGGAGCAGCTAAAAGAAAACATTGACAGTCATAAAGTTGAACTTTCAAAAGAGATTTCATCTCAAATAGATGCTATTCATAACAAAATTCCGAATCCAGCAGTTTAATAGTTAATATATTTTATTTAAAATTTTAAAAGCTTCATCTAGATAAGTAAAATAGTCCCTTCCATTTCTTTCTCCTTTTCGATGGCCTAACCTAACTACAATAACATTTTCCTCAGGAATAACAAAGACATATTGTCCAAGATGACCCTGCATCCAAAATACTTTATTTTCATTCCATTTTCCAAGCCAAAAACCATATCCATATTCGGTACTTTCTTTAAAACGAGGTGAAATTGATTTGACAACATAGGATGAATCAATTATTATCTGATTATTCCATTTTCCATAGTCTTTATATAGTTTACCAAATTTAGCAAAGTCTCTTGCGTTTGATGCAATACAACAAAATGCTTTTTCCATCCCATTTTTTTTGCTATCAAGTTGCCAAAGAGCTTCTTGCTCCATTCCTAGAGGATCCCAAATGCTTTCATATAAATAGTCACTAAGTGATTTTCCGGTTGCTTTTGATATTACCATTCCAAGTAGTTGGGTGGCACCGCTTAGATATTCATATTTTTTTCCAGGTTCTTCAATTATTTTTTGATTCAAAATTACTGAGGATAAATCATCAATAAAATAAGCAGAGGCAGTAACTGAAAAAGGAGAGTAATATTCTTCTTGCCAATCAAGTCCTGAGGACATAGATGTCAGATCTTCAAGAGTTACTTTTTTTGAAAAAGGCCCTTTTAAGTTTGGAAAAAAATCAATTACAGGCTGTCTTATACTATTAATATATCCATCCTGTACAGCTTTATTTAGAAGAGCTGAAACAAAACTTTTAGCCATTGAATTTGAATTACTTTTTGATTCAAAACTATAACCATCATAATATTTTTCATATAATATACTATCATTTTTTATGATTAAATATGCAACAGTGTGATTCTTAGAATTATAATCTTCTAATGTTTTTGATGAGGTTATCTTATTATATTTTTCATGAAAATCCCATTTTTTTGGTGTTTTTGAAGCATGTATTATTCTATTATCAAAAACTTCATAATCTGAAAGATAATTTGTTGTGTGACCAGTAAGGTAAATTTTCGCGATTCCTTCTAAAAACCAGCTATACCCTGAAACATAGAGAATACCATAAGTAACTAAAATTATAAAAAATAAAAAATTTAAAATTCTTTTCATAGAATTTGGTTTAGCAGTTTGACAGCTTCCTTTGCATGATATGTTGCTATCATTGCAGCTCCTGCTCGCTTAAATGAAAATAGTTGCTCTAAAACTACTTTATCATAATCTAAAAAACCTTTAGATGCTGCAGATTTTAGCATTGAATATTCACCACTGACCTGATATACTGCTAGTGGGACATCAATTTTTTTATATAAAGAATTCAAAATATCGATGTATGGCATACCTGGTTTCACCATTATTATATCAGCTCCCTCTTCGATATCTTTATTTACTTCGTTTAAAGCCTGTTTTGAATTAGAATAGTCCATTTGGTATGTTTTTTTGTCACCAAAACCTGGATTTGAATCTAGAGCATTTCTGAATGGACCATATAAAGATGATGCATATTTAACTCCATAACTCATAATCCCGGTATTAAAAAACCCTTCTTTCTCTAAGGCCTGACGGATTCTTAAAACTCTACCATCCATCATATCACTTGGAGCTACAAAGTCGGCCCCAGAGTTGGCATGAGAAACAGACATTTTAGATAAAACTTCTAAAGTAGGATCATTTAAAACTTCAAAGTTTTCTACAATACCGTCATGTCCAAAGCATGAATAAGGGTCAAGAGCAACATCAGTTATAACTAACATCTCCGGCACTTTATTTTTGATAGATTTAATCGCCCTTTGCATTAGTCCATTATTATTTATTGCCTCAGAGCCCTTGTTATCTTTTAAATTATCTTCAATTTTAACAAAAAGTAAAATAGCTTTTATACCTATATCCCATAACTCTTTGACCTCTTTTTCAGCATTATTTATGCTTAGTTGAAAATAATCTGGCATTGAAATAATTTCTTTTTTTATATTCTTTCCTTCAACAATGAATAGAGGAACTATAAAATCGTTCTTGGAAAGTTGAGTTTCCCTTACTAGAGCTCTAATTGCGTGGCTACTTCTTAATCTTCTATTTCTATTTAATGGGTACATTTAATTTAAATTTTTATATATTTAGTCGGATTCTGGCTCCTCATTTAAAGGATTAATTTCAAGAGGGATATCATTGTTTATGTTCTTTTTCAAAGTACCTAGAAGCATTAATATCATTGAGAATAATATAACCAGAAGTAAAACTCTTTCGTCTATTATATCGGTCTTAAGATCACTTTCATTTAATGTGCTTAATTGAAGAAACAATAATATACTTATTAAACCTCTAGGGGACATATAAACTAATGGAGTCAATTTNAAATTAAGTTTGGTTAAGGATAGATAAATGTATCTGGCTACAAACATAATAAATAAAATNACTAAAGCATATATATATGGTTGAGGTGAAACAAAGCTNTCTAATGTTATGGAAAAACCAAAAAAGAGAAAGAAAAAAGTTCTAACTAAAAAAGTAGATTCTGAGGTTAACGTATGAAATTCATTTAAGCTATTTTTTGTTTTTTCAATATCAACAGATTTTTTCATAAAATTTGGTAGTAGCTCACCGCCATTTCCAAGAAATATCCCAAAAATAAAAATCGTTAATAATGTAGGAAAGTGAAAAAACTTTCCAATTGCATAAACAAGTATTAAAATGGAAATTATTAGAAAAAATTTGACATGGTGATCAATTTTTTGAATCAACTTAGCCAGAAAATATGTAATTAAAAGAGAAATAAAAATTATTACTAAAACTTGACCGCCTAATTGAATCATAGGCGTCATATCAATGATAGGTTTTTTTGAAACTGTTTGTATAATGCAATAATTGAAAATAACAATTCCCAAAATATCAGAAAATGTTGATTCGTATACGATAAATTCTTTATCGTTTTCTGAAAAACTACTCGCNGAGGGTATTGCAACTGCACTACTAATTATTGAGAGTGGAATTGAATATAATATAGCTGTATTATGTGGAAGTTGTAAAATAATGGTAAAGAAGCTTTTTAGAAAGAATATGTTTAAAATAAGAATTACAAATGCAGAGAAAAAACCAGAAATCATGAGTACAATCTTTTCTTTTTTAATTTTTAATTCCAGAGCACCTTCCATAACTATAAGAATTAANCCTATCGTACCTAATACAGGAATTAAAGAATCTAAAAAATATGTATTATTAAACCCATAACTGTCAGCAATGGTTCTTGCTAAAATTCCGGTTATCATAAGTAAAATGACAGAGGGAAATTTTGTTTTTTTAGCTATTACATCAAATAAATATGAAAATATGATNAAACAAGGTATAAGAATCAGAATTAAACCAGTATTCATAAAGTTTAGTTTTTTAAAGGTACAAAAATTGATTAGGTTACCCAGTCTATTGGTTTNTGTAANACCTTNATTAATTTTTCTTCTTCTGAGTTTTTCTCNGTTTTGTGATCATAAATCCATTTNACTGTTGGTGGTAAACTCATTAGTATGCTCTCAATCCTCCCATTTGTTTTTAGGCCAAATAGGGTTCCTTTATCATGAATTAAATTAAATTCAACATAGCGACCTCTTCTTATTTCTTGCCATAATTTTTCTTTAGAGTCATACTTATAGTTTTTTCTTTTATTAACTATCGGAAGATATGCGTTTAAAAAGCTATTTCCAAAATCACTAACAAACTCAAATAAGTCATCAATTTTGTTATCAAAATCTGGTCTCAAATAATCAAAAAATAGACCACCTATCCCTCTGGCTTCATTTCTATGGTGATTCCAAAAATATGAGTCACATTGTTCTTTATATTTTTTATAAAAATTTGGAGAATATTTNTCACAAACAGATTTACATACCTTATGAAANTGAACAGCATCTTCTTCTTTTAAATAAAATGGAGTAAGGTCCTGTCCCCCTCCAAACCATCGATCTTTAAGTTCACCATTTGAGGAATAGAGTTCAAAGTATCTCCAATTACCNTGAACAGNAGGTACCATGGGATTTTTGGGATGTATAACCAAACTTAATCCACATGCAAAAAATTTTGAGTTTTTTACTTTGAAATAATCTTCTAAGTTTTTTGGTAGATTACCATAGACATTTGAAATATTTACTCCAGCTTTTTCAATAATCTTCCCATTCTCTAAAATTCTTGTTTTCCCTCCACCACCTTCAACCCTTTTCCATATGTCTTCATTGAATTTTTTTTCTCCGTCTAGATTCTCTAAAGATAAAGTTATCTCATCTTGAAGTTTCGTTATAAAGTTCAAAAATTTTTTTTTCATCATTTACTTTGATATTGTTTAACGGAGTCAATAAATGCCTGGACATGACTAACAGGTATATTAGGTAGAATTCCATGACCTAGATTTACAATATATTTATCTTTTCCAAATTCATTTATCATTTGTGTAACTTGTTTTTTTATTTCTGGAATTGGAGATAGTAATCTTGAGGGATCAAAATTTCCCTGCAAAGTAATATTTCCTCCACTCAAATATCTTGAATTTTGAGCTGAACATGTCCAATCTATTCCCAAAGCTGAGACCCCGGATTTACTCATTTTATTTAATGCAAACCAACAACCCTTCGCAAAAACAATTGTTGGGCTAATTTTTTTAATCTCATTGATAATTTGTTGTAAATAGAACCATGAAAAAGTATCATAATCAGATGGAGATAAAAGTCCACCCCACGAGTCAAACAGTTGAATTGCATTTACGCCTGAAGTCACTTTTTCTTTTAAGTATAAAATTGTTGTATCGGTTATTTTTTGTAATAATTGATGAGCAATTTCTGGTTGTTCAAAACATAAGGCTTTTGCTTTATCAAATGTTTTTGAACCTTGTCCTTGAACTGCATAACAGAGAAGTGTCCACGGAGATCCAGCAAATCCAATTAGTGGAATACTTTNGTTTAACTCATTTTGAGTCATTTTAANAGCTTCTAAAACNTAACCCANTTTCTCTTTAATNTTTGGAATAATTATGTTTTTTATGTCTTTTTTATTTTTAATTGGATTTGGAATCCAAGGGCCGATCCCATCCTTCATTTCAACCTTTAAATTCATAGCCTGAAGAACAACTAAAATATCGCTAAATAAAATAGCAGCATCAGGACCTATTTGATTTATTGGNAANAAAGTAATTTTAGTTGCAAGTTCAGGTGTCNGACATCTAGTAAAAAAATCATATTTATTTTTTAATTTCATAAATTCTGGAAGATANCTTCCAGCTTGCCTCATAATCCAAACTGGAGGCCTAGAGACAACTTCACCTTTCAGGGCACGTATTAAAAGGTCATTTTTAAGCATTGAACTTTTTTAATGTTTTATTAATTAATAAAATTAGAGATTCTGTTGATGGTGATTTTGAAGTGAAACAAGTATCACAATATTTTGTAATTTCTTTAGTTGTAGTATTTCCCCAAGAAAAAACTTTTAGACTATCAAATGTGTTAAGNGAAGCATAACCTCTGACTGCAGACGGGCTAAAAAAAATAATTCCATCAAATTTTTCATTAATTTTTTTATGGATTTCATTTGTCTGGTACACCTCGGAAATATTAATTTTTATGTTATTTGCCAAGGCAAAATTCTCGATAGTTTTAAGTCTTTGTTTTCCGCAAAAATAATTGAATGATTTTTTTCGGTAATTATTCCCTATTTTAATTGCTAGATTTTTTGCTGATTTTTCACATGCCTCAATTTTTATTCCTAATTCAAGTAATTTTTCTTTTGTTCGGCTCCCTACACAAAAAAAGGGATACTTCTTTAAACTTTTAAAACCAGGATGTTTAATTATGGATTTAAGTGCAAAGGAGCTTGTTATTATTATTGCATCTAGAATTTCTGGCCAAATAAAATTTATTTTCACAGTTTTAATCATTGGCATTTCAACAACGCTATAATTATTTTTGATTAAGGCCATTTTCATTTTTTTATTTAATTTTTTTGTGGATAATAGTCTCATTAAATCTTATTCTTAATTGAGCTTATTATTTTATCACCACCTTTTTCAAGTAATTTATTTGCAATTATTTTACCTATAGAAATTGGATTTTCATCAATTATAAATTTATCAGTACATANTTCAGAAACTTTTCCATCTAAACTAAAAACACCTCCATGAAAATGAACATAATTTTTTTCAATTCGTGAAATTCCTCCAATTGGGGCAGAACAACCACCCTCTAAAATTCTTAAAAATTCACGTTCAAGTTTTGTACAGAATTCTGTATTAACACAATTAATATTNGATAAAATTTTTCTAATAAATTTGTCCTTTTTTAAACATGCTATTCCAATAGCACCTTGCGCTGGAGCTGGAATCATCCAGTCTAATTTTTTCAATTGGATATTTTTAATTGAAAGCCTATCTATTGCTGCCTTAGCTATAATAATTCCTTTGTATTTAGAATTATTTAATTTTTTTATTCTTGTTTGAATATTACCTCTTACAGACTCAATTTTATCGGAAGGATATTTTTTTAACCACTGTGCTTTTCTTCTTAAACTTCCAGTTCCTATTAATCCTTTTTTGTTGTAATCTTCTGTATTTTTATACACGATTGTATCAAATGGGTCCCCTCTTTTTAAAACGGCACCCAATATAATTCCAGATGGAATCGAAGTAGGTACATCCTTAAGACTATGTACAGCTATATCAATTTTTTGATTTATTAATGAAGAATCAAGAGCTTTTGTAAATATTCCTTGAATTCCAAAGGAATACAGGGGCTGGGTCAGATTTATATCACCTTCACTTTTGATAGAGATAATTGATGACTGAAAACCAATTTCTTTAAGTTTTTCAGCAACTTTTTTGGCCTGCAATAATGCTAGCTTACTTTTTCTAGTACCAATTCTTATGTTATACTTTGACATGTTTATCAAATTCAAGTTCAAATAGATCTACCAACAAATCCATAGCTGCGGTTGCATTTTTTGGATTATTTTTTAGATAGCTTGCAACTTGACCTGTAAGTTTTGAAGCACTTTCATTATTTCTCACCATTGGATTTTCTAAATGATTTTTTATCGCATTTAAAAAAGGAGCGTATTTTCTATTGTTTAACCAAATATCAAATTCTTTGTATGATTCATTAATAATTTTTTCAGCCTTATCTATATGTTTTTTTCGTTCAGAAAGATTTTTATCTGTCATTTTTGATAATTCATCAACATGCACAAGTGACACATCATTAATTTGACTTACTGAGGGATCAACATTTCTTGGCAAAGAAAGATCAATAACTAAAAGTGGTTTAGATGAGTGAATAAGTTCCTTATTGATAGTTGGATTATCAGCACCAGTAGCGACAATTAAAATATCTGATTTTCTAATTTCGGTATTAAGTTCACTAAACTTTTTTACAATAACTTTAAATTTCCCTGCGATTCGTTCTGCCCTTTCTTTAGTTCGATTGATAAGTACAATATGATCATTTTTGGTATGTTTGATGAGATTTTCACAAGTATTTTTACCAATTTTCCCTGCCCCAAAAAGAAGAATATTTTTTTTTGAGATGTCTTTAATATTTTGTAGTATATACTGAACAGCAGCAAAAGAAACAGATGTAGCCCCTGAAGATAAACCGGTTTGAGTTTTAACTTTTTTACTTGCTTGAATTACGCTATTTAACATCCTTTCTGTAAAGCCATTAACCATTTCTAATTTTTTTGATAAGTTAAATGACTTTTTTAATTGACCAATTATTTCAAAATCTCCAAGGATTTGGCTTTCAAGGCCAGAACCAACTCTAAAAATATGTTTTATTGCTTTACTCCCTTCAATGATATATCCAAGTTTTTTGAATACATCAGTTTTTCCTTTTGAAAATAAACATAATAGCTTAATAAAACTTTTTGGATCATCAGAAAAACCGAAGAGTTCGGTTCTGTTACATGTACTGTTAACAAGTAAGTTAGGTATCCCAATTTTTTTTGCATGGATAAGCAATGCTTTTGAAGATGCTATAGAAAGGCTAAAGTCTTCTCTTGTAGAAAGTGGTGCTTTTTTATAACTGACCCCGACAACATAAAATTTTTTTAAACTCAAATTAAATCTTCGATAATTTTATGCAAATTTAAATTTGAGTAATATCAAAAAATAACGATAGAAGAATTATTAATACCGACTTCGGTTTTTTTATTATGGGTATTTAAAATATTAATTAAATGTATTAATTTTACTGATATTCAAGGAATCGCTAATTTAGAATCTATCTAAATAACAATTTAAATCTTTTTATGAAAAATATCGATAAAAGTTCAAGTGAAAATACTTTAGTTGAGGATGGTTTCCTTGTACTACGCTATGAGAATAACAGTTCTGATGAGATAAATAAAAATTTTCCAGTTACTAGAGAGTTTATTCAATTTCATTTTTGTTTGAAAGGATCAGGTAAGCTTTTATTTAATGGAGGAAATTACGAGTTTAAAATATCAGAGGAACATGCAGTTCTTCTTTTTAATCCAATCCAAGATTTACCTATAAACATCTTACTTGAACCAAAAACCTGGGTAGTTAGTGTTGTTATATCCATTTCTAAATTTCATAGTCTATTTTCAAATGATTCAGCTCACATATCCTTTTTAAATCCTGAAAATAGTAAGAGAAAATTTTATGATGACAGTATTTTTTCTCCAAATATTGCAGTTGTTCTTAGTCAAATACTTCGAGCTAAAGTTCATGACAGTATGAAAGCACTCTATTTTAAGGGCAAAGTATACGAATTACTGAGTCTTTACTTTAATAAAAATACTGATACTGATTTAGAGCAATGTCCTTTTTTAGTTGATGAGGAAAATGTAAGAAAAATACGTAAAGCAAAAGAAATTATAATAGAAAGAATGTCTGAACCACCCACTTTAATTGAGCTTTCAAAAGAGATTGGACTAAGTTTAAAGAAGCTAAAAGATGGCTTCAAGCAATTATATGGTGAGACGGTGTATGGTTATTTATTGGATCATAAAATGACAGAGGCACAAAGAATGTTAGATTCTAAAAATTTTAATGTTAATGAAGTTGGTTTGAAACTTGGTTATAGCACAGCCAGTCATTTTATAGTTGCATTTAAAAAGAAATATGGTACCACACCAAAAAAATATTTAATGTCAGTATCTTAGTAAAAAATAAATGATGAAGGGTGTACTTTTAGTTAATTTGGGCTCCCCAGATAGTCCAAAAAAAGAAGATGTAAAAAAATATTTAGATCAATTTTTAATGGACGAACGGGTTATTGATTTTCCAAAATGGTTTCGTACTTTTTTAGTGAAAGTAATTATTTTAAATACAAGACCAAAAAAATCTGCCGAGGCTTACAAGAAAATATGGTGGAAAGAGGGATCACCATTAATAGTTCTTACAAAACTATTGTTGGAAAAGGTGAAGAAAAATGTATCGATACCAGTTGAGATTGCAATGCGTTATGGTAAACCATCAATAAAAGAAGGACTTGATATATTAAGTAATAAAGGAGTTAAGGAAGTTCTGATTATTCCTCTTTATCCACAGTTTGCTATGGCTACAACTGAGACTATTCTTGTTTTAGCTGAAAAAATAAAAAATGAGTTTTTCCCTCATATTAACCTCACTTCATTACCTTCATTTTATAATCATCCAGATTACATTAAAGTTCTATCGAATTCAATTCAAGATGAATTAAAAGGAAAGAAATGGGAACATATTATCTTTTCATACCATGGAGTCCCAAATAGACATATCAGGAAATCCGATATAACCAAATCTCATTGCAAAATGGATGACGCATGTTGTTTTGAAAAATCACCTGCTCATAATTATTGTTACAAACACCAATGTGAAAATACTACGCTTGAGGTTGCTAAGTATTTGGAGTTAAAGGATGGATCATATTCAACGACCTTTCAATCGAGGGTTTCAATTTTGGGAAATTGGTTAAAGCCTTATACAGATAAGACTATATCTTCTTTTGCAGAAAAAGGTTTTAAAGAAATAGCAATCGTAACTCCTGCTTTTATATCAGATTGTTTAGAAACACTAGAAGAAATCGGAATGGAAGCTGCCGAAGATTTTGAGGAAAAAGGTGGAAAAAAGCTTCATGTAATTCCATGCATAAATGATAGAGAGGATTGGGTTAAAGTTCTTAGTAGATGGATAGATGAATGGGCTCTAGAATCAGTTTGAAATATTTATGGATAGAAATTCATCTCAGAGATTAGGAGTTGACTCAATCTTTAGTTTATTGATTCGTCAAGGTTTACCAGCTTCAATTGGAATTTTAGTTATGTCCTTAAATATCCTTATTGATACGATCTTCGTTGGTCGATGGATTGGCTCAAATGCAATTGCTGCTATTAATGTTGTTTTGCCTGTTTCTTTTTTTATTGCAGCAATTGGAATGGCAATTGGAATAGGAGGAGGATCAATAATTTCAAGGGCTCTAGGAGAAAAAAAAATTGAGAAAGCAAAAAATACTTTTGGGAATCAAATAACATTGACATTTTGTATCACATTATCCTTATCTTTTTTAGGTCTGGTTTTTTCAGAATTTTTAATTCCAATGTTCGGTGGTAAAGGGGATTTATATGAACTTGCAAAAACCTATTATGTAATTGTTTTATATGGTGTACCTGTTTTAGGCTTTTGTATGATGGGAAATAATACAATGAGAGCTGAGGGTAAACCAGAGTTTGCAATGTATGCAATGATGATTCCCTCCATTACAAATCTTTTTTTGGATTATATTCTAATTTATCATTTTGACATGGGTATGTATGGAGCAGCTTGGGCAACTACAATATCTTACATAGTTACTGCCATTTTTATTGTAAATTTTTTTTTATCAAATAAATCAGAATTAAAAATTAGTTTTAACGATTTCAAATTATCCACTTCATTGGTAGGGGAAATATCGGCTTTAGGTTCGGTAACATTAGCAAGACAAGCTATGGTTAGTGTAGTTTTTCTTTTAGTCAATAATATTCTATATAGTTCTGGTGGAGAAGCAACGGTTGCTATATATGCAATTATTAGTAGAATGGTCATGTTTGCACTTTTTCCAGTTATAGGAATAACACAAGGATTTATTCCAATAGTTGCATTTAATTATGGTTCAAAAAACTATAAAAGAGTTTATGATGTTGTTATTAAAGCTGTTATTCTTTCATCTTTTTTTGCTTCAGCTGTTTTTACATTAATCTTTTATTTTTCAGAAGATATAGTTAATGTATTCACTAATGACAATAAAATATTAAACGATACTCCAGCTGCAATGGTATGGGTTTTTGCAGCAACACCAATAATTGGAGTTCAACTAATTGGTGCCGCATATTTTCAAGCTATTGGAAAAGCAATTCCAGCTTTACTTTTAACTTTAACTAGACAAGGATTTTTCTTTATTCCATTGTTGTTTGTTTTATCAAATAAAATGGGAGTTATCGGAGTATGGTTAGCTTTTCCATTAGGAGAATTAATTGCCACAATTGTTACCGCAATATTTTTATACAGGGGTTTAAAAAAAATTATTATATAACCTAATTTCAAATTTCGTTATGAGATATAAAAATTTGTTTTGTAATTTGTTAACATTAAAGAACTAATAATGAAAAATTTTAATAAAAACTTTCCAAGGATTTTTATTCATCTTTTTTTAATTTTTTTGGTCAGTAATGTTTTTTCCCAGAGAAAAAAAAAGAATATTAAAACAATTAACTATGATTCAGAAATTCATGAAAGTCTAAAATATAGAGAAATCGGCCCTTTTAGAGGAGGAAGGTCCGCAGCAGTAACTGGTGTTAAAGATAATCCGAATTTATATTATTTTGGAGCAACGGGTGGTGGGGTATGGAAAACCATTGATTCTGGTAAAACTTATGAAAATATATCTGATGGATTTTTCGGTGGAAGTATTGGTTCAATTGCAGTTGCCCCAAGCAATTCAAATATTATCTACGTTGGAGGAGGAGAAGTCACTGTTCGAGGAAATGTTTCTTCTGGTAATGGAATATGGAAGTCATTAGATTCTGGAAAAAATTGGACTTTTATGGGTCTTCCTAAATCAAGGCACATTCCAAGAATTGTTGTTGATTCAAAAAACCCAGATATTGTTTATGCTGCAGTTTTAGGAAATATCTATAAGCCAACAAATGAAAGAGGAGTTTATAAATCAATTAATGGTGGAAAAACATGGAAAAGAGTTTTATTTGTCAATACTCAGGCTGGAGCAGTTGAGCTTCAGATAGATCCAAATAACTCAAGGGTTCTTTATGCTTCAACCTGGAATGTAAAACGAACACCTTTCAGTCTCAGCAGTGGTGGAAAAGGTTCCTCTTTGTGGAAGAGCATTGATAGTGGTAATACTTGGGTTAATATATCCGATAATGAAGGATTTGCCAAAGGAATATTGGGTATAATAGGAGTTACAATTTCTCCAGTAAATAGTGATAGAGTTTTTGCAATAGTTGAAAATAAAGATGAGGGTGGAATTTATAGATCTGAGAACGGAGGAAATACCTGGGAATATGTAAACTCTGATAGATCACTTAGACAAAGAGCATGGTATTACTCAAAAATTTATGCAGATACTAAAGATCAAGACATAGTTTATGTAATGAATGTCTCTTATCATAAATCAATTGATGGTGGAAAAACTTTTAAAAGTTTCGATGCTCCTCATGGAGATCATCACGATTTATGGATTGCACCTGAAAATAATAAGAGGATGATAATTGGTGATGATGGAGGTGCGCAAATCAGTAATGATGGCGGTTTAAATTGGAGCACTTATCATAATCAGCCTACTGCACAGTTTTACAGGGTAACGACCGACAATGCATTTCCATACAGAATTTATGCAGCTCAGCAAGATAATACCACAATTAGAGTTCAACACAGATCATTTGGTAGCTATATTACTGAGGATAACTGGGAGCCTACAGCAGGAGGTGAATCAGCTCATATTGCAATTGATCCTGAAAATAATGATATTGTTTACGGAGGAAGTTATGGTGGTTTTCTAACTAGGGTAAATCACCAAACAAAAAGTGTTAGAGGGATTAATGTATGGCCCGACAATCCGATGGGATATGGAGCAGAGGGAATGAAATACCGATTTCAGTGGAATTTCCCTATTTTTTTTAGTAAACACAACACTCAAAAATTATATACATTATCAAATCATGTTCATGTTTCTGAGAATGAAGGCCAGAGCTGGAAAATAATAAGTCCAGATCTGACTAGGAACGATCCTAAAAAGTTAAAATCCTCCGGAGGACCAATAACTCAAGATAATACTGGAGTTGAATATTATAGTACTCTTTTCTCCGCGAGTGAGTCAAAAATTAATAACAAAGAGCTATGGGTAGCAAGTGATGATGGACTAGTTCACTTAACAAGGAATATGGGAGAATCATGGGAAAATATAACCCCAATTCAAGCTCCAAAATTTTTAATGTATAATAGTTTAGAAACTTCATCATTTAATTCTGAAAAAGCTTATCTAGCGGGGACAATTTATAAAACTGGAGATTTTAGTCCATACTTATACAAAACAACAGATTACGGAAAATCCTGGAAAAAAATTGTAAATGGAATTCCTGATGAACATTTTACAAGAGTATTAAGGGAAGATCCATCAAAAGAAGGATTGCTTTACGCTGGAACAGAATACGGAATTTATGTCTCATATGATGATGGTGAGTCTTGGAATTCTTTCCAAAAAAATCTACCTAGAGTACCAATTACTGACATTAAAATTAAAGATAATAGCTTAATTGTTGCCACACAGGGAAGAGGTATATGGATTTTAGATGATTTAACAGTCTTACATCAACTAAACAAGAAAATAATTAATTATGAAATAAATTTATTTAAGCCAAAAAAATCATACAGAGTAAATGGTTATGGTGGCTTGAGTTCAAAGACAGCTGGAACAAATCTTGAAAATGGAGTTATAGTCTATTTTAATTTAAAAAACTATGATTCAAAAAAAGATTCAGTGTATTTAATTTTTTCTGACTCAAATGATAAAATCATTAAAACATTCAGCAATTTTGATTCTAAAAATAGTTTAAATCCAAATAAGGGAAGTAATAAGTTTGTATGGAATACAAAACATGAAGGCCCCGAAGTTCTGGATGGAATGATTTTTTGGTCTGTCTCATTTTCTGGGGCCAAAGTATCACCAGGGAAATATAATGTTAAATTGAAAAAAAATGGATTGATTAAATCCCAGTCATTTGATATACTCATTAATCCTAATTCTGAAGCAACAATCGAGGATATTCAGAGTCAAGTTACTTATGTAAATTTAATAAATGAAGTAGTTGATAGAGCTCATAAAGTAATAAAAAAAATAAGAAAGATAAATTCGAGTCTAATTGAGTTTGAAAAAAATTATGAGGGATCAAAAGAATATAGTAGTCTTATTTTAAAATCCAAAAAGCTAAGAGATCAGCTTTTAAAAATAGAAAAGGCTTTATATCAAACNCAAAATCAAAGTAGTCAGGATCCGCTTAATTTTCCAATAAAATTAACTAATAAATTAGGGCATCTTAACAGCTTGGTAACATACAATGATTTTCCGCCGACTAACCAAGATGAGGAAGTAAGAATAGAATTAACAGAAAAGGTTGAAAAACAATTAGAAACGTTTAAAAGTATTATGGAAAACGACATAAAAAAATTTAATGATGAGTTTACCAAATTAAAATTAGATTATATAAAAATAGATTGATTGTTTGATTGAATATTATAATTATATTAAAGCGTTACATTTGATTTTTGTAATCACATGGTTTGCAGGTCTGTTTTATATACCAAGATTGTTCATTTATATTCTTGAGGCTCAGAAAAAACCTTCAATTGAAAAAGAAATTTTGACTAACCAGTTGAATTTAATGTCAAAAAGATTATGGTACATTATTACATGGCCCTCAGCTATTTTAGCTATTTTTTTTGCATTAATACTTATATACCTCGTTCCTTCTTGGCTTATGCAACAATGGATGTTAATTAAGTTAGTTTTTGCTGGTTTGCTTATAATTTACCATTTAAAAACTCATTCAATGTATATTGAATTTAATAATGGAGTTTATAAATACTCTTCAACCTTCATGAGATTTTGGAATGAAGGAGCAACTGTAATTCTTTTTTCAATAGTTTTTCTTGTGTCAATAAAAAACACTTTTAGTTGGATTTTTGGATTATTTGGATTAATTGGTCTAATTTTCATTTTGATTTTAGGAATTAGATTTTATAAGAGAACTAAAAACAAATAATACTAATGCGACTTATTGAAGGTAAAATATCCTTAAGAACCAGACTTTTTTTAGCTATGGTCATATTGGTTTTTACTGCTTGTATAATGATACTTGTAGCCACCTATTTCCAATATGATTCTGAATCTGAATCCTACAATCAATTCAGGATGGAAAGAAAAGAAAAACAACTTTTTTCTCAAATAGATTATTTGGTTAGAAAAAACAACTTATTTCCAATTAATTTAGATGATTGGAGAAGTTATAATGCNGATTTTGAGTCTGTTAGATCAATTTTAAATGTTGATTATTCGATTTTTGATCTAAATGGAAATCCACTATACACTAATTTTTTGCCCTTAAAAATCATTGCAAATAATTATAAAATAGAAAAAAGAATTATTGAGTTAATTNAATTGAATCCCTCAAAAAAGCATATCGAGAATAACATTGACGAAATTGGTAGATTTCAATCCTCCTACAGCTATTTGGTTGATTCTTCTGGAGACCCATATGCAATTTTATTTTTTCCGTATTTTGAAGATGTCTCTTTTTCTGAAAATGAGTTAAATACTTTTTTACAAAGCCTATATCAAATATATCTTTTGATGTTAGTTATAGCTATTGGAATTGCATATTTTATNTCAAAATATGTTACAAGATCTCTAGAAACATTAAGATTGCAAATTAATTCTACAGGANTATTAAAAAAAAATGAAAANATACATTTAAGCAATCCCTCACGAGAAATAGATAGCTTAGTTAAATCATATAACAAAATGATAGATGATTTAGAAAAAAGTGCTGAGAANCTAGCAAAAACAGAAAGGGAACAGGCTTGGCAAGAAATGGCAAAACAAGTTGCACATGAAATAAAGAATCCTCTCACTCCAATGAGGTTATCAATTCAAAATTTTCAAAGGCGTTATGAAAAATCTTCAAATAAAATAAATAAAGTTAATGTNGAAGAGTTTTCGAACTCATTAATCGAACAAATTGATGTCATGAGCAATGTTGCAACTGCATTTTCAGATTTTGCAACCTTACCAAAGGCTAATTTAAAGCTTTCGAACATTGTTGAAATAACTAGGAGAGCAACTGAAATTTTTGAATATGAAAATATAATTTTTAAATCTAATGTAGATAAAATTTTATTTCCATTAGACAGAACTCAATGGATTCGTGTTATGACTAATTTAATTCAAAATGGATTNCAATCAGTAAGTGCAGATAGGAAGCCTAAAATAAAGGTTGAACTAAAAAATTATACCAAAAAAATATTTATTTTAGTTAGTGATAACGGAGGTGGAGTTGATCCTAATTTAAAAAATAAAATTTTTGAACCTATGTTTACAACCAAAACAAAAGGCATGGGATTAGGATTGGGGATCGTAAAGAAAATAATTGAAATCCACAAAGGATTAATTTCTTATAAATCTGATAATAAAACTGGTACAACTTTTACAATTGAATTGCAAAAAAAATAAAACCAAGAAAAATTTTTTGATTAACAGTTTTCGTTAAATGCTGAGATTAAATTATCAGCAATCATTTCAGCACTTCTTCCTTCAATGTGATGTCTTTCAATCATGTGTATTAATTCTCCATCCTTGAATAGAGCAATACTTGGTGATGAGGGAGGGAAAGGGACCATATTAGATCTAGCTGTTTCTGTAGCCTCTCTATCAACCCCAGCAAAAACTGTAGCCAAATTATCGGGAGTTATTGGGTTAGATAATGAAATTTTCACTGCTGGTCTGGCGTTTGCTGCAGCACAGCCACAGACTGAATTAACTACAATTAATGTTGTGCCTTTTTTATTTAGTACATTTTTAACATCATCCGAGGTCAAAAGATCTTGAAAACCAATATCAGTCAATTCAGCTTTCATGGGAGAATAGATTTCTTNTGGATACATCTTTTTTTTGTCAAATATAATAAACATACTTGTAAGTTCAGTATTATATTTGTAACATAAATTCTTGACCATGATTAAATGGATAGCAGCTTTTATCGGATATACTTATTATCGTTTTCCTGGTGCAATAATTGGTTTTTTTCTTGGCCAAATAGTTGAAAAAAGGTTCACTGTCTCAAGAATCAATAATATCAACCAAGATCAAATAGAGCTGAATTTATTGACACTAGCCTCAATTGTTATTAAAGCTGATGGAAAGGTAGATAAAAATGAATTAATTTATGTCAGGAATTTCTTTATAACCCATTTTGGAAAAAGCAGGGCTGATCAGGCTTTTAAAATTTTTAATACCAAAATTAAAAATCAAAGTCAATCCATATACGAAGTAACAAACTATTTTGTTGAAAATACCCAATATGCCCTTAGACTTCAAGTACTTCATTTTTTATATGGGATAGCTAATTCAGATGGAAGTATTGATAAAGTTGAAATTGACAAGATTGATGAAATTGCAAAAAACTTAAAAATAAACTATGCAGATATAGAAAGCATAAAAGCTATGTTTATTAAAAGTACAGATAGTTCTTATAAAATACTAGAAGTTGACAAAACTGCATCGATAGATGAAATTAAAAAAGCATATAGAGAAATGGTAAAAAAATATCATCCTGACCGAATTAGGTCAAAAGAAAAGTCACTTTTAAAAGGTGCTGAGGAAAAGTTTAGACAAGTTCAAGAAGCATACGAGGCCATAAAAAAAGAAAGAAATTTTTAATTGTAAATCAAGAAAAATATAAGTTTAATAATTTGTAGTTTAGTTATCCATGAGTGAAAACAAACAAAAAAAATATGATTACGCGTATTTAGAGATGGCTAAAAGGTGGGGTCAGTTATCATATTGTAAAAGAAAACAGGTTGGGGCACTGATAGTTAAAGATAGAATGATAATTTCTGACGGATATAATGGAACTCCGACAGGATTTGAAAATGTTTGTGAGGATGAGGAAAATTATACAAAATGGTATGTCCTTCATGCGGAAGCTAATGCAATATTAAAAGTTGCATCTTCCACCCAGTCTTGCAAAGGAGCCACACTTTATGTGACTTTGTCTCCTTGTAGAGATTGTAGTAAGCTTATTCATCAATCAGGAATTGTACGAGTTGTGTACTCTATTAAATATAAAGATACTTCTGGAATTGAGTTTTTAAAAAAGGCTGGAGTTCAAACAGAACACCTACCAATTTAGTTTAGTTTTTAATTTTTTTTTCTTTAGAAATTTTAATTGATATTTTCAGGATTAGGAGCAACAAAAAGGCACAACTAGAGGCAACTATTCCAATTAAAGCAATGATGTTTTCATCGCTGTTTAATGATTTGTTCCATTGAATATTGTATACATTAATTAGAAATATTATTAATGAAATTGACATTAAAACAAAAAGACTTTTATTCATATTTTAACTTTAAGACTAACTAAATTTACTTTATAGATTTTTAATAAATATCATCAAAAGTACTCAACTTAATTTTATATTAACGGTTTATTAATAACTAAGTTTATGATTCAAATTGATGACACTTTAATTTCGAAAGAAATAATTTCAGAGGAATTTGTTTGTAATATATCTAGGTGTAAGGGTCAGTGTTGCGTTTCGGGCTCTGCAGGTGCTCCTCTCGAAAAAGAAGAGATAAAAATTTTGGAAAAACTCTACAGTAAAATTTCACCCTTTTTATCAACCAAAGGCAGAATAGCAATTCAGGAGCAAGGAAATTATGTAATAGGAGCTGATGGTGATTTGGAGACCCCGTTAATCGAAAATAAGGAATGTGCATATACTGTTTTTGATAAAAACGGTAATGCTCAATGTGGAATAGAAAAGGCATATAATAAGGGAGCAATTGATTGGAATAAGCCCATTTCATGTCATTTGTATCCAATAAGAGTTAAAAACTATCCCACATTTACGGCAGTAAATTATCATGAATGGTCTGTTTGTGATTCTGCATGTTCATTGGGTGCAGAGTTAAAAGTTCCAGTATATAAGTTTGTTAAAAAAGCTTTAATCAGAAAGTTTGGAAAAAAATGGTTTAAAAAATTATCTCTATTTGCAAAAGAATCGAAAAATAAGAAGATTCAGTAATGGCGGGGCTTACAAGAGGAGTGGATTTATAAATAATTGATAATCAGATACTTTTAGTCTTCTTTTTTTTCTTTTAAATAACGAAAAATCAATTTTTTGTTAAAAACTCAGCCCGTTTGTGGAAAAGTACCTCTTTCAATTGTACCAACAATTTTAAATCTTTGTTGTTATCAAATTTTAAATAATAATTAAAAAATAATAATGAAGATAGCAATTGGACCAAAAATATGTTTTGGCTTAATTGACTAAATAATTTTTAGAGCTAATTTTTAAATTTTATGAAGATAGAACAAATAATTAAGAGAGATTTCACTACTAGCCCTTTTCATCTGAATAAAATTACAGGAGCGATTCAAAAAGCAATGGTTGCAGTTGAAGTTGGAAACGAACAAAACGCAGAAGATGTAGCATTGTCTGTTTATCAAAAACTCTTGGATCGTAAAAATAATCACCAAGAGTATATTCCTACTATTGAGGAAGTTCAAGACATAGTTGAGACTCAATTAATGGAAAGTAAGTTTCCTGAAGTTGCTAAAGCATATATTTTATATCGAAATAAAAGAAGTCAAAAGAGACAGTCCGATCTTTTTGAAAAACGAATTAACTTAAAGCCATATGAGTATCCAGAGCTTTATGAATATGTTCCAGCGATAAGACATTCTTATTGGATCCACTCGGAATTTAATTTTACAAGTGACATTCAGGATTTTAAGTCAAGATTGACGGATTCTGAAAGAAGTGCTATCAAAAATACTATGTTAGCAATTTCTCAGATTGAAGTGGCTGTTAAATCTTTTTGGGGAGATCTTTACCAGAGAATTCCTAAACCAGAGATTGGTTCTGTAGGGTCAACATTTGCAGAAAGTGAAGTTCGCCATGCGGATGCTTACTCTCACTTACTGGAGATATTAGGATTAAATTCAGAATTTAAGGAGCTTAAAAAGAAACCGGCTATTATGAAAAGAGTTCGGTATCTTGAAACAGCACTCAAAAATTCAAAAAGTGATGATAATAGAGAATATGCTGAGGCTATTCTTTTGTTTTCATTATTTATTGAGCATGTTTCTTTATTTTCTCAATTTTTAATTATAATGGCTTTTAATAAACATAAAAATATGTTAAAGGGTATTTCTAATGTGGTGGAGGCAACTTCTAAAGAGGAACAAATTCATGGTGATTTTGGTATTGATTTAATTAAAATTCTTCAGAAGGAAAATCCTGATTGGTTTACACCGGAATACCATAAAAATATTCAAAATCTATGTGAAGAGGCCTTTGAGGCTGAGAAGGATGTTGTGGATTGGATTTTTGAAAACGGAGAACTTGACTTTTTACCAAAGTCAGTGATTAATGAGTTTTTAAAAAATAGATTTAATAATTCTCTTGAAAGTATTGGCA
>PATA01000013.1 GCA_002713495.1 Flavobacteriaceae bacterium
ATCAAGGAGTTATAAATTTCGAAGTGGTTGCGGTCTGGACGGGACTCGAACCCGCGACCCCCTGCGTGACAGGCAGGTATTCTAACCAGCTGAACTACCAGACCATGATTAGTGTTTGCAAATATACATTCGTTTTTAATTTACCCAAATTCTAAATTAATATACGAAACTATAGAGCTGAATTTATAGCTTCAGTATATGTAGATTTTGGGGCAACACCAACTTGTCTTCCAACTAATTCCCCGTTTTTAAAAACCAAAACAGTTGGAATATTTCTAACTCCGAATTTAGCTGCAAACTCTTGATTCGAATCGACATCTAATTTTCCAACAACAGCTTTCCCCTCAAAATCATTACTAAGCTCCTCCATAATTGGTCCCACCATTCTGCAAGGTCCGCACCATTCAGCCCAAAAATCAACCATAACTGGTTTATCTGATTTTAAAACTATTTCATCAAAAGTCGAATCTGTAATCTCAATTGCCATAATTATAAATTTGAGGCAAAAATAATCAAAATAATTTCTATAATCATCAATATTTTTTCAATTTAATCTGAACAAAAAAAAAAGAAATTATTTGATACTATATTTTACTGAAATTGAGTCTAATTCATCTAAAAGTTCGTTACAAACATCGACTTTCTGCTTTCTACTATTCAAGCTAATTTTAATTTCTTCCTCTGGGTAATAAACATCAAAACCTACTGGTTTATCACCCTTATATCGATTCAAAATACTTTTTACTTTATTGATTGATTCTTTACTAACTGATCTTAAATCAGACTTTATTATAAGTTTCTTAGAATTATTTTTAATCGTATCGCTTAAAAGTTCAAAGTACAAAAATTTGATTCTTGGAGGCCCTATTCTCCCAGTTTCACGACTTTTCCATCCTTCTCTAATTGATACCTTAAACCTAACTAATTGGTTGTAATTAATAAAATGAGAAAATCTCAAAAATTCTTCTCCAAATATTCGAAACTCATATTGATCCTCTAAATCTTCTAAAATAAATTTAGCCCACCCATTTCCATTTTTAGACGTTAGCTTTTCAAAATCATTAATTATACCTGTAAAATAAAAATCTTTATTAATCAATGGATCTAAATCATTTAATGCACTTAAAGGCGCAGATGAAAAAAGCTCCAGTGCCTTTAAATGATCATCAAGTGGATGAGCAGAGATGTATATTCCAACAACCTCTTTTTCTTTTTTTAATAATTCTAATTTTTCCCATTCATCACATTCAGGAATTTCAGGTTCCTTATATGCAATGTCATTTTCGTTTTCAAATAAATTAATTTGAAGTGAATTTATATTTTCTTGATACTTTGAACCAAATTTCATTGCTTTTTCAAAGAACATTATGCCGTCTCCATCAGGATTAAAGTATTGACCCCTATGGGCTGAGAAACTATCAAAGCCTCCGGCCAATGCCAAGTTTTCAAAAGTTTTTTTATTAGCAGCTCTTAGATCTATTCTTTTGGCCATGTCAAAAATTGAAGTATACTGTCCATCATTTCGGTTTTGAATGATTGTATCAACAGCCGCCTTTCCAACCCCTTTTATTGCCCCCATACCAAATCGTATTGCCTGATCATCATTAACAGTAAACTTATAAAAAGATTCATTAACATCAGGTCCTAAAACCTCAAGTCCCATATGTTTGCACTCTTCCATGAAAAAAGATACTTGCTTAATATCATTCATATTGTTGGATAAAACTGCTGCCATATACTCAGCTGGATAATGAGCTTTTAAATATGCAGTTTGAAAGCCAATCCATGCATAACATGTTGAATGAGATTTATTAAATGCATACGATGCAAATGCTTCCCAATCTTTCCAAATTTTTTCTAATATTGATTCAGAGTGACCTCTCTGTTTACCTCCATCTATAAATTTTGGCTTTAATTTGTCTAGTAAAGAAAAAATCTTTTTCCCCATTGCTTTTCTTAATAGATCTGCTTCACCCTTAGAAAAACCACCCAGTTTTTGAGAAAGAAGCATAACCTGTTCTTGGTATACAGTTATACCATAGGTTTCTTTTAAGTCCTCCTCCATTTCAGGAAGATCAAAAGTGATTTGTTCAGTGCCATTTTTTCTGGCTACAAAACTTGGTATATATTCAAGTGGACCTGGTCTGTATAGGGCATTCATAGCAATTAAATCGGCAAATACGGTGGGCTTTAAATCTCTTAAATATTTTTTCATACCATTAGACTCATATTGAAAGATTCCAACAGTATCACCCCTTTGAAAAAGAGCGTAGGTTTTTTCATCATCCAAAGGAAATTCATCTGGTTTTAAATCAATATTATGTTTATACTTAACAAGTTTTACAGTATCCTTTATTAGTGTTAAAGTTTTTAATCCCAAAAAATCCATTTTTAATAATCCTGCTCCCTCAACAACCGAGTTATCAAATTGAGTAACAACTAAATCCGAATCTTTAGCATTTGCAATTGGTACAAACTGTGTTATGTCGTCAGGTGTTATTATAACACCACACGCATGGATTCCAGTATTTCTCAAAGAGCCCTCAAGAATATGAGCCTGACGAAGGGTTTCTGCTGCCAAATCATCCCCCTTTGATAAGGATTGCAATTCCTTCACTTTTAAAAACTCATCACCTCCTCTTACTTTCTCTTTCAAATAATTATCAGATCCTTTAAAAATTTCATCTAATTTTATGTTTGGAACTAACTTTGCTATTCTATCTGCATCAGCTAATGGAAGATCAAGGACCCTTGCAGTATCTCTTATTGATGATTTGGCTGCCATTTTACCATAAGTGATAATCTGAGCTACTTGATTTGATCCATATTTTTCAATTACGTAATCAATTACTTTTGATCTGCCTTCGTCATCGAAATCAATATCTATATCTGGAAGGCTAACTCTATCAGGGTTCAGAAATCTTTCAAAAAGTAAATTATATTTTATGGGATCAAGATTTGTTATTCCCAGGCAATAAGCAACTACTGAACCCGCAGCAGACCCTCTTCCAGGTCCAACTGAGACTCCCATTTCTCTGGCAGCAGCAATAAAATCTTGTACAATTAAAAAATATCCAGGATATCCAGTATTAGCTATTACTTCTAGTTCAAAATTTAGTCTTTCTTCTATTTCATTTGAGATCTTTTCGTATCTGTTTTTTGCTCCAATAAAAGTTAAGTGTTTTAAATAAGCATTTTCCTTCTCAATACCTTTTTCACTTTTTGAATCGTAATCTTTTGGGATTTCAAATTTTGGTAGTAGTACTTCATTGTCAAGATCAAAAGGTGTTATTTTCTCAAAAACCTTAGAGCAATTTAAAATTGCCTCAGGTAGGTCCATAAATAAATCTTTCATCTCCTCTTGAGATTTAAAATAATACTCTTGATTCGGAAGGCCATATCTAAAACCTCTTCCCTTTCCAATTGGAGTAGACTGCTTTTCACCATCTTTTAAACATAACAGAATATCATGTGCATTAGCATCCTCTTTATTTGTATAATAGGTATTATTTGTAGCAACTATTGATATATTATGTTTTTTTGAAAATGCCAATAAAGTTTTATTTACCCTACTTTCATTTTCTTGCTGATGACGCATAATTTCAATATAAAAATCGTCTTTAAATTCATTTTTCCACCAAACAAGAGATTCTTCAGCTTGTCTTTCACCAACATTTAAAACCTTAGAAGAAATCTCTCCATATAAATTTCCACTTAAAACAATTAAATCATCTTTATACATCCTGACAATTTCTTTGTCAATTCTTGGCACATAATAAAAACCAGTAGTTTGAGCTAAAGAACTCATCTTCGATAGATTGTGATATCCTCTTTTATTTTTGGCAAGAAATACTGTTTGAAAACCATCGTCTCTTCTTGATTTATCATTGCTATCCTCACAAACATTAAACTCACATCCTATAATTGGCTTTATTTCTTTCGATTTATCCTCTAAATTTTCATTGTGATTTTTAATCGCTTTTATGAAATGAAATGCACCCATTAGATTTCCTTTGTCTGTTATTGATATTGCTGGCATTTTAAATTTATTAGCCTGACTAACTAACGAAGGAATTTGAGAGGTTGAATGAAGTACTGAAAATTGAGAATATACATGAAAATGAATAAATGGAGAATCAATTAAATTATTTTCTGAATCAATCGAGTCAGTTTTTTTTACATCAAAAAAATCATTTTTTACAAGTAGTTTTGATGCATCTCTCAAATTAACATGAGATAATCCGATAGGTTTAACTTTATTTTTAAAGTTTCTTTTTACTTTCTCATAAAATAAACTTTCATCACCAAATGCTTTTGGAATTATAGATTTATTTCTTAAAAGTTCAAAGAAACATCTTGCGGTTGCCTCAACATCCGCGGTTGCATTATGTGCTTCGTCAAAATTTTCGTTAAATAAAAAATTGTTAAGCTCAACTAAAGTAGGGAACTTAAATTTACCTCCTCTCCCACCCGGAATTTTACATAAACCTGCTGTTTGCTCGGTGCAAGTATCAATTACTGGAATTTTACCAAATTGATTTTCAGAACCAGCCCTCAAAAATTCTGCACCGATTATGTTTATATCAAAGTTTACATTGTGACCACAAATAAATTTTGTTTTTTTTAAAATAGATTTAAAATTATTTAAAACCTTTATAATTGATTCTCCTTCTTTTTTTGCGAGTTCGGTTGATATACCATGAATTTTTTCTGAGTCATATGGGATATCAAAATCATCAGGCTTAATCAAATAATCCTTATGTGAAATACAATTTCCATCTTCATCATGAAATTGCCATGCAATTTGAACACATCTAGGCCAATTATCACTGTCTGATAATGGGGCATCCCACCTTTTCGGTAATCCTGTGGTTTCAGTATCAAATATTAAATACAATTTGCAATTTATTTTAACTTAAAAATAATTTATTATCATTCATAATTTAAACTTAGTTATTATCAATTATCAACTATTTCTATAAACAGTTGTATTTAATTCTTTAAAAAAAATAATTACCAACTATCTTTGAGAAATAATTACTTAGACATTGTTTAAACTAAAAATAGAAGATCAAAGTCAGATTAAATTAGCTGAAAAGCTAAAAATAAATAAAACTCATTTACTTAAAGGACTATTTGGATCGGGAATTAGCATGAGGTTTGCTAGTGAATTTAGAAAATCTAAAAGGAATTTCTTATTTACACTCAATGACGCTGAACAGGCAGCTTATTTTTTTAATGACCAAGAGCACCTTGGTAATAAAGATAATATTCTGTTCTTTCCATCAAGTCATAAAAGATCATACTCTAAAAATGATATTGACAACTCAAATGTTCTTCAAAGATCCTTCGTTTTAAAAGAACTATCTAACAAAAAACCAAAATTTATTGTTACATACCCTGAGGCTATTTTTGAAAAAATTATTTCAAAAAAAACTTTAAAGAAGAATACATTACATCTAAAAAAAGGTATGAATATTTCATTAGATTTTTTAAATGAAAGTCTTTTTGAATTTGGATTCGAAAGAGTTGATTTTGTATGTTCACCTGGTGATTTTTCTGTAAGAGGAGGGATTATTGATGTCTATTCTTATTCAAACCAACACCCATATAGAATAGAGTTTTTTTCTGATACAATTAATAGTCTAAGAACATTTGATGTTAAAACTCAACTGTCTATTTCAAGTATTGATGCATTGGACCTGATTCCAAATACCTCCTCTATTTCAAGCAAAGAAGAAAGAAAGACCCTGATAGATTTACTTCCTAAGGATAGTGTTTTAATTACCATGAATGTGGATAAAACAGTAAGTGTTTTAAATATGCTTTATGAAAAAACCAAAGAGAGATTTAGTGAGTTAAGTTCGACTATTCAAAGTTCTCAGCATATACTTTACTCAAGTTCTGTAGAATGGATCAATACATGTAAAAACTTCTGTCACATTATATTAAATAGAAGTGATTTTTTGATCCATGAGACCACGATTAAATTTGTTCAAAAACCTCAACCCATCTTTAATAAAAATTTTGAGCTTCTTGTTAAACATTTTAATAGTAACCATAAAAGTGGGATTTTGAATTATATTTTATGTACCAACTCGAAACAAGTTAAAAGACTAAATGATATTTTTCAGGAAATGGATGAAGTAGTTCATTATAAAATTTTAGAGTGTCCAATTCACGCTGGATTTGAAGATATGGAATCAAAAATTGCTTTTTTCACTGATCATCAGATATTTGGAAGATACCATAAGTATAAATTAAAGTCAGATAAAATAAAACGAGATTCAATTAACTTAAAGGAGTTAACAAATTTGCAGATTGGTGATTATGTAACTCACATTGATCACGGGATTGGAAAATTTGGTGGACTGCAAACTATAAGAGTTGGTAGATCAAAACAAGAAGCTGTAAAAGTTATTTATGGGGATGGAGACATTTTATACATAAGCATTCATTCATTATACAAAATATCAAAGTTCAATGGTAAAGATGGACATAAACCAAAAATATATAAGCTTGGATCTAAATCGTGGAAGATATTAAAGCAAAAAACAAAAAGTAAACTAAAATCTCTCGCATTTGATTTAATAAAACTTTATGCAAAAAGGAAAGAAAAAATTGGATATGCTTTTTCCCCTGATAGCTATTTGCAGTGGGAACTAGAGGCTTCTTTCTTGTTTGAAGATACACCAGATCAAACTAAAGCTACTAAGGAAATAAAACTGGATATGGAAAGCGAGAGAACTATGGACAGACTGGTTTGTGGAGATGTTGGATTTGGTAAAACAGAAGTTGCGATTAGAGCTGCCTTCAAAGCTGTTGATAATTCTAAACAAGTTGCAATTCTTGTTCCAACTACAATACTATCATTTCAACACTATAAAACTTTTACTAATCGACTAAAAGATTTTCCTTTAAGAATAGATTACTTAAATCGTTTCAGACCAAAAAAAGAAAAGGAACAAATCTATAAAGATTTATCAGACGGGAAAATAGATATAATAATTGGAACTCATCAATTGACTAACAAATCAATAATTTTCAATGATCTTGGTTTATTAATTGTTGACGAGGAGCAAAAATTTGGAGTATCGGTTAAGGAAAGTATAAGGTCAATAAAAAATAATATAGATGTACTCAGTTTAACAGCAACTCCAATTCCTAGAACCCTTCAATTTAGTTTAATGTCCGCTAGAGACTTATCTATTATAGCCACACCTCCACCAAATAGATTTCCAATCGAAACTGAAATAATCAGATTTAATGAAACTCTGATTAGAGATGCTATAATCTTTGAGCTTCAAAGAGGAGGACAAATTTTTTTCATTCATAATCGGGTTGAAAATATTAATGAGGTTGGTGAAATGCTCCAGAGATTAATTCCAGATGCTAAAATATCGATTGGACATGGACAAATGCATGGAAATAAATTGGAAAGGAGATTAATTGACTTTATGGAAGGGGAGTCTGATATTTTAGTTGCAACTACAATAATTGAAAATGGATTAGATGTTCCAAATGCCAATACAATATTTATTAATAATGCAAATAATTTTGGTTTAAGTGATTTACATCAAATGAGAGGGAGAGTAGGGAGAAGTAATAAAAAGGCCTTTTGCTACTTTATTACTCCTCCAATAAATCATATTTCTAATGAAGCTCAAAAAAGAATTAATGCAATTCAAAATTATTCTGAACTTGGTTCTGGAATTCAAATTGCAATGAAAGATCTAGAAATTAGGGGGGCTGGGGATTTATTAGGTGCAGAGCAAAGTGGTTTTATTAATGAAATTGGTTTTGAAACATATCACAAAATATTAAATGAGGCTGTTAAAGAATTAAAAGAAAACGAGTTTAAAGAATTATATGAAAATGAAGAATCAAAATCAAATTTTAAAGATGTTCAAATAGATACAGATTTAGAGATTCTTTTTCCAGATAATTACATAAACATAATAAGTGAAAGACTATCGTTATATAATGAATTAAGTAAAATCAATGATAGAAAAGATTTGTTAGAATTCAAAAAAAAGATTATTGATCGTTTTGGCCCACTACCTGAAGAAGCAGAAGAACTAATAAAAAGTGTTGATATAAAAAGAATAGGAAGTAAAATCGGAATTGAGAAGTTCATTATAAAACAGGACAAGTGTCTTGGATATTTTATTCAGAATGAGGAAGACGATATTTATAAAAATCCAACATTCATAAATTTTTTAAACAATATTCAAAATAAAAGTTCAAGAGCAATAATATCCAAGAAAAAAACAAAAAAAGGCATGAAACTAATTTTAACAGTAGAGGATATAAAAAAAATAGATGACTTATTAAATATTCTTGAGAACCTAATTAAAGATTCTTCAGGTCCTTAATTACTTGAAAAGCAGTATTTACTGACTCCTCATTCATCAAAATAGTAAATTCATTTGAAGTTGAAATCACCTCATTTATATTAACTCCCTCCCATGACAAACGTTGAAAAATAAAATAATATATCCCAGGTATGGTAACATTTTCAGTTGGAAGCTTAATTGAAATTGCTGATAGGTCGTTTGTTTTTTCAATACAAACTTCATGTTTAAATATAGATTCTATGATAGCAGATAATTGTTGACTTACAATTATATTTGATTCTCCAACTCCTCTAGAGGTGGTGTAAAAAATATTTTTAGTTAAATCTATTTGATTTAAAAATTTTGCTTGAGTAGGCAATAAAGTCTCTGAAATTTTATAACAATAATCGACTAAAGAGGAGCGAACTGTTATATCTCCCATATTTTTTAAAACTCTAACTATTTTATGTGTGGATAGAAACTCATGATTTTCTGAGATTCTTTTGAGAGCCATTACAATTGCTCCACTCTTTGCTGGCTTTTTCAGTGCATTTTCAATTTGAGGCTGAATTTGTCTAGCAAGTGATGTTAAGTTAATTATCCCTTGTGATAAGGCACTTGATAAAAAAGGTTTTTTTTTGATATAATTAGTTACTTCTGAGGCAATTGTTTTCATCTATTTTTTTTAAAAAACTTTTAAATTTAACAAATGTTGTTTTAAAAATAACATTATATATAGAAAATCAACAAAATTTAATACTCATAAACTGACAAATAATATAGCTATTCATTGTATTTTTGTAAAAACAAATGAATGTCTAAAGCAAAAAGGTATACTATAACCGCAGCATTACCCTACACAAATGGACCTTTACATATAGGCCATTTAGCAGGAGTATATGTTCCTGCTGATATTTACGCTAGATATCAAAGAAATATGGAAAATGATGTAGCATTTATTTGCGGGAGTGATGAACATGGTGTTGCAATAAAAATAAAAGCCACACAAGAATCAAAAACACCCAAAGAAATCATCGATAGATATGATAAAATAATCCGAGATTCTTTTAAAAGATTTAATATCTCTTTTGATAATTATTCAAGAACCTCTCATAAAATTCATCACGATACTGCCCAAGAGTTTTTCATTAATTTGAATGATAAGCAAATCTTCATTGAAAAAGAATCCGAACAGCTTTTTGATGATGAAGCTAAGGAGTTTTTAGCTGACAGATATATTACAGGCACATGCCCATTGTGTGGGCATGATGAGGCTTATGGAGATCAATGTGAAAATTGTGGAAGCAGTTTAAACCCGCTTGAACTAATAAATCCAAAATCAAGATTGTCAGGTACAAAACCCATACTAAAAATGACAAAACATTGGTATTTACCACTAAATAAATATGAAAAGTTTATTAATGATTGGATAATTAAAGGTCACAAAAATGATTGGAAACCAAATGTTTACGGACAAGTAAAATCTTGGATTGACAGTGGTCTTAGACCAAGAGCTGTTACAAGAGACCTAGACTGGGGAGTTCCAGTACCAATTGAAAAATATAAGAATAAAGTATTGTATGTTTGGTTTGATGCTCCAATAGGTTATATTTCATCAACAAAAGAATGGGCAAAAAAAAACAATAAAGATTGGAAACCNTATTGGAAAGATGAAAAAACTGAATTAATTCATTTTATTGGAAAAGATAATATTGTTTTTCATTGTATAATCTTTCCAATTATATTAAAGACCTCAAAAAATTATATTTTACCTAAAAATGTTCCTGCAAACGAATTTTTAAATTTAGAGGGAAGGAAAATATCAACCTCAAAAAATTGGGCTGTCTGGCTTCATGAGTATTTGGAGGAATTTCCAGAACAACAGGATGTTTTAAGATATGTTTTAACAGCAAATTCCCCAGAGTCTAAAGATAATGACTTTACATGGAAAGACTTTCAATCAAGAAATAATAACGAACTCGTTGCCATTTATGGAAACTTTGTTAATAGAGTAGTTGTTTTAATAAATAAATATTACAAAGGAAGCGTGCCAAAATCAGAAAGTTTATTAGATGACGATATTAAAATATTTCAAGAAATAGGTANAATACCANCAAAGATCAAAAATTCAATTGAAAAATTTCAGTTTAGAGATGGACTGAAAGAGTTAATAAATATAGCTAGGATTGGAAATAAATATCTTGCGGATCAGGAACCCTGGAAATTAATTAAAACATCACCTAATAGGGTAGCAACTGTTTTAAATACAAGTATTCAAATAACAGGAGTATTAACATATTTAAGTGAGCCTTTTTTACCTGCTACATATAAAAAACTTCAAAAGCTTTTAAGAATTGAAGTTTTTAAATGGAGTAAAATTAAAAATGATGAGATTTTCAAAGAAGGTCATATAATTGGAAAACAAGAACTTTTATTTTCAAAAATAGAAGATGACCAGATTAAAAAACAAATGGATAAACTGCAAAAAAAACAATCTGAATAAAACAATACAAATTTTTGAGAAAAAACCCAACACTGACTTTCGACAATTTCAGAAGCTTGATATTAGAATTGGACAGATATTACAAGTTGAAAAAATACCAAATTATAACAGTTTTTTTAAGCTTAATATAGATATTGGTTTTAAAAAAATAATTGTTGTTTGTAATCTAAATGGAATTAAAAATTTAAAACAAATAATTGGGAAAAAAGTTTGCGTTCTTGCAAATATTAAACCAAAAAAGGTTAAGGGTCAAGAAAGTCAAGGACTAATTCTACTTGTAAAAAATAACTTAGGAAAAATAATTTTTTTAGAACCAGATTCTCAAAACATAAAGATTGGTCTCAAAGTATATTAATCAGTGCCATGTTTGGCTTTTGAGGTTTAATGCAGCTATTACAATGTCTTTTCTACTGACTTGACCTACCAATTTTTTATTATCAAGAACTGGAAAACGTCTTCTTTTAGTCCTAAAAAAAGTTGATGCAGCATCAAAAACTGAATTATTTGCTTCGATTGTCTCAACATCTTTGGTCATAAAGTGATAAACCGACTTGTCAAGAATTGGCATATTAAAGTATCTACTTTCTGAAATCTCTTTCATACAATCCGCCTCTGAAATAATTCCCATTAAATCGCCATACTTATTTACCACTGGTCCACCCGAAATTTTATACTTTATAAACGCCTTCATAACATCATGAATAGATTGTTTGGGACGAAATAAAATCAAGTTTTTAGTCATTATATCCCGAACAAGAATATTTTTAACAATCTTTTTTGCTGGAGGCATTTTAGCAGCCTGAAAACTTTTAATTGCCATTTATTGATAATTAATTCATTTTAAGATAGTTAATTTTATTTAATTTTGGAAAATAAATGAGGACAATAGGTGTTTTAGGTTGTGGAAGAGTAGGATTCCCTTTGGCAAAAACTTTAGTTGAAAAAGGATATAAAGTTAATGGTACAGCTAGATCAAATGATAAAATTTTAAAATTATCTGAATCAGGAATTAATTCCTTTAAATACGTAGTTGATAAAAATTTTAATACATCATTATTTTTTAAATCATTAGACTTATTAATAATTACTATACCATTTGGTCGAAGTGATATTAAATCAATTGCATTTAATAATTTAATTTCTCAACTAGTTGAGATAATTAAAAGAGAATCGATAAAAAAAGTAATTTACCTAAGTAGTATTAGTGTATATGGGCATCCAAATAAGTTGTTGGATGAAAAAGCAGAATGTAAACCTAATTCTCCAAATGGTATTAAAATTATCTCCGTAGAAAATATACTAAATAGTGGTCCATTTAAAACAGTAAATATTCGTCTAGGAGGACTGATTGGAGAGGACATCCATCCAATTCACTCAATAAGTGGAAAAGATTTCAATAAAGGAAATGAATTTGTAAATCTAATTCACATTGATGATGTTATTGGAATAATCCTAAAAATAATAGATAGATTTCCAAAAGAAAATAGTTTATTCAATGCCGTATCCCCATATCATCCTTTAAAAAAAGATTATTACACTTTAATTGCAAAAGAATTTAACATTTTACCTCCAAAATTTATTGCTGGCAAAAAATCAAATAAAATAATATCCTCTGAAAAATTGATTAATAAAATTAATTACAATTTCAAACAGAAAAACTTACTATTAAATCTTTGAAAACTTTTATTTTATGATTTTAAAAATATCATTTTCATCACTAATCGAAGTGATTCTATTTATTAACGAATTATAACTAATATAGAGTTCACTTAAACTAATATTCAAATCTTTCCAATTTTTATTTTCGGAATTATATTTACATTTCAATAAAATAGATTTCACTACTTTAACTCTACTTTTAATATCAGGAACATCAAGTTTTTCTGGAAAATTTGACTTAATCAGGTCATCTGTTTTGGTAATTAAATCTTCTATAAAAACCAAATTTCCTTCAGGTACCATATTGACCAAGTTTTCAAAAAGATCTATAAAATTATTAAGTTCAGTCCATGAATCAATGTTGTTTTCTTTTCTATATTCCATCGAAATTTCAACTAATTTTTCCACTTTCGATAAATTATATTTATTAATGGTATCAAAGCCTTTTATTTTAGTTTCTTTAACAACACTTTCTTGACAACTAAATGATGTAAAAATTAATAAAGTAAAAAATCTTAATGGATTCATTTATTACAAAATTTTAAATTTAAATAAAAGTGCTAAAAAAAATAAAATTTGAGCAAGATATAAATGAATTGAGAATCGATTGTTTTTTTTAATTCCAAATTTATAATATAAAAAATGAAGAGGAAATGAAACAATNACCCAACCAATATAATTTTGTATTGGAGCAATTCCTGATTTAAAGGTCCAAAAATCAAGATATGGAGCTACAGGCTCAATTAAAATATCAAGAAAAAGCATTAAAATCATTCCAATAAGTAATCTAATTTCAATTTTTTTTGAAATTTTTTGAGCAATACTTGCTGTAATTATTAAAACCATTGCCCAATTATACCCTATTAAAATTGGAACATTAAACATTTTTGGACCAAGGGTATTTCCATACTTGTAATTACCAAAAATAAGTCCGTAGTTAACACCAAGTATTTCAGCAAACATCCCTATAACAAATGCCAAACAAGCAATCATCACAATTTTATTTGAGTCATTAGAATTTAACAACAATAAAACAAGTGATAAAATTAAATTTAAAGGGGTAGTAGAGATAAACCAAGTACTATCTCCAAAAAAAATCCCAAGAATTCCTGATAAATGAAAAACCCAAACTATAAAAATTGAAATTGATAGAAACGAAAAACCAAAAAATTTATTCATTTATTTATTTTATTAATTAATTCAGCGGTAATTTTNGCNGATAATAAACAAATTGGGATACCACCCCCTGGATGAACACTTCCACCACAGAAAAACAAATTTTTTATATCACTGGAAAAGTTTGAGTGCCTGAAAAATGCTGATAGTAAATTATTACTCGATGGACCATACAATGATCCTAGATGAGAACTAGTTTTATTCTGAATATCTACTGGCGTCATGATTTCTTCTGCTACTATATTTTTTGAAATATCAGTCTTTAATATTTTGGACAATTTTTTTATTACGTTTTTTCTAACCCTCGACACAATTAAATCCCAATCTTGTCCATTATTATATGGGGAATTTATCATTACAAACCAATTTTCGCATCCCATTGGAGCATCCCCTTTGACGTCCTTAGANGTTATNTTTAAATAAACTGTAGGGTCATTAGAAATATTATAATATTNGAAGATTTGTTCAAATTCTTCATTGTAGTTTTTTGAGAAAAAAATATTATGTAAGTCGAGATTTGGGAAGTTTTTTGAAATTCCCCAATAAAAAATCAATGCTGAACTTGATGGTTTGTTATTAATTATTTTTTTTAGTTTAGGAAAATCTTGCATTAGGATATTATAAGTTGGATTAATATCCATATTACTAATTACTATATCTGAGTGATGAAATTTTCCATTACTTTTAATACCTTTTGAATTATTTTTTTCTACTATAATTCTATCAACTTTACTATCAAATATGAATTCCACTCCTTGTCTTTTTGATAAATGAAATAACGATTCTGTTATGCTTATCATCCCTTTTAATGGAACATAGGTGCCAAAATGTTTTTCCAAATGCTGAATTAAACTCATCATTCCTGATACCTGAAAGGGGTCAGACCCAATGTATGTTGCAAAGCGATCAAATAGCTGAACTAAGTGTGGTTCCTTTAATTGCTCCTGATTGACTTGATGTAAACTTTTGAAAATATCGTATTTATAGGATGATAAAACTGCTTTTAAAGCCTCTTTTGATAAATAGGTTTTAATCTTATGTAGTGATTTATTTAAAAACAAAGGTGAAGTACTATCATATTTTACTTTTGCTNTTTTNAAGTATTGTGTTAATATTTTTTTTGGAATATTTAATTTTTTTTCAACTTCGTTTAGAAAACTTTTTTTATCCCCATAAGCAATGAGTTCAGTCCCATCCTCCCAAAAATATTTACAACCAATCTTTTTTCTTTTGTAATTAAAATAATCCCTTGGGTTTTCATCACATAACTTAAACAACTCATCAACATAATCTGGCATTGTAAATAAAGAAGGACCTGCATCAAATCTAAAACCTTCTTTTTCAATTGAATGTATTTTACCTCCTGGGTATGAATTTGATTCAAAAACTTTAACTAAATATCCCACTTTAGCTAGTCTAATACTAAGTGCAATACCACCAATACCTGAACCAATAATTATAGCTTTTTTCATTTTTCAAATCTATTATTCAAATCTGAAATCACTAAAAACCTNGAAAATAAATCTTCTTTGTACCAATTATTTTGTCTGGTTTTTTTTATAACTAGTTTATGATCCATATTATTATATGCAAATTTATTAATTGAATCATTATCTTTCCATATACTTATTGTTGCTTGTTGAATAAATGGAAGCTCTCCTATACCTTTAAAGAAATAAACTCCTTTAGCATCTTTTATTGCCTTACTAATGCTAGGTACTGATTTCCAAAACTGAAATAACATCTTCATATTTAATGTTGCGCGAGTTATAACTGCTATTGGATGACTATTGATCTTTTTCTTAATTTCCTGATTTTTAAAAGGTTTTAATCCGTCCCAAAACCCATTACTTTTTATTGCTATCATTTCTATATGTCTAAAACTAACTGATTTTTTTACATAAGTTTTAAATATGAGATGGTTCTTAAAGAATGCTTCCGATGAATAATTGTTTTTCCATACGCAAAGAATTGCGTATGAACTAAAGTCTGGTTTTAAACTAAATCCAGAACCACCTCCGGTTCCCATTACTCTCACAAACTCAAGGCCGTTTTCCTCAACGAAATTTTTTTTACTGTAAGCCATTTGTTTTAGTGGCCAATACCAGTTTTTACCAAAAGAAAAAATTGTTAATGTAGTAAATGAACCTATTTTATAATCCTTCAAACTCGAATTTTATCTTCTACAAATTTCGTTCATTTATTTATAAATCTAACATAATAATCTTTATTATATTTTTCTTAATTAGTTTTAATTATTTTAGCTAAAAATATTATTGATGACTCCAAAATTCGTTGCCGTTTTAGTTATAATTACATCGATCATAGTTATGATGGGAATAATAATTGACATAAAAAAAAATAAATGAATCTTCATAAAAGTATTGATCAATTCATTTATATTCTAATTATCGCAAACATAATTGCAATGATAGCTGAATCTCATGTTTCAATAAGATCCATCTATAGNAACGAGTTTTATTTTTTTGAAGCTATTTCAATTTGTATTTTTTCAGCAGAATATATTTATCGTGTTTCCCATGCATATAAAAAATCTAAATTAAAAGGAGCTTTTTCCTACATGACCAGTTTATTTGGAATAATCGATTTAATCTCAATAATTCCTTTCTTCTTAAGCCAGTTTACAAAAATCGATGGAAGGTTCTTAAGAATTCTTAGGTTATTTAGATTGACAAGGATTTTTAAGCTTGGTAGAGATTCTGAATCATTGAAACTTTTTGGTAANGCGCTATGGGCTGTAAAAAGCGAATTAAAGTTTACACTTTTTCTATCTATTTTAACAATTTTGTTCTCAGCATCTGCTATTTACTATCTTGAAAATGCCGCCCAACCCGAAAAATTTTCTAGTATATCAGAATCAATTTGGTGGGCTACTGTTTCACTTGCAACCGTTGGTTATGGAGATGTTTATCCTATAACTGTTGGTGGAAAAATTTTTGCATCAATAATTTCTCTAGTAGGAATTGGAGTTGTTGCAATTCCAACGGGAGTAATTAGCGCATCTTTTGTTGAGGAAATTATAAAGGCCGGAAAAAAAAGGTAATAAATAATTATAAATTTATTTACTAATATGTTTGAGAATATACTTTTGTTATTATGAATCATAAAGTCATAATTATTGGGTCAGGATTTTCTTCATTATCCTCGGCTTGTTACTTGTCAAAGAGGGGTTACCAAGTTGAGGTTTTTGAAAAGAATAATAGTTTAGGTGGGCGTGCGAGGCAATTTAAAAAAGATGGTTTTACCTTTGATATGGGACCTTCTTGGTATTGGATGCCGGATATTTTTGAAAGATTTTTTAATGATTTTGACAAGAGTCCAAGCGATTATTATAATTTAAAAAGGTTAGATCCTGCTTACGAAGTTTATTTTGGGACAAACGAAAAAATTGTAATTGATGGCAATCTAAATAAAATTATAAGCGTTTTTGAAAATGAGGAAAAAGGAAGTGGAGAAAAACTTAAAAAGTTTATTGAAAATGCAAAAATTAATTATGATATAGCCATAAATAAAATTGTTTACAGACCAGGAAAATCTCCACTCGAATTAATAACATTCGAGACAATTAAAAAATTAAATTTATTCATAAGAAATATAAAAGGTGATGTTTATAAAAATTTTAAAAACCCTAAATTACGACAGCTTCTTCAATTTCCAGTCCTATTCCTGGGCGCTAAACCCAAAGACACCCCCGCATTTTACAATTTTATGAATTTTGCAGACTATGGTCTTGGAACATGGCATCCTGAGGGCGGTATTTATTCTGTGATAAAAGGAATGGTTAAACTAGCTGAATCATTGGGTGTTAAGTTTCATTTAAATTCTCCGGTTGAAAAAATTGTTGTGGATCAATCAAAAGCAAAGGGAATAATAGTTAATAAAAAATTCTTTGAAGCAGATGNAATATTAAGTGGTGCAGACTATCACCATACTGAAACACTAATAAATAAAGAATTTAGGGTATACAGTGAAAGTTACTGGAGTAAAAAAACTTTCGCTCCTTCCTCACTCTTATTTTATATTGGTTTAAATAAAAAAGTTAAAAATGTTGCTCACCACACTCTATTTTTTGATGTAGATTTTGATAAACATGCTGCTGAAATATACGATGATCCAAAATGGCCAGAAGAACCATTATTTTATGTGAATTTTCCATCTAAATCTGATTCAACTATGTCGCCCCNAGGTAAAGAAGCATGCTTTATTCTAATTCCCTTGGCTCCTGGTTTAAATGATACTAAAGATCTAAGAAAAAAATATTTAGATCTTGTAATTAAACGTTTAGAGAAAAGAACTGAACAAGAAATTAATAAGCATATTTTATTCAAAGAATCTTTTTGTATAAATGACTTTATTTCTGAATATAATTCATACAAAGGAAATGCCTATGGAATGGCAATGACATTATTTCAAACTGCATTTCTAAGGCCAAAACTGGAGAGCAAAAAAGTAAAAGGACTCTACTTTTCTGGTCAACTTACAGTTCCTGGCCCTGGAGTTCCTCCATCATTAATTTCAGGAAAGATCAGTGCTGGATTAGTTGAAAAATACCTTAAAAAACCCAATAGATAATTTCAATTTCTTCATCCTTTGTTTTAATTTCTTTTTGAAGAGTGGCTATACTTGTATCTACTAAATTTAAATATTCCTTGATTTGTTCAATTGTTTGATCCCAAAGCTCAATTCTTTTAAAAATATTATATTTCACGAAGTAATCGTCTTGAATATATTTTTTGTTTTTTAACCAAAATTGAGGGTCGTCAAAATCAATCTTGTCCAAATCATAAATCCATTTACTGTCAACTCTATCATTAAATTTTTTTGTAAACACTTCTTCTTCCTTATCAGCATTTATTTTAATGTACTGATATAGAGTTCCATCATAAGCATCATAAACTGCTTTTGCAACCTCGGTTCCTAAAAATCGAAACGTTCCATCAAGCTTTATGGTTTCATATACTCTTCTGTCGGGATCAAAGGGCATTCTGTTAGTGTATTCTTTTAAAGGGTATCCATAATCATCTGGTCCATATACCCATATAAATAGAGATCTCTTATCGCTTTCCCAATTTTCAAGTAAGTCTTTATACTCTCCTCTTATATATTCTACAGTCATTAAATGTTCCTCAGTATATGCTTTTAAACTATTCATCTCATCGAGAAGATTATGTAAATTTTCAATATTCCATTCTCTATCTTCAAAATCATCTCCCTTTTGTTCAACACCAAATGATATTAATACCCCAAAAAAAACGACAATAAATTGAACAAAAGCCTGTTTTGCCCTATCCATTAAATCTTTAAAAGAAAATCTATCCCCTAATGTTATTAATCTTAAAAACCAATTAAGCTTTTCTTTTTCAATTCCTTTTTCGTCAGATAAAATATCTTTTGCTTTTTCAAACTCTTTCTCTGAAATAACCCCATCCTTATCGGCGTCTAACTTATCAAAATCATCTTTATTTACCATNATTTTGTNATATATATTGCTATTATAAAGAAATTATTCTAAATCATTNGTAAAGAATGGTACTTTTTCATCAAATAAATTTTTAAAAATATTTATTAATTCCTTTTCAAATTGAATGAAATTTTCTTTTAATAAGAAATCATTATCATTTTTTTCTTTTGATGTTGTAATGTTATAATAATAATCTTTNGGGGTTTTAAGAGGAATTATACCAGCCTTAATTTTAACAACCGAATTTTGTTTAAAATACATGTATGAATAAATTAATAATTGGAATAAAGATTTATTATCATAATTTTTTTTAAAATCTAATTGATCAAAAGAGAAATCAGAAAAGAATTTTAACTTATCTTTTTTTACTGTTCCAGTTTTATAATCAGAGATTCTAATTTTTCCATTCCACTCATCAATTCTATCGATAAATCCATATATTCTGACCTTGCTGGGTAATTCTTTTATATCAAGGTTATATTCAATTCTTTTTTCTAATTTAATTATTTTTAATTTGTTTCCCTTCTTAACTAACTCCTTTTCCGATTCCAAAAATTCTATGCATTGCTTTTTTAACTCTTCATAAATCAGATAGTTATAACCTGTTCTTTCTGTATTTCCAACATTATATTTATCAAACTTTTTATTCAATACAATAGGTAGTCTTTCTAGAATTTTGTCATAATCATTTTCGTAAATATATTNTGACACATATGAATCGTATAATTCCTTTAATGTTTCATGAGCTATATTTCCTTTATCCGCTGCATCAATAATTTTTGAATGTTCTTTACCTTCCTCTACTCTAAGCAAATGATGAAAATAAAATCTCATGGGGTCAATTAAAAACATAGATAATGCTGAAGGAGAAATACCATCTTCTAATTTTTTCTTTATTATGTTTACTATTTTTTTGGTCTTGCTGATTTGAAACGTATCTTCTTCTTTAAAAAGATTNCTTGTCTTGAAAAAATTTATTTTATGATTCGGTTTTTTAAAATTTATAAGCTGGTGTATAAACCTACTTTTTTCTATACCCCCTAATCCTCTTTCACTATTACTGTATAATAAATATATCTCTTTTGCATTTTGAATAAGCCTATAAAACTGGTAAGTTTCCCTAGCATCATAATCATAAAAAGTTGGAAGCCCATAATGTTTTTTTATATCAAATGGTAAAAAACTATCACCTGACCTTCCTTTTGGTAAAATCCCCTCATTAACACCAGTTAACAATACAGTATCAAAATCAATTAATCTTGTTTCTGAGAGACTTGTAATTTGAATTTGAGAATTATAATCTCCAGATATATTTAATTTTTCTTCCTCAATATATTTCTTATAGATATAAAAAAGCAACTCAACAGAAAAATCTGAAATTTTATTTGTGTAACTCAATAATTCGGATAAAATATCTTTTATCATAACTATATCATTAAGTGCAATCAAGTCATTTTTAATTTCATCATTATCTTTTTCTAAAAACTTAATTATTTTATTTAGTTTTAATATTAACTCTGAACCTGAATCTATCGGTTTAAATAAAGAAAGTTCAAATAAGTTTTTTTGATTATACAATTGATTTGGTTTAATTGAGTTTTGATTTGAATTTTTTAATTTTTTTATTTTGTCTTTTAAGTTTATATCTTCTTTTTTGTAATGTTTTATTATATAAGTATTAGTTAGAACTGATATTACATCNTCATAAAAAAATTTGTTATTAAATGCATTTATATGCATTTCAAAAATGGAGTTAATTATGCTCAAAAATTTGGAATTTTTTATGGGTATCCCCATTGTTACGTTCCAATACTTNTTGTCTATATCAATTCCCGATAAAAAAGTAGGAAGTGTATTATTATCTCCAATGACCACTCCCTTTCTAGAAAAATTACCTCCTGTTTTCCATCTATTAACTATTTGTGCAGCATATTTAACCTGGCTGACCTTGTTGGAAGTTTCAATTATGTGAAAGTTTTTTTCTTTACCAAAATTTTTTGATAGTCCATCAGGGTTTTTATCTCTTAAACACTTCCAGCTCTTGTAATATGATCTAATATGTTTACCTGCAGTATTTTTTTTATCTTNATAAAATTCGTGATCCAAATCCCAAAAGACTTCTCCTTTGTTTTGAGATAAAAATTCTTGAATTATAGTACTTTCAGCTTTATTCAACATATTAAATCCAATGAAATAATGAAATTTATCATTCTCTGACATGTATAATTCTAAATTTTTTATGGCCTCTCTTGATTGAATTCCAATTGTTCCAATACCTTTTTTAACTAGAGATTTGGAAAAAGATGAATATATTTTTGGTATTTTTTCCCAAAAATTTACGTTTTTATTTGATACCTTAAAATCATTGAAAGTTGCCCAATCTTTAATTTCTGATGCAGATATCATATTCGAAAAAATTGCATTTGTGTCAACGAGGTAATTATCGATTAAATTAAAATCATTTATTATAATATCTGCCCACCCCATAAAATCATCAAAATTTTCTTGATCTTTTTTAGAGGTGTTTTCACAATATGATATATACATTTCAAAAACAGCTTGTGTTTTATTAACTCTTTTTATTTCTGATAAATCTTCAATGAAATCAGAAATACTAATTATTGACGGTGAAAATGTTGGTTTTTCTATTTTTTGTATGAGTATATTCCTTAAAAATAATGATGCTCTATTACTTGGCAGAATTAACTTTAAATTAGATAAATCACTATTATCAATAATTTTTTCGGCAACATAATTCAAAAATTTATTCATAATTATTTATATTTTTCAGCTAATTATATCTTTCACAGTCACATCTTTATTAATGTATACCAAGTACGATACAATTGGGAGTGAAATAATTGATTCTAGATAATTTGAATACTCCAAGATTTGTTCACTATGATTATCAATTGCTTTTCCAGTCTTATAGTCAAGAACATAGCACTTTGTTTTTGTTAATACAACTTTATCAGGTCTTATTAGGCCTTTCCTAGGAACCAAAATATCCTTTTCATTATAAATTTTATTTCCCATTTCAAAAACATTTTTTAATTTGTCATGATAGATGACCTTGTTAACTAAATTTTTTAATTCAAATTTATTTTCGGTTTTAAAAACTCCACTCTTTATACAATAATCGATAGCTGAATCAACATCTAAAAAATTTTCAATTTTTGAAAACAAAATGTGAATATTTACACCTTTTTCAGCATTATAATTAGTTGAATCAAATTTTTTTAGTCTATTTTTCCAATGGAAGTTAAATTTTGGTCTAACTGAATCCTTTTTAAATTTTTCATCTTCTTTTGTTTTATAAAAAGAATTTTTAGAACCAAAAATGGCTGGATGATTTACATCAGGATCTAAACCATTATTTTTGACAAACTCATAAAATAATTGAGAATAATTTTTTCTNGCTTTTGGCTTTTTCAATAACGATGTTATTATTACCATTTTAGTTTTTGCTCTGGTCAAAGCGACATAAAGGTTATTTAATGCATCTAATTCATTTTCATTCTTATCTTTATCAAAAATTTCTTTGGATTTTTCTCCATATGTTTCTAGTCTTGATGATATGTTAATTCTCCCAAAATCCACCAATGTATTTTCAAAGTCCAATGGAAACCAAACTTGTCTAATAATGCTAGGGCTTGGCTGAAAATCTGAACTCAAAAATGGTAAAACTACGAATGGAAATTGTAACCCTTTTGCTTTGTGAATGGTCATTATTCTTACTGCTTGAGTGTCATCTGGTAATGGTATAGTTAATTTCTCTGAATCACTTTCCCATTTTTTTAAAAATTTAAATATATCATCTGATTTCATTGAAAAATCATAACAATATTCCAAAAAGAATTCGAGATATGAATCAAAATTTTTATTCAAACCTAAATCATCAATATAACTTTCTATTAGTTCAAAAAAACTGAGATGTTGAATCTGACTAGGGTTAAATGAAAATCCAAATTTTTTAGTTAAAAAAATAGAAAAATCATTGATTGTACCTTTTATAGAGTTAGCAAAAATTTCATGTGCATATTTATCCAAATGGTTATTTTTAATAAAGTATTTGCAAATATTAGCTCTTTCAATTAATTTTTCTGGAAAAATATTGAGCTTTAAAACTGAAATAATTAAACTAATTGATGAGGATTTTTTAATTAAAAGTGACTCAGTTGAGACAATTGGTATCTCTGTTTTTGAGATAGATTCAAAAATTGATATTGCTTGATTTTTTTTTCTAACTAAAATTGCCATTGATCCCCAATTAAATCCATTTTTTTTGGCCTCTAAAAGCGAATCAATTGTTTTTTTTACATGAGTTGTATTTTCTTTCTCATTTACAAAATGTATTTCAACTTTTCCTCCTTTTGGTGATATTATTTCTTGATAAAAAGACTTTTTATAGAATGAACGATATTCAGAATGAGAAAGTGATTCAAGCGCAATTTCAAAAAATTTATTGTTGAAATCAACTATTTCGTATAGACTTCTTTGATTTTTAAGTCGCTTTATGATATTAATTTTTGTATTATTAAATTTTTTATTATTTAAAAAATTTAAAAACATGTTAATATTACCACCTCTCCATCTGTATATAGCTTGTTTAGGATCACCAACTAAAAAAACCGAACCATATTCACCATTTAAATCCTCAACTTCCAGAGCATTTATTAATAGTGGTTTTAAATTTTTCCACTGAAGATTTGAAGTATCCTGAAATTCATCAATAAAAAAATGCTTATACTTTTCTCCAATTTTCTCATAAATAAAAGGTGCTTCATATTCATCTACAACTTCAGATATTTTTTCATTAAATTGACCAACTAATATTTTTTTTTCTTCATTCTGATAGCTGTTCAAAGTATCCGCTATTTTTGAAATAAATGAAACTGGAATCCACTGCTTGTTAAGTTCATCAATTAAATTACATTTTAAAATACATCTCTTTGTATGCATGAAATATTTGTGAATTTCAGGAATTAATTTTTCTGCAATATTTATTAAGTCATTTGGATTATTTGTTTTTTTTATGACTCTATTTTTTTCACGTAAATTTTTTTCAAGATTGTTTGAGTAAAGACCCTCAAATTTTTTTTTAACAATTGAATTGAAATGTTTAATAACCAATCCATTAGAAAAAATTGATTCACTTAGACCATTTGATGACAATATATTTAATGCTGACTTTGCATATTCAACAGCTTTGTTAGATTCTATTAATCTAATTTTATTTAATTCCATTTGAGTCTTCTTAAAATCATCTGGAGTATTGGATCTTATTTTTTTTAAATACTCTCTATCATTTTCATTAAAAATAATCTTTGATACATCTATAAAAATATCTTTTATGGTCCGTTTATTATTTTTATCAATTTTATAATATGTGTAATCAACAAGAGATTTAGTTATTTCTTTGTCAACTCCAACTTGATCTATTAAAATATCAATGATTTCATTCAAAATTTCATCTTGGTCTATCACCACCTCAAATGATTTTGGAAGCTTGAGTTCTAATGCGAAGGATCTTATTATTCTATGTGTAAAGGAATCGAGGGTTAAAACATCAAACCCCGCATAATTAAATAAAATATTTTTTAGTATTCTTTCTGATTTTGCTCGAATTTCTTTTTGATCTAAATTAACTTCTTGCGAAACTTTATTTCTCATTTCACAATCATCTTTATTCATAAAATCTGAAAGATTTTCAATAATTCTAAATTTCATTTCATTAACTGCCTTATTTGTAAAAGTCAATGCTAACAATGTCCTATAATGATCATCGTCGGAATTAGAAAGCAACTCCTTAATATAATTGAATACAAGCGAGTATGTTTTTCCAGATCCAGCAGAGGCATCAATTATATTAAAGGAGGGTTTTATCATTTTAATTAAGTAACATGTAAATGTAACAGTTTCTTTATCTCAAAAAACTGAAATAAGAAAAAGAAATTATAAATTTGTAAAAAATATTAAAATTATTCTTATGGCTTTTACACTCCCATCTTTACCTTATTCAAATGATGCATTAGAACCCCACATTGATACAAAAACAATGGAAATTCATCATGGAAAACATCATAATGGCTATACCACGAAACTTAATGATTCTCTAGTGGGAAATGAACTAGAAAACAAATCAATTGAAGAGATTCTTAAAAATCTCGATATGAACAATACAGCATTGAGGAACAATGGCGGAGGATACTTTAATCATTGTCTTTTCTGGGAAAGCTTGAGTCCTAAAGGTGGTGGTTTACCCACAGGTAGGCTCCTAGACGCCATTAATTCGGTTTATAAATCATTTGAATCATTTAAAAATGCATTTTCTAATATAGCAGCTACTAGATTTGGTTCTGGTTGGGCTTGGCTATGTGTTCACCCTGGTGGTGAAATTGAATTGTGTTCATCTGCAAATCAAGATAATCCACTTATGCCAGGAATTGGTTCTGGAGGATATCCGATTCTAGGTCTTGACGTATGGGAACATGCTTATTATTTGAATTACCAAAATAGAAGACCAGATTATATTAATGCATTTTTTGAAATTATAAATTGGGAAAATGTCAATAAACTATATGAATTACATTCATAGAATTTATTAATAAGCCCTCGTTGAGTTACCTTCGTAAAAATTAATAAATGCTTTATTAACTACCCTATTTCCTCCTGGTGTAGGGTAATTACCGGAAAAGTACCAATCTCCTTGATGTGTGGGACATGATTTGTGTAAATTTTCAATTGATTGGTAAATTATTTTTAATTCTGATTTTAAACCGTTTTGAGATAACAACTCAGCAATTTTATTAGATATTTGATTTGAGGTGAAAGGTTTGTATAATTCTTTGACAAAATTTTCTGTTTCTTGAATATCATTAATTATTGCATCTTTACATTTCTTATAAATAGAATCTAAAATGATTTTTTTATTACCAAGATCCTCATGTAATGAAATTGCAGCCTTGAATGCAATGAAATCCTCTAGTTTAGCCATATCAATTCCATAACAATCTGGATACCTAATCTGCGGGGCACTTGAAACAATTATAATTTTACTTGGATTTAATCTATCAAGCATTCTTAAAATACTTTTCTCTAAAGTAGTTCCCCTAACAATACTATCATCAATTATGACTAGATTATCGGTTTTTTTAATCACACCATATGTAACATCATAAACATGAGCAACAAGATCATCTCTACTTGAATCCTCCGTAATAAAAGTTCTCAATTTGGCATCTTTAATAGCAATTTTTTCAATTCTCGGTTTTAAAGTAATTAGTTCCTCTAAATATTTTGTATTGTTTGGAGAATTTTTTTGAATTAAATCTAAGAGCATTTTTTTTATATGCTCCTGAGCAGCATCAATCATTCCATAAAATGAAGTTTCCGCTGTATTTGGTATAAAAGAAAAAACTGTATTTTTAAAATCAGAGTTTATGAATTTTAAAACTTCTGGAAAGATTTTCCTTCCTAATAATTTTCGTTCTCTATAAATCTCCGCATCACTTCCTCGAGAAAAATAAATTCTTTCAAAAGAGCATGATTTCTTGGGTAATTGCTCTAAAACTTTTACAATTTTTGCACTTTCACCCTTTTTAGTTATTATGGCTCTTCCTGGTTGAAGCTCTTTAATTTTTGTAAAAGGAACATCAAAAACAGTTTGAATAACAGGCCTTTCAGATGCGATAGTAACTATTTCCGGATCTTCGTAATAATATGCCGGTCTTATACCCGAAGGGTCTCTCAGGACAAATGACTCTCCATGACCGAGCATACCTGCTATTGCGTAGCCTCCATCCCAATTCTTAGATGCCTTTGTCAAAACTTTTGACATATCTAATCTTGAGGCAATTTGAGGTGATGCTTCAGCTTTATTAAAACCTTCTTTTTTTAATTTCTTATATATTTTTGCAACAGCATCATCTAAAAAATGTCCGATTTTCTCCATTACAGTTATTGTATCTGCTCTTTCCTTTGGGTGCTGACCAAGCTCTACAAGATTTTCAAATAACTCTGTAACATTTGTCATATTGAAATTACCAGCAATTATCAAATTTCGATGCTTCCAATTATTTTGTCGTAAAAAAGGGTGGACACTCTCTAAAGTATTTTTTCCAAAAGTTCCATACCTGACATGACCTAACATAATTTCACCAATATATGGAACACGTAATTTTAATTCCTCAGCATTATCCAATAGATTGGGAGAAACTTTTAATTCAGAAACGACCCTATTATTTATTTTTTTAAATATATCTTGAATTGGCTCACTATCATTAGATCTGATTCTACTTATGTATCTTTGACCAGGAGGAAGATCTAGCTTTATACTTGCAAAGCCAGCTCCGTCTTGACCTCTGTTATGTTGTTTCTCCATCATTAAGTACATCTTATTTATACCATACAAGGAGGTCCCGTATTTTTTCTTAAAATAACTCAGAGGTTTTTTAAGGTGTATTAAAGCAATCCCACACTCATGTTTGACAGCATCACTCATAATNAAACNAAATTACTCAATTTTGAATCAAAACTTGTTAAATTTTTCAAGTAAGTCATTCGATCACGAATTTTATTTTTATTTAGTTGTTGGAGTCCCTCAGTACCAAANTTTTCAACAGAAAATGAAGCTAANGATGAGGCATAAATNAACCCAGCTTTCATTGCCTCGAATGAAAAATTNTTTGTCTTTGTTANGTAACCNGCAAAACTTCCGACAAAACTNTCACCTGCACCTGTTGGGTCTCTTAAACTTTTCAATGGAAATGCTGGGGAAAAAAAAATATTATTCTTATTAAATAACATTGCTCCGTGTTCNCCTTTTTTTATTATAACATATTTAGGNCCATATTTTTGAATTTCATCAGCAGCATTTACCAATGTCTTTTTTTTTGTTAGTTCAAGTGCCTCCTCATCATTTACACATAAAATATCAACTTTANTNATAACCTTATCTAAGGTTTCTCTATAATTATCAATCCAAAAATTCATTGAGTCAAGGATAATTAGTTCTGGTTTCTCACTCATTTGACTTAATGCAGATANTTGAACCTCAGGGTGAAGATTTCCCAGAAGAAGAANTTTAGGTACTTTCCATTCAATTGGAACNNTTGGAATAAAATTTTCCAAAACATTTAATTTAGTCTCTAAAGTATCTCTTGTATTNAGATTTTTATCATATTTTCCATGCCAAAAAAAAGTTTTACCACCCTTNATTTTTTCAACACCTGTTAAGTCTATTTTTCTTTTTTTAAGTATTTCTAAATCACCTGAATTAAAATCGTCTCCAATAACTGAGACAATCCCAATATTGATTTCNAAGTAGGANGCTGCGAGTCCTATATATGTTGCAGCTCCACCAAGAATTTTATCAGCTTCACCATAAGGAGTTTCGATAGTATCGTAGGCCATTGTNCCGACAACTAATAATCTNTTAATCATGCTNCAAAATTAAAAAACTTNCTCAGCTTCGTATTGTAATTTGTTAATCATTTTATGTTTTTTTCATAAAATTCGTCTATACNTAGAGAACTCCCTTTTGCAGATTGAAGAGCTAAAAAATCACACCTTTCATTTTGAGGATGGTTATTATGACCCTTAATCCANCTAAATTTAATTTCATGTTCTCTGTATATTTCGAGAAGTCTTTTCCATAAATCATGATTTTTTTTTCCTTTAAAATTTTTTTTCTCCCAATTAAAAACCCATTTTTTTTCAATTGAATCTATTACATATTTTGAATCAGAAAAAATAGTAACATTTGAAGGTTTATATNTNAATGATTCTAATCCAATAATAACGGCCAAAAGCTCCATCCTATTATTTGTTGTTTTTCTGTATCCGCCTGTGAGCTCTCTGATTTTACCCTCCCAATATAAAATAATTCCATAACCTCCTGGGCCAGGGTTGCCAATTGAAGAACCATCAGTGTATATTTTTATTTTTTTCATATCTGTTCAAAAAGGTACTTTTCAATTACTTTGGGAAAAAATTTTTTTTCTAATTCATGAACTTTATCAGCNATATCCTCTGGATCAAAATTTGAAGGAATTTGAATTTTTTTTTGAAATATAATTCTTCCTTTGTCATAATCTTNGTTAACTANGTGGATGGTTATCCCTGTTTCCTGTTCTTNATTTTTTTTCACAGCTTTATGGATATTCATACCATACATGCCTTTTCCACCATATTTAGGTAATAAAGATGGATGAATATTTAGTATTTTATCTGAAAACTTTATAATCCATTGACTGGGAATTTTCCATAAAAAACCTGCTAAAACTATAAGNTCTGGTTTATATTTAGTTAAGATCTCAAGAAATCCGTTGATAAAATAAGTTCGATCAAAAATCAATGTTTTTATNCCGTAAGATTTTACCCTATCAAATACATNGGCATTTTTATTATTTCCAGCAACAAGTATNACNTCTACTTTGGTGCTGTTTTGAAAATATTTGATNATGTTTTCCACATTCGTNCCATTTCCAGAGGCAAATAATATTATTTTTTTTAAATTATTTTTCATTAATCTATTTTANTGTAGATGCTTATNAATTATAAAAAAGAAATTTTAATTTATACAAGTTTAAAAAATTTANCANATAATTTATCGAAACGAAAACCAAGTATTCATTTAAAATTTTTATTTTTGTTTCAACAAATTTAAAACAATAAATTATGTCTGACATTTCTTCAAGAGTGAAAGCAATAATAGTCGACAAATTAGGTGTTGACGAAAATGAAGTTGTTACAGAAGCAAACTTCACNAATGATCTGGGAGCTGACTCCCTAGACACTGTAGAGTTAATCATGGAGTTCGAAAAGGAGTTTGATATACAAATACCTGATGATCAAGCTGAAAATATTTCAACAGTGGGCCAAGCAATAAAATTTATTGAACAAGCACAATAATTTAAAGTGGCAATTATGCCAAAACGAGTAGTAATTACTGGCTTGGGNGCTCTTACTCCTATAGGGAATAACCTATCAGAATTCTGGCAAGGGCTTATTAAAGGTAGAAGTGGATCTGCTCCGATAACATATTTTGATTGTTCTGAATTCAAAACGAAATTTGCTTGTGAGCTAAAAAATTTTGATCCTCTAAATTTTTTTGACAGAAAAGAAGTTAAAAAACTTGACAGATTTACTCAATATGCATTAGTTTCAACTGAAGAGGCCTTAAATGATTCGGGTCTGAATATTGATAGTGAAAATAAAGACAGAATAGGAGTTATTTGGGGTTCTGGAATTGGGGGTTTAGAAACATTTCAAAATGAAGTTATTGAATTTCAAAAAGGTAAAGGAACTCCAAGATTTAATCCATTTTTTATCCCGAAATTTATTCCTGATATAGCTCCAGGAATGATTTCAATTAAATATGGTTTTTCTGGTCCTAATTTTGCTACAGTATCAGCTTGTGCCTCTTCTTCAAATGCAATTATAGATGCTCTAAATTATATTAGGCTAGGTTATGCTGATATAATGATAGCAGGAGGTTCTGAAGCAGGGGTAACTATCGCAGGAATAGGTGGATTTAATTCTTTAAATGCTCTTTCTAAAAGAAATGATAATCCAACTGAAGCATCAAGACCATTTGATAAAGATAGAGATGGATTTGTTTTGGGTGAAGGTTCTGGAACATTAATCCTGGAAGACTATGAACATGCCAAAGCCAGAGGAGCCAGAATTTATGCTGAATTAGCAGGTTTCGGTTTGTCAGCTGATGCATATCACATAACTGCTCCTCACCCAGATGGAACCGGGGCAATTAAGGTTATGAATAATTGTCTCAATGACGCTGATGTTAAAATTGATGAAGTTGATACCATTAACATGCATGGAACTTCCACTCCACTTGGAGATTTAGCCGAATCTAAAGCAGTTATGGAGGTTTTTGGTGAAAATGCTTATGATATTAATATAAATTCTACAAAATCAATGACAGGTCACCTGCTAGGTGCAGCCGGATCAATAGAAGCTATAGCATGTATAATGTCAATTAAAGAAAGTATAATACCACCAACTATTAATCATAAAAATTTTGACGAAAGAATTGATCCAAAGTTAAATTTTACTCTTGGAGCTGCTGTTAAGAGAAATGTTAAAACGGCAATGTCAAATACATTTGGATTTGGAGGTCACAATGCTTGTATTTTATTTAAAAAAATGTAAATCCAAAGTGTGCTAGGATTAGAAAAATTTTTCAATTCAAATCAAAATCCGAACGAGAAATTTGTATATAATTTAAAAAGGTTGTTAGGATTTAAAATAAAAAATATTTTATTATTTAAAAAGGTATTTACACATAGCTCNAAAAATTTAAAGGATAAAGATGGTCTTGCATTTAACTATGAAAGACTAGAGTTTCTTGGAGACTCAATACTTGGAACAATAATATCAAATTACCTTTATTCAAATTATTTAAAATACAGTGAAGGAGATTTAACTAAACTTCGTTCTAAAATTATTAGTCGAGATAATCTAAATAAAATTGGTTTTTCATTAAAACTTAATGAATTAGTTATCGCATCATTCAAGGTTGATAAATCATCCGATGATATTAATGGCAACCTTCTAGAAGCATTAATCGGAGCAATCTATATTGAAAAGGGTTTTAAGTTTTGTGAAAATTTCGTTTTAAATAGAATAATAACTAGTTTAAATGTGATTAATCTAAATAAATCAATTATTAGTTATAAGGCAAATTTAATTGAATGGTGCCAAAAGAAAAAGAAAAAAATTATTTTTAAAACAAAAATAAACAACAAATCAAACTCAAAAATTAGTTTTTCATCAATACTGTTGGTTGATAGTAAAAAAGTTGCTTTTGCAATTGAAGAGTCAAAAAAAAAGGCAGAAGAAAAAGTGTCAAAAATTTATTATGAAACAATTAAAATAAATTGATTTAAAAATGGCTAAAAAATATTTTCTAAGAGATGATATAACTTATGATTTTGGTCTTATTGCAGTACACTCAGTAATTGAAGGTTTCTCCCTTGCATATATTTTGAATAAAACATTGAAAGGTAAATTTAAAAGAAGTTTTAGTAATGAAATTATAAACTCTGCCAATTTTGAATTTTTTAAATGGGAAATAAAAAAAGAAAATATTGACTGTAGCTTAATTTCAAATCAAAAAAAAATAAAATCAAAAATAAAAAAATCTAACACCTCATTATTTTTTTTCGAAGAAACAAAAAAAGTATCTTTGATTGATTCATTAGAAAATGTAGATTATTTTATCAAAATCAATTCTGGACTAGAAATAAATTTTGTAGTTGAAAAAATTAAAAGCTTACCCGAAATTATTTTATCATACATAATTAATAATAAAAAAATAAAATCAAAATTTAATTTAATAATAGATTAATGTTAAATAGAAAAAAAACGAAAATAATTGCCACCCTNGGGCCTTCAACCGAAAAATCAAAAGTTATAGAAGAAATGATTATTGANGGTGTNGATGTTTTTAGAATAAATTTTTCTCACTCTAATTACTTGGAGGCAGAAAATAAAATTAATTTAATACGAAAACTAAGTAACAAGCATAATTTAAATATTTCTATTTTAGCTGATCTTCAAGGTCCAAAACTTCGAATAGGAAAAATTAAAGAANATTCCAAAGTTGTAAAAAATGATACGATTACCTTTTTGAGTGATAAAGAGTTTATAGGTGACTCCAAAAAAGCTTACATGAATTACCAAAATTTTGCAAAAGATGTATCAATTGGGGAAAAAATTCTACTTGATGACGGAAAATTGATTTTTGAAGTTATTAAAACTGACAAAGAAAATGAAGTNAAAGCCAAAGTTATTCAGGGTGGGGCATTTAGTTCAAATAAAGGNGTTAATCTACCCAATACAAAAATTTCNCTCCCTGCATTGACTGAAAAAGACAAACAAGATGCACTTTTTGCTATTGAAAAAAAGGTTGATTGGATAGCTCTATCTTTTGTCAGAAACAAAGAAGATTTAGAAGAACTAAAACATTTAATTAATAAATTTTCAAAACATAAAATTCCCATAATTTCAAAAATCGAAAAGCCAGAAGCAATAAAAAATATATCTGGTATAATTTCAAACAGTGATGGTCTAATGGTTGCACGTGGGGATCTTGGNGTTGANATTCCCCCTGCTGAAGTTCCATTAGTACAAAAGAAACTTGTTTTAGATGCAAAAAAAGCTCGAATTCCTATAATAATTGCTACTCAAATGATGGAATCGATGATTGAAAGTAGAACAGCTACTAGAGCCGAAGTAAATGATGTTGCNAATTCAGTGATGGATGGAGCTGACGCAGTCATGCTTTCTGGAGANACATCGATNGGTCAATTTCCTATTGAGGTTATTAAATCTATAAAGTCGATTCTGCTAAAAGTTGAAGGATCTGAGCTGATTGAAGTTCCCAAAAATCATCCAACAATCAAAAATAAAAGGTATATNACAAAATCAGTATGTTATCATGCATCCATAATGGCAGATGTGATTAAAGCAAAAGCAATATGTACACTTACTAATAGTGGCTATACAGCATTTCAAATTTCATCTTGGAGACCTCAGGCTGATATTCTTGTCTATACATCTAATAAAAGGATTTTAAGTCAATTGAATCTTCTTTGGGGTGTAAAAGCTTTTTTCTATGATGCTAATGAAAGTACNGACAAAACTATTGAACAGATAAATAACATTGCAAAGAAAAATAATTTTGTTGTTAATGGTGATCTACTTATAAACCTGACCGCGATGCCTGTAAATAAAAAAGGAATGGTTAATACGTTACGNGTCACTACAATTGATTAAAATTAAAGTTCTGTGTTGATTGAAATTGAAAGAAAATTTTTAGTCAAAAATCTTGGTTTTTTAAATGAAAGTTTCAAAAAACATAAAATAATACAAGGTTATTTATCTAAAGATCCGCATAGAACAGTTCGCGTAAGAATATATGAAAATAAAGCTTTTTTAACTATTAANGGTAAAAGCNNTGAGAATGGAGTATGTAGAATTGAAATTGAAAAATCAATTCCATTGGNTGATGGAAAAAGACTACTTAAACTATGTTTACCTGAATTAATAAAAAAAGACAGATATTCAATAAAAATANATGATCATATTTTTCAAGTAGATGTATTTAAAGAAAAAAATGAAGGACTAATTATTGCTGAANTTGAGTTAAATTCTGAAAATTCCGACTATCCGAAACCTAATTGGCTAGGTAAAGAAGTAACTGGTCAAAAAAAATACTACAACTCTCAACTTTANACTTAATCTTCTTTAAAAATCTTAATTATTTTATTCCCTTTTGAATCCATATGTGCTCTATACATTCCTTCTGTATTCATTTCCATAGCAACATTTCCATGACTATCAAGAGCTATTACACCACCATCCCCTCCAATTCTTCCTATTTTTTCATGAATAACAATTCTTGCAGCTTCCTTTACTGATAGGTCTTTGTACTCCATTAAAGAAGAAATATCATACGCAGCAACCGAGCGAATAAAAAACTCACCCCATCCAGTAGCAGAAACTCCACAGGTTTTATTATTTGCATATGTTCCAGCTCCAATTATAGGAGCATCTCCNATTCGATTCCATCTTTTATTTGTCATACCTCCAGTTGAAGTTCCTGCAGATATATTTCCATATTTATCCAAAGCTACGCAACCTACTGTTCCTATCTTTTGCTCTATATTATGTAATAAACTATCCTCAGATTTTGAATTCATAAGTGAATTTAATCTTCTTTGTGTTATAAAGTAACTATTTGGTTTTAAATCTAACTTTTGGCTTTCAGCAAATTCATCCGCACCCAGCCCAGAAAGCATTACATGTGGAGAATTTTTCATTACGGATATTGCAGCAGAGATGGGATTTTTTATTCTAGTGGATCCNGAAATTGCCCCTGCGTTTAATGAATATCCATCCATAAATGAAGCATCTAATTCTACATTTCCGTCATAATTCAAAACAGCCCCCTTGCCTGCATTAAAAAGGNTGGAATTTTCCATAACAATTATTGTTTTTTCAACTGCTTCTTGACTTGTTCCTCCATTCTTTAAGATTTCATGGCCAACTGTAACAGCTTCATCAAGTTTATTAATATATTTTTCTTTAATTTTCTCACTCATATTACTTTTTGACATAGTTCCGGCACCACCATGTATTACTATAGCAAAATTTGAATTATCATTTTTTTTGATGGAATTAGATGCTGGTTTACATGAAAAAAATAAAATAAATAAGATTACTAATTTTTTTATCATAATTTTTGATCATTTAATATTCAAACGTAATAAAATATTTTTTAACAAAAACTTTTTTTAAATAGTACTAACTTTAAATGATTTTAAAATTAATTGCTTGTGAATAAAAAAACACAAAAAATTCTATACTCTCTTGGAATTAAAGATGATCATTTTGGTTGCAGTAGTGGTAGTAAATGGTTTGGATCAGGGGAAATAATAAATACACATTCACCAGTTGATGGCAAATCTCTCTTTAAAGTTATTAGTACCTCTAAAAACGACTATGAAATAATAATCAAGCGTGCAAAAAAAGCATTTAAAACTTTCAGAAAAATACCCGCCCCAAAACGTGGAGATCTAATTAGACAACTTGGTAGTGAGTTAAGAAACCAAAAAGAAAATTTAGCCAAATTAACTTCTTATGAAATGGGAAAATCTCTTCAAGAAGGGTTAGGAGAGGTTCAGGAAATGATTGATATTTGTGACTATGCGGTTGGTCTTTCAAGACAGTTAAATGGCTTAACAATGCATTCTGAGAGACCTTTACATAGAATGTACGATCAATATCATCCACTTGGTATAGTTGGTATCATTTCTGCTTTTAATTTCCCTGTTGCTGTCTGGAGCTGGAACATCACTATTGCATTAATTTGTGGAAATGTATGTGTTTGGAAGCCAAGTGAAAAAACACCTTTATGTAGTATCGCGTGTCAAAAAATAATTGCCAACGTTTTAAAAAAAAATAAAATATCTGATGGTGTTTCATCATTAATTAATGGAGATTATAATGTTGGTAAATGGATGTCTAATGATAATAGAATACCTCTCATTTCTGCTACAGGTTCAACTAAGATGGGAAAAAAAGTTAGTCAAATAGTCGCGAAAAGATTAGGTAAAACCCTTCTTGAATTGGGAGGAAATAACGCTGTTATTGTAACTCCAAGTGCAGATATAAAAATGACATTAATTGCTGTTTTGTTTGGAGCTACTGGTACCTGTGGGCAAAGATGTACCTCTACGCGTAGATTAATAATTCATGAAGACATATATATAAAACTAGTTTCTGCTTTGAAAAAAGCTTATAATCAACTAAAAATTGGTGATCCATTAAATGAAAAAAATCATATTGGACCACTAATAGATAAAAAATCTGTATTTGAATATCTTAAAGCAATCGATAAAGCTGATAAAGAGGGAGCTAATTGGATTATTAAAGGGAAATCATTAACTGGAAAAGGTTATGAGAGTGAATGTTATGTTACTCCATCTATTGCTGAGGTTGATAAAGGTTTTTCTGTTGTTCAAACTGAGACCTTTTCACCAATTTTGTATTTAATTAAATATTCCGGAAATATTGAAAATGCAATTAAAATTCAAAATGATGTTCCTCAAGGATTATCCTCTTCAATAATGACACAAAATATTAAAGAATCGGAAACCTTCTTGTCTCATTGGGGAAGTGACTGCGGAATAGCAAATGTGAATATTGGAACTTCAGGAGCTGAAATAGGTGGAGCTTTTGGAGGGGAGAAAGATACAGGAGGTGGAAGAGAAAGTGGCTCAGATGCATGGAAAACATATATGAGAAGACAAACAAATACAATTAACTATTCTTCTGAAATACCCCTAGCCCAAGGAATAAAATTTGACATTTAAANGTGTTTTTTTACCAATGNANTCAATCATTGAAATAGTATTTTATTTTTGGAAAAATTTTGTTCAANTCAGTTTAATAATGACTTTNATTTACTCGATAACAAATTTTTTTTTTGAAAAACAATACAAGACTCTNAATTTTAGAGTTTATAGTTTCTTACTAATTATTTCATTCATTCATTNTCTAATTAGTATCATATTTAATTTTGTAATNTATGATGGATACATTTTTTTGTTCAAAAATATTTTTTTGAATTTTATAGTTACATTTTTTATATACATTGGATGGTCACAACACAACTATCAAANCATCAATAAAAAAAAACACATTAGAATTTTTGTTTTCTATTTGATAGGTCTTTCATTAATGTTTTTNAACATTTAAATNACATAGAAAATTTAAACTGTTTTAAGAATCTGATGTCATTTTCAAAAAACATTCTNATATCAGCAATTTGATANAAAAGCATAGCTATTCTCTCAATACCCATACCAAAAGCATAACCTGAATATTCTTTAGGATTTATACCACAATTTTCTAAAACATTNGGATCAACCATTCCACACCCCATTATTTCTANCCAGCCNGTCCCTTTAGTAATTTTGTGATCAATTTCTGATTCTAGCCCCCAATAAATATCTACTTCTGCACTTGGTTCAGTGAAGGGAAAATATGATGGTCTTAATCTNATTTTAGAGTTACCAAATAATGATTTTGTGAAATATTGCAAAATTTGTTTAAGATCAGCGAATGAGACATCTTTGTTTATNTATAATCCCTCAACTTGGTGAAAAATGCANTGTGATCTTGAAGAAATTGATTCGTTTCTATAAACTCGACCGGGCGATAATATTCTTATAGGCGGTTTATTATTTTCCATATACCTTACTTGAACTGATGAAGTATGAGTTCTTAACAATATATCTGGATTTGATTGAATAAAAAATGTATCCTGCATATCTCTTGCAGGATGATATTCTGGTANATTAAGTGCAGTGAAATTATGCCAATCATCCTCAATCTCAGGTCCATNAGATATGCCAAAACCTACAGATGAAAAAATAGATATTATACGTTTTTTNACAATGGAAAGCGGGTGTCTAGTTCCACGATCTATNACGAGACCTGGGCGAGTTAAATCATTAATTTGTTTTTTTTCACTGACTGAATCCAAAACAAATTTTAATTCTAAAATCTTATCGTTAACTGCTTTTTTTAGAAAATTAATTTCTTTACCAAATTCTTTTTTTTCTTCTAAAGGNATATCTCTAAATGAATTAAAGAAATTATTTATAATACCTTTTTTNCCTAGATAATCAACTCTAAATTTATTTAGNTCTTCAAGATTATTAGTTTTAAAATCATTAACTTTTTTAAGATGAATTTTCACTTTATTTATCATAATGCAAAAATATTAAACTGATTTTAAATTACATATATTTAATGAAAAAACTGTTTTGTTTTAATGAATTAGTAAATTAGCAACAACCTTTTAACTATGAATTTAAGTTGGTTCGATGTACTTGTATTGTGTATCTTTACATATGGATCAATAATTGGTTTTAGAAGAGGTTTAATAGTTGAATTAGGAAGCTTAATAAGTCTTTTTACTGGACTTGTAGGTGTTTTTAAATATTCTTCGAATCTATCTTACTTAATAAACAGCATATTTAATTGGCCTTCATTTGCTAGCTATACAATCTCATCTATAATTATTTTTTTTAGTATTTCTTACACAATATCAATGTTAGCTAAACTAATAACAAAAGCGATTAAAATAAGTGTCTTAAGTTTATTTAATAGAATTTCTGGACTTATTTTTGGGATTTTAAAGTATTTACTGATATTATCATTTATAATTTTCATAATTAATGAAGTATTTTTTATGGAATTTTATAGCAATAATGATAATCATATTCAATCCTCCGTGACATATGATCCTTTATTGAGATTAGCAGAATTAATAATTGAGATAATAGATGTAGAAGAGTTAAATTCCAACAATAATTGGGAAAAACTATAATTTCTCAATTTTACCCTCAACTACCCAACCTTCAGCTCCGTTTGATAATTTAATTTTTTCCCAACCTATAAGTTTTTCGATTATCTCCACCTTAGTTCCCTCATGCAAAATAAAAATTTCATCATCCATGTTTGGTTCAGAGAACACTGGAAGTTCTTTGGAAAATATTATTCCAGTTGATATTTTTTCTTTCTTTTCATTATTTGATAATAATATTGATGAAAAAAATATTGAAAAAAATAAAGAAATTAAAGATAAAGAAAAATAAAACCTCTTAATTGAAGATTTATCTGAAAATAAATATAGTAATGATAAAATAAAAAATAAGATTACCGATCCAATCGAGATGTAAGCCCATACTCTATCTGAAAAAAAAGAGGTAATAAAATCAATTCTATTTTGAATCTGAGTCTTTGGTAAATCCTCAATTAAATCAATNGTTAAATTTTTTGCAAAAGATAAATTATTAAGAACTTCTNTATCATTTGGAGATAGAATAAGTGCTTTTTCAAAATAAAAGTTAGATTCTGCGACTTTATTTAATTTGTAATAGGAGTTGCCTAGGTTATAATATAATTCTGGGCTTTCATATCCACTATCTAAAATTTGTTTATAACCAATTATTGCATCCTGATAATTTCCCTTAACGTATGAGTTATTTGCTTTTTCAAAAATAATTGTTGGGCTTTGTGTAAAACCAATTTGAAAAAATAATAAAAAAATTAACTTTTTCATATCACAATTCTTTATCCAGGAATTCAATAAGATCAATTGCAGAGTTATAATCTTCTTCCATTTTAAATTGGTTAGTTGGTGAGTATCTTGCCATTTCACAATTTTTAATAACTTTNAGAAATAATTCAACTGTATCAATTTTCACTTTTCTTTCTTTTAAAAAATNAGCAACCAGATCTTTTTGCATATCTACAGTTTCTATTTGAAGCTTTGCCTTCAAATAATTGTGCAATGCCTTTTCTAAGGAATCGTAAAAAATTGATTTATTTCCAATTTGTTTTTTTGCATTTCCTAAAAATTTTATTGCTAACTTATTTCGTTTTCTTAAAATAATTGAGTTATCATTTATCTTTCTATTTGATAGTATTTTCTTGAAAACGGAAATTAAAGGCAATAATATCAGAGGAAGGATATATAAAATCCAAAAATATTTTTTTTGCCAAAACTCAATTTTATCCACAGAATAAAAATTGGATTTAAACTTTATAAATTTTAAGTTTTGACTATTATCAAAATTCAGCTTTTGATTACTTATTGAATTATTTTTGTTACCTATATTATTTGTAGGTGAGTTATCACCATATACATCAATTAGATGATCCGATGAAATCAGAGTATGATACAATTCTTTTTTTGGATCAAAGTAACTAAANTCTATTTTTGGTATTGGATATTTTCCAGGATAATTAGGAATTATGGTATATACATTTTTAACATTTCCATTCATCCCTTTAATATCTGTAGTGATTTTTTCATTGTATTCAGGTTCAAATAGCTCAAAACTATTAGGTACCTTAATTTTAGGTAGATCAAATAATTTTAAATTACCTTGACCAGATACTTTAACTGTTGCCTCAAATGATTCTGATGACTTAAGTGATCTTTTATTTACAAGGAAATCAAGATTAAATTCTCCAACTGCACCCGTAAAACTTTCTGGTTGATTTCTTTTTGGTAAATCTTTTACGTTAATAACTCTCTTTCCTGCATTGACAGATCTTGAAACTTGTTTATAAATTACATTACCAAAAAAATCTCTTTGTTTTGTAGGAATTTCAACAACAAGATTAATTCCCAGAGGCTCAATTACTAATTTCCCTGTTTTTTGCGGATATAAAACAGTTTTTTTCCATAAAACTTCATTATAAGATTCTCCTTCATAGTAGCCTGGTTTAACCCTTAATTGTGGGATATCTATTGAATTAGTCCAAAAATCTTGAAATTTTGGGCTTGTAATTTCGCGTGCATCGGAAATTTTTATTGGATCTCTAAAATATAATTTATAATTTATACTTATAGCTTCATTCAAAAAAGGATCAATTTTAGAAATCTCTGCAATTAAATGTATATTTTCGTCAGCAAGGTATTCTACACTGCTACTTTTTGATGGTTTATTTACTGCATTTGTGACATTAATAGAAACGTCTGATGTTTTATAAGTCTTTCCATTAAAGCTTATTTTAGCAGATCCAATTTTGTAAACTCCTCTTTTCTTAGGAGATAAAAAATAGGTATAGGTCTTAGAAAAGGTTCTTTTACCGTTTATCCATGAATTACTTATTGATTGATTAGGTCCAGCAATTAAATTAAATTCAGAAAAAGATGGTGGGGTAAAATCATCTCCATTTTCATTCATTACAAAATCGACCCTTAACCTCTCATTTATTGCTAATTTCTTCTTACTTACCCTAACATCAAAATTAACTTGAGCGTTTAAACATAAGGTTCCAAAAATCAATAATATTTTTATTTTCAAACGCATATTTATTACCAATCTTTAGCAGATTTTAATGGCACTCCTTTTATTTTCTTAGCATTTATCTTATCCTGTACCTTTTTCTCTTGATTATTCATTGCATCGAGAAGGCTTTTAACTTGTTCAGGTGACAATCTTCCCTTAGCTTGTTTTTGGGATTGTTGTTTATTGTCTAGATCATTATTTTTTTCTTTCCCCTTTTGATTATCATTTTTCTGATCTTTTTCTTCCTTATCTTTTCCATCACCTTCTTTTTGATTTTTTTCATCATCTTCTTTTTCGTTTTTTTCATTATTCTTATCAGATGATTTTTTTTCTTTATTATTATTTTTGTCATTGTTTTCTTCACTACCCTTATTATCATTATTTTTTTCTTTTTTTAATAGTGATTTAGCTAAAGCGTAATTATATCTTGTCTCATCATCTGATGGATTGTTTCTTAATGCACTTTTATATGACTCTACTGCTTTATCGTACTCCTTTTTTTTCATGTAAACATTCCCCATATTATGAAATGCAGAATGTTTATCTAATTTATTTTTTGAGAACTTTTGTGTTCGGAAAAATTGTTGAACGGCCTCGTCATAAGCCGAGGAATTATATTGTGCATTACCTAAATTATATAANCCTTTTGGATAATTTGGATTGTTAGACAGCGAATTTCTATAATCCATTTCAGCACCAATAAAATCATTTTGCTCAATTTTTTTATTTCCTTCAAATATATAATTATCATTAGTTGATTCTTGAGAGTAAACAATTAGGCAAAAAAATATTAAAATATAAGTTGCTTTATTCATTTCGATNTTTTTTCGTTAAAAAGATTAAGTTTTTTTAACCAAATGGTTTCTGTTTCAAAAATAAATAATTCAATTGTAAGGACTAAAAATGAAACGAATAGAAATAGTTGAAACCTATCTTTATANCTAACAAATTTTTTTGCCTCAAACTCTTTCTTTTCCATATTTTTTAATTCTTCGGAAACAAAATCCAATACTTTTTCAGTATTGTCTCCATCTATNTATTTACCTCCAGAAACTTTGGATATTTGTCGAAGTATTTCTGCGTTCTTTTTAGTTATTACTACCTCTCCTTTTTCATCTTTCTTGTAAGTTTCAAGAACACCATTATTTTTTATNGGTATCGGTGATCCAGATTCAGTTCCTAAACCAAAAGTAAAAATTTTAATTCCATTTGATGACGCTCTANCAGCTGCACTCTGACCCTGCTCAGAATGATCTTCNCCATCCGANATCAAAAAAACAACTCTATTAGTTTGGTCNTCATCATTAAAAAAAGTAACTGATAAATCTAAAGCAGAATCAAGAGCCGTTCCTTGCGAAGACATCATGTCGGTATTTATGCTTTGTAAAAACATCTTTCCAGCACTATAATCAGTTGTTATTGGGAGTTGAGGAATTGCTCTACTAGCATAAACTATTATTCCTATTCTATCGCCTACCAAATTATTTATTATTGCAGAAACTAATCTTTTTGCTTTTTCGATTCGACTTGGTGCAATATCTTCTGCTAACATGCTTTTTGAAACATCTACTGCAAATACAATATCTACTCCCTCTCTTTTAACAGTCTCAAGCTCGGTTCCTATTTTGGGATTTATTAATGCAATAATTAAGGATAAAATTGAAATTATAAAAAGAAAAAATTTTANGATTATTTTGAAATTTGATCTATTAGGAATTAGTATGTNAATCATTTTATTACTAATAATTCTTTTTTGAGTCTTGATCTTCCATCTGAATGCCAAAACAAATATTACAATTAGTAATGGTATTAAAAGAAATAAATATGAAAATGATGTGTCGTCTAAGATATACATGTTTTATATAAAGCTTCTAAATAATGTGTTTCTCAATAAAAACTCAGAGACAATTAGTGTTAAGACTATTATTACTAATGGTCTATATTTTTCCTCAAAGTTTGTATATTTAATTTCTTCAATTTCTGTCTTTTCTAATCTATTAATTGATGAATATATTTGAGCAAGTTTCTCATTATCTGTTGCCCTAAAATATTGCCCACCAGTAACACTAGAAATTGATTTGAGTAATTTTTCATCAATCTCAACCTTGGTCATTCCATATTGAAAATTTCCATTAGGTAATATTCCAATTGGAGCTCTTGCCATTCCATTACTTCCTAATCCAATAGTGTAGGTTTTAATTTTATATTCTAAAGCAAGTTCTGAGGCTATTTTTGGNTCAATAAATCCAGAATTATTAACACCATCNGTTAGNAGTATNATAACCTTACTTTTGGCACGACTATCTTTTAATCTATTTACCGCAGTTGCCAAGCCCATTCCAATTGCTGTTCCATCTTCAATTACTCCTTTAAAACTGATTTCTGACAAACTATTTTTAATGATATTTTTATCATTAGTTATAGGAGTCATAGTATAACTTTCCCCAGCATAAACCACAAGTCCTATCCTATCTGAAATTCTGTCGTCTATAAATTCAGAAGCTACTCTTTTTAGAGCTGAAAGTCGATTNGGTTTTAAGTCTTGTGCCAACATACTTGATGAAACATCAATTGCCATAACAATGTCTATACCCTTGTTAGTTTTGCTTTTGATTGAAACTTCTGAAACCTGAGGTCTTGCTAATGAAATTATTAATAATGATAAAGCAATAAATCTTAGGATAAATAATATGGGTCTTAAATATACCCTAATGGTCTTTTGNTTTATTTTTTTTATGGTAGGTAATTTTAATTTTGCCTGCTTCCTTTTATGAGAAAAAACTTCCCAAAAAATTATTAATGGAAGTAATAGAAATAACCAAAAAAAGTATGGATTCAAAAAAGATATATTTTCCATAATTTAATTTTAAAGTTCTTTTATTAATTCAANACTATCAATCATTTTATTTAAAATTTTTTCTCCATATCGATCGTTCTTTTCATAAAANAAAGTTATTAAAATTTGTCCTTGATCATAATTAACTATCAATGAAGTAAAATTAGATCTCACTTTTTCTTTACTCTTATTNNTAGAATAATCTAATGTTCCGGATATCTTTAATGTTGGCAATCCGTTCAGGGTCGTGAAGTTTTCAGTATTAAAAAGAATATTTACTCCTCCAATCATCTTAAGTCTATCAATAGTTTTATCAATAATCTTTTGAGTTTCTTCTGCACTAGCAATGTTACTTTTGGTTTTAACTTTTCTGTCTGTTTTAGAATTGAATTTTGTTTCAAATAAGATTTCAGTGTAAAAATTGGATTCAATGCTATCCATTTGAAAAAAAATTATATTCTTGTCATTCAAATTAGTTCTTTTTAGAATTTTTGGACTTGAAATTTTTATTGGAGGTGCACCATACTCCGAAGTCACCCAATCCCGATCTATTAATTTTTTTGTCGGATAACGAAAAATAGTATCTCTAACGGGATAATAACCATAAATTGAAAATAGAATTATAAAACAAACAAATGTTGAAATTCCAAATAAGCTGAATATCCATTTAATCAATCTATTTAATTTTTGTTTACGTAAAAGCTCCTCATATTGTTTTTTTGCTTTTAACTCTTCCAAAGTAGGTTCTGGAAGCACTTCCTTTGTATTAACAACTACCTCTTCTACCAATTTAATATCTTTGTCATTCTTTCCTAAATCTGGAATAGCTCTTGCAAATTTTACTAAATCGGCAGTGCTAAGAACTGTTTTTAAATTTTTTATGGTTTTCTCCTTTAAATCTAACTTACCTTCTTTTTTTAAATTTTCTAGTTTAAATAGAAGCTGATCTGAAGTACTTTCTAAAGCATCTATATCTGTCTCTTCCTCAAAATACAACCTTAAAACATCTATTAAATCAGAATAGTAAGATTTATATTCAATTTGATCTTTCGGTTGTCTTTTTTCTAATTCCTTTAATGCACTTATAGCTTTTTCAAATGGAGGTATAATATTATTTTTTTTCAAAACCTGTTTTTGATAAGATCTATATAAATAGATTATTATAATAATTCCTAAAAATATTAATAACAATAATCCAATCTTAATCATCAAAAATTTATAACTTTTCTCTTCGACTTGAAGAGGTTTAATTTCAAACATCTTTTGTTTTAAAGTATCGACTAAAATGTCGTTAACTCGAATTTTAATTGGATTTGTCAGCTTTGAAAAACCATTAATTAATACTCTTTGTGATGGAATAAAATAATAACCCGAATCAAATTGAATCAGATTATATCTCTTTACCAATAAATATTTATTTCCTAACCTTTGTGTATCTATTGGAAAGGACTCCAGGATTTCAATTGGATTAATTGATAATTTGTTGGGAAAGGTTATTTGTTCAACTGAATCTACCTCAACATTAACATAAAAGTCAATTTGTTCCCCTATACTAAAGGTTGAGGAAGTTACATTTGCACTAACTTTCGAAGTTAGCTGTCCCCTAATAAATCCAAAAGATAGTATCAATAAAAAATAAAAATATTTGCTCATTTTTATTTTGTTCGGTTTTTAAAATACCCTAAAAGTTTTTTTACATAGCTCTCTCTCAAGTCAAAACTTATTGATCCAGCACCATTTTTTTTAAAAAGAGTTGAGAAAATTTCATTATTTCTTGCATATTCTAAAGAATATGATTGTCTAATTCGTTTTGAATCGGTATCAATCCACGATATTCCGTTGTTTTCAGAATCAATCATAGGAACAAGTCCCATTTTGGGTACAAATGTCTCAAGTTTGTCATAAATTTTTATACCTGTTAAATCATGCTTTTTGGAGACAATTTTAAGAGTTTTATCATAATCATCATCAATAAAATCTGATAATACAAATACAATTGCACTTTTTTTTATGACTCCAGATAAAAAAGCAAAGGCCTCACTGATATTTGTTAATTTATTTTTTGGTTTAAACTCAAGAAGCTCTCTAATTATTCTTAATATGTGTGAACGTCCTTTTTTTGGTGGAATAAATAATTCTATTATGCCCGAAAACATAATCATTCCAACCTTATCATTATTTTGAATAGCAGAAAAAGCAAGTGTTGCAGCGATTTCTGTAATTATCTCTTTTTTAGTTATAGATTCTGTTCCAAAAAATTCTGAACCACTTATGTCTACCATTAACATTAACGTTAACTCTCTTTCCTCTTCAAAAACTTTAACATATGGACTATTATATCTAGCCGTAACATTCCAATCTATTGATCTAACATCATCTCCAAACTGGTATTGTCTAACCTCACTAAATGTCATCCCTCTACCTTTAAAAGTACTGTGATATTCACCTCCAAAAATATGATTACTTAACCGTCTAGTTTTAATTTCAATTTTTCGAACTTTTTTTATTAGCTCTTTGGTGTCCATATAAATTTATATTTTTTTAGGGCACTTCAATCTCGTTAACAATTTGACCTATTATTTCCTCTGATGTTATACTTTCGGCTTCAGCCTCGTATGTTAAGCCGATTCGATGTCTTAAAACATCATATATTACTGCTCTAATATCTTCAGGTATCACATAACCCCTGTGTCTTAAAAACGCATTGCATTTTGCTGCCTTTGCTAAGTTTATACTTCCCCTTGGTGAGGCACCAAAACTGATTAATGGTTTCAACTTACTTAAATTATATTTCTCTGGGTAACGGGTACAAAAAATTAAATCAAGAATGTATTTTTCAATTTTTTCATCCATATACACCAATCGAACAGAATCTTGGGCAGAGAGTATTTGTTTTGTTGTTACAATTGGATTAATTTTTTCGTAGGCCCCCTTTAAATTGGAAGTGACTATAATGTTTTCTTCTTCAATTTTTGGATAATCAATAATTGTTTTTAACATAAATCTATCAACCTGAGCTTCTGGTAACGGGTATGTTCCTTCTTGTTCCACTGGGTTCTGAGTTGCCATTACCAAAAATGGAGCTTTTAATTTAAAACTAGTATCTCCTATAGTAACTTGTTTTTCCTGCATTGCTTCAAGTAAAGCAGACTGTACCTTTGCAGGGGCTCTATTTATTTCATCGGCAAGAACAAAATTGGCAAAAATTGGACCCTTTCTAATCGAAAAATCATTTTCTTTCATGTTAAAGATCATTGTTCCAATAACATCGGCAGGGAGTAAGTCTGGGGTAAATTGAATTCGACTAAAACTTGCTTTTACTGCTTGGCTCAAGGTGTTTATAGCAAGAGTTTTAGCAAGTCCAGGCACACCCTCTAACAAAATATGACCTTGACCAAGGAGTCCAATTAAAAGTCTTTCAACCATTGTTTTCTGACCAACAATAACTTTATTTATCTCACGATTAAGTGGGTCTAAAAAAGCACTTTCTTTTTCAATAATTTCATTTATTGAGTTGATATCTATGTTCGAATTTTCCATTAACTGGTTATTTTTAGAATTTTGTGGAACAAAAATGAAGATTAATTTAACCAAACGTTGTTAATAATTGGTTAAAAAATAGGGTAGATGGAGTTTTTGTAGATACAAAGTATTCCTATTTTTGGTTAAGAAGTTTAGTTTAAAATGAATAAAAGTAATCAATCAAGAATTATTTCTGGGGTAATGAATTGGGGTAAATGGGGAGAAAATCTATCTAATAATAAAATGATAGAATTAATTGAATGTAACATAGAGACTGGGATAAACACCTTTGATCATGCAGATATTTATGGGGGATATACAACAGAGAGAGAATTTGGTGAGGCGTTTAAATCTTCTGGTATTCAAAGAGATAAAATTAAATTAATAACAAAATGTGGTATTCAATACCCATGCGACTCCAAGCCATTTAAAATTAAATACTACGACTATTCGTCTAAACATATTAGGTATTCAGTTGAAAATTCTCTTAAAAATTTAAAAACTGATTACATAGATATTTTTTTGTTACATAGACCAAGTCCGCTAATGAGAAATGATGAAATTGCAGAAATAATTTCGAAGCTAAAAAATGAAGGAAAAATAAAAATATTTGGTTTGTCAAACTTTACTGAACCCCAAATTAAACTTATTAAAAAAAATATTGATGTTGAATATAATCAAATCGAATGTTCATTGACAAATAGTGAATTTTTATCGGATGGAGTAATAGATTTTTGTCAAACAAAAAATATAAATATAATGGCTTGGTCACCTCTTGGATCTTATTTTAAAAAAATCGATAATATCCACAAAAGAATAGAACCAGTTTTAAAAAAATTACAAGAAAAATATTCATGCTCAGATGATCAGCTTCTTCTGGCGTGGTTAATGAAACACCCTGCTCATATTCTTCCTGTTATAGGAACAACAAAAAAAGAAAGAATTAAAGCCTCTATGGAAGCAATCAAGATTAATATGGATTATGTAGACTGGTTCTCATTATTGGAGGCAAGTAAAGGTAAAAGAGTAGCATAAAATGAAAAATAAAAAAATTTTAATTACAGGTGCAAGTAGTGGCATTGGATGGTCGATTGCAAAAATATTATCAGCAAACGGTCATCAATTGATTTTATGTGGAAGAAATAAAAAAAAATTAAACCAATTATCCAAAGAGTTAAATTGTAAAAATTACATCCTTAGTTTTGATGTCAAAAACAAAAATGATGTTTTCAAATCTATTTCCTCTTTGCCAAAAGAATTTCAAGAGATTGATATTTTGATAAATAATGCCGGGAATGCCCATGGACTTGATTTTGCCCATGAATCAAATATTTTAGATTGGGAAGAAATGATAAATACTAATATTAAAGGAGTTTTATATGTTACAAAAGCAATTCTTAATGACATGGTTAAAAGAAAATCTGGTCAAATTATTAATGTTGGTTCGATTGCAGGAAAAGAATCATATCCTAAAGGAAATGTTTATTGTGCTAGTAAGGCAGCAATAGATAGATTTACAGAGGGACTGCGTTTGGACTTGAATCCCTATGGGATTAGAGTTAGTGCTATTCACCCTGGTTTAGTGGAAACAAACTTTTCTAATGTAAGATTTAAAGGGGATGAAAAAAAAGCTAAAAAAGTATATCAAGGATTCAAACCATTATCTCCAGATGATGTTGCAGATTGCATTTGCTATATGATAAATACACCTAAACATGTCAACATAGCTGACTGTACAATTTTACCAACAGATCAGGCTGGAGCATATGTTTTAAATAAATCAAATTAATATTGATCTAATCCCTCGGGATATAGGAAATTATTATAGGGAAATCTTGAAACATGTATATCTCTAACAGATTTATATATCACTTCCTTAAGTTTGATTAAATTTTCTTTATTCACTGCAGAAATAAATATTCTTTTTTTATTATCCTTACCAAACCATGAGGCTTGAAGCTCTTCTAATGAAAAATTACTTTTATTTCTTTTTACTGTTAAATCAGTTGGATCCCAAGTTTTTGGTGAATAAAGATCAATTTTATTAAAAATTAAAATTGTAGGTTTATCTAAACAATTAATTTCTAATAAAATTTTATTGACGGACTCTATATGATCTTCAAAATTTGAATGAGATATATCAACAACATGAAGAAGTAGATCAGATTCCTGAACCTCATCCAATGTGCTTTTAAAAGATTCAACCAATTGTGTTGGGAGTTTCCTAATAAAGCCTACTGTATCACTCATCAATAATGGGAGGTTTCCAATTACAACCTTTCTAACTGTAGTATCTAGTGTTGCAAAAAGTTTATTTTCTGCAAAAACATTACTTTTTGAAATAACATTCATAAGTGTTGATTTGCCAACATTTGTATATCCTACTAATGCAACTCGGACTAATTGCCCTCTATTACCCCTTTGAGTTGACATTTGTTTATCAATAACCATTAACTTTTTTTTCAGTATTGATATTTTATCTCTTACAATTCTTCTATCTGTTTCGATNTCTGTTTCACCAGGACCTCTCATTCCAATACCCCCTTTTTGTCTNTCAAGATGAGTCCANAGTCCTTTAAGTCTTGGAAGTAAATATTGATATTGAGCAAGTTCAACCTGAGTTCTTGCATAGCTNGTTTTGGCTCTTTGGGCAAAAATATCAAGTATTAGTCCNGTTCTATCTANAATTTTACATTTTANAATNTTTTCCAAATTATTNTGNTGAGAAGGAGACAGNTCATCATCAAATATNACCGAATCAATATTTTTTTTTTCNACAAAATCTAGAACCTCCTTTAACTTTCCTTTTCCAATTAANGTTNTNGGATTNGGTAAATTCATTTTTTGAGTGAATCTTTTAACAACATCTCCACCAGCTGTAAAGGATAAAAACTCTAATTCATTCAAATAATCATTAGATATAATCTCGCTTTGTTTGGGCGTTATTAAACCAACTAATAAAGTTTTCTCAATAAATAATGATTTTTTTTCAATCATTAAAAGTTTCCCATTTTTTTAAAGAAAATTTATTCCNAAATAACTCNGCATAGGTNAAGTGAGTAATCCAGTCTCCTANATTTATGTATCTAGATTCTTGCAGTGGAATTTCTAATGGAAGGTGTCGATGTCCAAAAACATAAAAATCTCTTAGCTTTTCTTTATTTTTTTTTATCACATATTGAAAAATTGTTTCATTTTCAGGACCTTTATATTTTCTGTCTTCATCCCCTGAAATTAATTTATTATTAATTGACAAATATTGAGCTAATTTAACACCTAAATCAGGGTGAATCCATCTAAATAATGTCTTAATTATAGGATTGGTAAATACCTTTTTCATTCTTTTATAACCAAGATCTCCAGGTCCAATACCATCGCCATGTCCAATCAAAAAAGATTTTTTATTNATTATAAACTCTTGCGGTTTATAAAAAACTTTGATNTTAAGTTCCTTTTTAAAATAGTCATACATCCACAAATCATGATTTCCAACAAAAAAATAAANAGGAACCCCTTTGTCTGAGATATTTGCTAATTTTCCTAAAATCCTTATAAACCCTTTTGGNACAACCTTTTTATACTCAAACCAAAAATCAAAAAGATCGCCTAAAAGAAATAATGCCCCTACATCTTTATCGATGAAATTTAACCACTTTAAAAAAATCTCTTCTCTTTTTTTACTAGAATCTTCCGATGGGGCACCAAAATGCTGATCTGAAGAAAAATAAACTTTTTTATTTTTTTGAACTACNAATGTATTCATAAAGCACAAATATAGAAAAGGTTAACTATTAATTGCTTGAGTAATATCATCAATCAAATCNTGATAATCTTCAATACCTACACTTAACCTTATGAGTGAATCAACAACTCCACTTTTTTCTCTTATTTTTTTTGGGATTGAAGCATGAGTCATACTTGCAGGGTGACCAACTAAACTTTCAACTCCACCCAAGGACTCAGCTANTGTGAAAACCTTAAAATTTTCAATTATTTTTATTGCATTTCTGAAATTAGATCNTTTTGGAACAAAAGAAAGCATTCCCCCAAAATCGTTCATTTGTTTTTTTGCTATNAGATGATTTGGATGTGAATTAAATCCTGGCCAATAGACTCTCTCAACTAACTCACTATTTNAAAGGAACTCNGCAACCTTTTTTCCATTGAAACAATGTCTTTCCATTCTCAATGCTAAAGTTTTAATACCCCTTAATGTCAAAAAACAATCCATNGGGCCNGGGACAGCTCCACTAGCATTCTGAATGAAACTTAATCGGTCAAATAANTTATCTGAATTTACTATTAAAGCACCTANTATAACATCACTATGACCAGCAATATACTTAGTTGCTGAATGCATCACAATATCAGCCCCTAATAAAAGTGGATTTTGTAAATATGGAGAAGCGAAAGTATTNTCAACAGCTAATAAAATATTTTTTGACTNAGCAAGGTTATTTATTAAACTAATATCAACTACGTTCATCATTGGGTTTGTAGGTGTTTCAACCCAAATTAATTTTGTTTTATTATTAATTTTAGACTCCACCTCTTTGATGTTTTGAAGATCAATAAAATGAAATTTNAATTTAAAAACCTGAAANATTTTAGTAAATAACCTGTATGATCCACCATACAAATCATGCGTCACAATTACTTCATCTTCAGGCTTAAGTAATTTAAAAACAGCGTCCATTGCGGCTAACCCNGAGGCAAAAGCCAATCCATATTTTCCAGACTCAATATTTGCCAAAGAATTTTCAAGTGATGTCCTTGTAGGATTATGTGTTCTACTATATTCATATCCCTTATGAACGCCGGGTGTGGATTGAGCATAAGTAGAGGTTTGGTATATTGGAGGCATAACTGCCCCAAAGGATTTTTCAATTTCTTGCCCTCCATGTATTACCCTTGAGTTAAAATGTAATTTTTTTTNCATTACAATAAATAAGATATTTTAAACAAATGTATTTGATTTTATATTAAATGTCATTTGATATTTCAAAATACATTTTCTTTGTATAAATATAAATTAAGAATGAAAGCTTTTTATTATTTAAAAACCTGTTCTACCTGTAAAAGAATAATGAGCGATCTAAATTTGGGTTNGATTACCCAAATTGATTTAAAATCAACTAAAATATCTGAAAAAGAAATTAATCTTTTGAAGGATCTTTCNGGTTCATATGAATCTTTATTTAACAAAAGATCCCAACTTTTTAAAAAAAGAAATCTAAAAAATAAAAATCTCAGNGAACAAGATTATAAAAACCTTATCCTTGAACATTACACATTTATGAGAAGACCTATTTTAATTTATGGTAAACGAATATTTATCGGAAATGATAAAAAAAATATTGATTCATTGAAAAAATTTTTAGATGGANAAATATAAAATCCTTGGAATATTAGCAACATTAACAGCTACGACAATTTATGGCTTAAACCATACAATAGCTAAAGTTATTATGCCTACTCATATTGGTGCTTTTGGGTTTGTTCAATTAAGGTTAGTAGGAGCAGGATTAATATTTTTTATTTTAAGTTTATTTGTNAAAAAACAAAAAATAGAANCTGCAGATTACATAAGACTATTTTTTGCAGCACTTCTAGGAATGTGTATAAACATGTTAATGTTTTTCAAAGGTTTAGAGTTATCAACTCCAATTAATAGTAGTGTAATGATTACGCTCACTCCAATAATGGTTCTAGTTCTTTCATATATTTTTTTAAATGAAAGAATTAATTATTTGAAGATATTAGGAATTATTCTAGGTTTTGCTGGGGCAATTACATTAATTGTATATGGAAAAAAAGTAGCCTTAAATGCTCCGAATACCTTATTAGGAAATATTATGTTCTTCATTAATGCAACTGCTTTTGCTGCATATTTGGTTCTATCAAAACCATTGACAGAAAAATATAACACTATAATACTAATGAAATGGATGTTTTTAATAGGATTTGTATTGTCTTTACCAGTCACACTTGCAGAATTTAAAAATGTTCAGTGGCAAANACTNNCATANGATGTTNTATGGAGAATGTTATATGTTGTAATAGGAACTACTTTTTTGACNTATTCACTTAATATGTTTGCTCTTAAGCATATTCCTCCATCAACAATAGGAGCNTTTATNTATTTACAACCCTTAATNGCCATTNTNTANGCANTATNNACNGGAAATGATTCCCTTGATGCAGTTAAAATAATTGCNATNTTNNTNGTTTTTTCTGGAGTATATTTNGCAACAACAAAAATCAAAAAAACNCCTATAGAGTTTAATTTTGTAGAGCCCAAACTAATCCTCCAGTTGCNTCACTTAAATTNACACAACCTTTTTGCTNGCCTGGTATTGGTCTGTAATCAAGAATATTTTTGGCTATAAATTCATTTCCCCATCTNTAACCCNTTACTGCCCAATTTCTCANAGTAATNATTGAATAATATGCCATTGCCTCCTCAGGAATTGCNNAAGAANGGTTTTTNGATGAATTAATCCAATATTNNTTNACCNANTCNTNCCACTGNTTTNTNTTACTTTTATCNGCCAATAAAAACTTNTTTAGNTGATTNTNATANTCATCATTNGATAATTNATNTATATTTTTTTTTGATGNNGTATCTAAAGANTTNATNATTAATGAGTTTAAATGNATTAAATANGCTTTTANTCCATCTTCATCAANTGACTCNTAAGCATANGCNTCAATCCATTTATGTAANCCAAGCTCAGTAGCTCCTGGAATATCATCAGTTTTAGGTATTATNANATCTAAGTATTTAGATACAACTNCNATTTGATCTNCTGATAAAAGTTTTGGTTNCCANTNTNNTTCAGTCTGACATCTTTGNAGNANNCNAATTAAAGTAGGAGTNGCAGTAATTGTTCCTATTGANATACNAATATTTTTTANNGCTTTTCTTCTGTTCATTTNGTTATATATTCATTTTTTTTAATTCGTTTACAGCATGATTTGCNGCNCTNGCACTCAAGGCCATNTAGGTAATAGATGGATTNGTACANCCTGAGGANGTCATTGCNGCTCCATCAGTTACNTATACATTNGGNACNTCATGTAACTGATTNTATTTATTTAAAACGGATGTTTTTGGATCGTGACCCATTCTTGCCGTACCCATTTCATGNATTCCNTGCCCCATGATATAATTNCTATTGTGGCTTNTAATATCTTTAAATCCNGCNTTTTCTAACATCTCAGCTGCTTGTTGACGCATATCCTTTCTCATATTTATCTCATTTTCTCTAATTGTNGCNTCAAANGTTATNGTNGGTANACCCCATTTATCANTTTTATCATAATTTAANNTCATCTTGTTNTCATGATATGGTAANACTTCNCCAAANCCNCCAAGNGAAATTCCCCATTCACCNGGCTTAAGTATACNCTCCTTAAANTTNANTCCGAAAGCAGNTTCTTTTGAATAATTTTTCCATGATCCTCGACTTCCCCCTCCNTGATATCCATATCCTCTTANGAAATNNTTCATATCCGTTTTTCCTCCNAANTTNCTAAACCTNGGNAAATAATGNCCATTTGGTCTTCTCCCGATNTAATATTTATCACTGTGTTTTTCGGANGTTCCTCTTGCNCCAACNCCNAGATGATGATCCATAATGTTATGACCTAANTCTCCNGATAANTTTCCCATTCCNTTTGGAAATCTATCTGANTTNGANTGCATCAANATAGAAGCAGAAGCAACAGCAGATGCACATAAGAAAAATTANTTTNGCNNTAAANTCAAAAGTNTCATNAGTNTCNGANTCNATAANNCTNACACCTGTNGCTCTTTTTTTAANATTNTCNTAGATCACTTCNTGAACAATAGANTTAGGTCTTAANGTCATATTTCCNGAGGCTGNTGCAGCNGGAAGNGTCGATGAGTTNGAGCTGAAATAAGCTCCATAAGGACAACCTCGTCTACATCTATTTCTANANTGACATGANACTCTTCCTAAGCCTGGTTTAGTNCCTTCAGTTATGTNAGCNACCCTACCNATAGTNAANACTCTNTCNTCATAATTCTCCTCNAGTGATTTTCTNAGATCTTTTTCCACACAATGCATTTCCATTGGTTTNAGGAATTTTCCATCAGGNANCTGAGGTAAATTCATTTTTTCNCCACTAATACCTATGTATTCCTCAACATAGTCATACCANGGNGCTATGTCTTTATANCTTATTGGCCAATCAACNGCTATTCCTTCTTTTAAATTTGCNTCAAAATCAATATCACTTAATCTNTANACTTGCCGTGCCCATGTCAAAGACCTTCCACCNACATGATAGCCTCTTAACCAATTAAANGGTTTTTTTTCATTGTANGGNTTATCTATGTCATCAACAAAAAAATGTTTNGAATGTTCTCTTACCTGNCCTGTTCTGTTTTGNTTGGGTTGTCTTTCTCTAATNTTTCTAGTTTTNATATCTCCCGCNGGATAATCCCAATGATCNTCATTCATTGTTGGATAATCNTTGATNTGCTCAACCATCCTACCCCTCTCTAAAACGAGTGTCTTTANACCNTTTTCGGACAACTCTTTGGCNGCCCATCCTCCACTTNCACCAGTTCCTACAACTATAGCATCATAATCNAATTCCATCATTTGTTTTGTTTTTTTATCAAATTTAATTAATAATTTTTTTTCTATACAATAAATATTTTTTGTTACGCTTTAAGTAAATTTTCTATAATAAAGTAACATAAAATATTTAAATAAATATATTTTGTCAAAATTAATTGTCTAAAGTAAAAAAGGATTTNTTATTAATTCCTAAAATTTGTTTTNTAGGATATAATTTAGATTCATTCTTGATAATAAATCAACATATTAATAATACATAAAACCATTATTTAATTGATTTTTTTTACTTTTAAAAAAAACAACAAATATTTAGCTCAATTAGAATGAAAAGAAAAAAATTTATATCCAACTTAGTTTTTGGTGGAATTGGAATAAGTGCTTTTGGAATTAGTAATCAAGAAATGAAAAAAATAGATGAAATCAAAAAAACTATTTTCAGCATTAAAGATATTAAGATTTCACTTGCACAATGGTCATTACACAACATGATAAACAAAGGTGAAATTTCACCTTATGATTTTCCAAAACTTGCCAGCGAATGGGGTTTTTCAGGAATTGAACATGTTAATGCTCTATACAATGATGTAATGGATTCAAANAATAAAAATTTAGCACTAAAAACTTTTATAAAGAAAAATAATCAATTAGCAAAAAATTATAATATAAAAAATCTAATGATTATGATTGATAATGAAGGNGATCTTTGTACAAATAATAAAAAAATGAGACTTAATGCAATTGAGAACCATTATCCGTGGGTTGAAACTGCCGCAGCAATGGGATGCCATTCTATTAGAATTAATCTATTTGTTCCAAGTGGCACGCCCTACGATGTAAACGATTGGAAAAATACTTCAATTGAAAGTTTGAGTAAAATTGGTGAGTATGGGGAATCTTATGGCATAAATATTTTAGTTGAAAATCATGGTGGTTTATCCTCAAATGCAAAATTATTACTTGAAGTAATTAATACTGTTAATAAAAATAACTGTGGAACGTTACCCGACTTTGGCAATTTTTGTATGAGAAGAGAAGGTAACGAAAGGTGGGATAAAAAGTGTATGGAGGAATATGATAAATACATTGGCATGGAAGAATTAATGGATAAAAACTTAGGGTCAGTCAGTGCAAAATCATATGATTTTGATAACCAAGGAAATGAAACATCTATTGATTATGAAAGAATGGTTGAAATAATAAAGAAACATAATTTTTCTGGTTACATTGGAGTGGAGTATGGTGGAGGAGAATATGGTGGAATTCCAATGAGCGATCCAAAAGGGACAATTGCTACTAGAAATCTTCTACTAAAATTAATTTAAACTAATTTATATTATGAATTCAAAAATAAAATTTCAACTTTCATCAATGATGTTCCTTGAATTTTTTATTTGGGGTGGCTGGTTTGTAACGATGGGAACTTTTTTATCCCAGAGTTTCAATGCCAGTGGATCTCAACTAGCACAGGCATATGAGACGCAATCTATTGGAGCAATCATAGCTCCTTTTATTATCGGTCTGATAGCTGATCGCTATTTTTCAGCACAAAAAATTCTTGGCTTTTTACATTTAAGTGGTGCGCTTCTATTGTATTTGGCTGGAAGCTCAGCTAACTTTGTTTCCTTTTATCCTTTCATCCTTCTTTACATGATATTATATATGCCTACCCTAGCTTTAGTAAATTCAGTTGCTTTCCGTCAAATGAAAGACCCTTCTAAAGAATTTCCACCCATAAGGGTTTTCGGAACTGTTGGCTGGATAATTGCTGGACTAATTATTGGATACTTAGGATGGGAATCTAAAGAACTTTTGGAAAATACTTTTTATGTTACGGCATTGGCTTCATTAATTCTTGGACTGTTCAGCTTTAGTCTCCCAAATACACCTCCTAAAGCGGATAAAGGTGACTATAGTATAAGTAAAATTTTAGGTTTAGATGCTTTATCATTGTTGAAAGACAAAAAATATTTAATATTTTTTATTTCATCAATATTAATTTGTATTCCTTTGGCTTTTTATTACCAACACGCCAATCAATTTTTAAATGAAATTGGAATGCCTAAAGCAGCTGCAGTAATGACTTTAGGCCAAATTTCTGAAGCACTTTTTATCTTACTACTTCCGATTTTTTTAAAACGATATGGAATAAAGACTACGCTTATAGTTGGAATGGCTGCTTGGGTTTTAAGGTATCTTCTCTTTGCATACGGGGATGTAGGTCAAGGAACATGGATGTTAATTTTAGGTGTTATATTACACGGAATATGCTATGACTTCTTTTTTGTCTCCGGTCAAATATATACTGACTTTAAAGCTGGAGAGCAATTTAAGAGTTCAGCTCAAGGACTAATAACACTAGCCACTTATGGATTAGGGATGTTAATTGGATTCAGAGTTGCTGGAACTATTACAGATCTCTATGCAAATGATTCTGGACATGATTGGACTCAAATTTGGATGTTACCTTCTGGTTTTGCTCTCTTTGTACTAATTTTCTTTATCATTACCTTTAAAGATGAAAAAATTAAATTAGAAAATGAGTAAAATTCGTTTGGGTATTTTAGGGGGTGGTGGTGACTCACTTATAGGTATAGTCCACAGAATAGCATCGCAGATGTATGATAAATTCGAAATAGTAGGAGGTGTTTTTAATCCAGTTTGGGAGGAAAATATTGGTTTTGCAAAACAAATAGATTTGCCTTTAAATAGGATTTATAAAAACTTTGACACCTTAATTGAAGAAGAATCAAAACTTCCAGAGGAAGAAAAAATGCAGGTTATTTCGATATTAACTCCAAATTTTCTGCACTATCCAATGGCAAAAAAGTTAATTCAAAATGGATTCAATGTTATTTGTGAAAAACCACTAACGACTACCTATGAAGAAGCTTTGTCACTTCAGACTCTTCAAAAACAGAATAATTGCATTTTTGCAGTCACATACACCTATACTGGTTATCCAATGGTTCGTCAAATGAAACAAATGATAGAAGAGGGTAAAATTGGAAAAATTCAAAAAGTAGATTTACAGTATTATCAAGGATGGATAAACCCAATTATTCATGATAGTGAAAAAAGAGCTAATACATGGAGGTTAAATCCAGAAAAATCAGGAATTAGTTGTTGTATAGGAGATATTGGAACTCATGCTTTCGATATGTTAGAATATGTTACAGATCTCAAAGTTTCTAGACTTCTNTCAGATCTTAATTACCTTTATGANGACAACAATATGGATGTNGATGGAACTATATTAGTTCATCTAGAAAANGGNTCCAAGGGTGTTATTCGNNCAAGTCAGATAGCAACTGGTGAAGAAAACAACTTTACAGTTAGCATTTANGGAGAAAAAGGTAGTTTGAAATGGGAACAAGAAAACCCTAATTACCTTCATTATCTAACTGAAAATAATCCATATCAAATACTAAAAAGAGGAAATGAATACAATTCTGATTTTTCTCAGGATGGAATTAAAGTTCCGTCAGGACATCCTGAAGGTATTTTTGATGCTATGGGAAATATTTATAAAGGTGTAGCAAAAGCAATAAATGGNGATAAATCGTTTGAAGGTGAGTATCCAAAATTGTCAGATGGAGTAAGAGGAATGCTTTTTATAGAAAAAGCCATTGAATCAAATAACANCAATAATTCCTGGGAAGAAATCTAATTTAAATGAAAACAATAAAAGGACCNGCAATTTTTTTAGCTCAATTTGTTGACCAAAAGGCACCCTTCAACTCACTTGATGGAATGTGTAAATGGGCCTCTGAACTTGGTTACAAAGGTATCCAGATTCCAACTTGGGAGAANTTTTTAATTGATCTAGATAAAGCTGCAGATAGTCAAACATATTGCGATGAATTAAAAGGAAAAATTAACAGCTATGGACTTGAAATTACTGAATTATCAACTCATCTTCAAGGACAACTAGTTGCAGTTCATCCTGCTTACGATTTAATGTTTGATAATTTTGCTCCAGATAAATTTAAAAATAATCCATCTGCTAGAACAAAATGGGCCATTGAAACTTTAAAGAAGGCTGCAACAGCAAGCAAAAGGCTAGGTTTAAAAACTCATGCTACATTTTCAGGAGCCCTATTATGGCATACATGGCACCCATGGCCCCAAAGACCTGAGGGACTTGTGGAAATTGGATTTTCTGAGCTTGCAAAGAGATGGATGCCAATTCTAAATCATTTTGATGANCAAGGAGTTGATGTTTGTTATGAAATACACCCAGGTGAGGATTTGCATGATGGTATTACCTTCGAAAGGTTTCTCGCAGCAACCAAAAATCATAAAAGAGTTAATATTTTATATGATCCAAGCCATTTTGTTTTACAACAACTCGATTATATTACTTATATAGATCATTATCATGATTTTATTAAATCTTTTCATGTAAAAGATTCTGAATTTAGACCTAATGGTAAAAAGGGTGCTTTTGGTGGTTATGGTGATTGGAAAGACAGAGCGGGTAGATACAGATCACCAGGAGATGGACAAATTGATTTTAAACAGATTTTTTCGAAGCTAACTGAGTATGGTTGCGATCTATGGGCAGTTATGGAATGGGAATGTTGTATCAAAAGTCCGGAGCAAGGCGCTAAAGAAGGGGCTGAATTTATAAAAAAACATATTATTGAAGCTACAACTAAAACCTTTGATGATTTTGCAGGTAGCGAAATTGACAAGGATCACTTAAAAAAAATTTTAAATATTAAATAATGAAAAAAATATTTCTTTTAATGTTACTTTTTATTTTCTCATGTCAAAATCAAAAGAAAAAAAATAATATCGATTCAGCCCAGGAAATAACTGATTCAGAAAATAATAAGAAATCTTCTGATTGGGTTACTCTTTTTGATGGTAAAACTTTTAAAGGCTGGCACATATACAATTCTTCAGGTGAAATTAATTCATGGTCAATTATTGATAGTTCAATGGTTCTGACTCCTGATGAAGAAAATCTTGGTAATGGAACTGGAAAAGATCTTGTAACCGATAATAGTTATACTAATTTTGAGTTATCATTAGAATGGAAAATTTCTGAGGGAGGAAATAGTGGAATTTTTTGGGGTGTTGTTGAGGACGAAAAATTTCCAACCCCTTTCATAACTGGTCCTGAAATTCAGGTTATTGATAATGAAAAACATAAGGATGCTTTTATAAAACCCAAATTTCATCAAGCTGGAGCACTTTATGATATAGTTGAACCATCCTCAGATGTATGCAATCCAGCAGGAGAATGGAATCATGTTCTTCTTAAAATAAATCATTTAACAAATAAAGGTGAAGTTAAATTAAATGGTACCAAAATTGTTTCTTTCCCCTTGAGTGGAAAAGATTGGGATAAATTAATTAAAAACACGAAGTTTAGAGATATTGAGGATGTCAATTATCACCCTCTTTTTAATCCCAATTTTGGTAATTTTAAAACAGGAAAAATAGGTCTTCAAGATCATGGAAACGTGGTATCTTATAGGAATATTAAAATTCGAGAAATAGAATAGAATATGATTTCTTCAATGACTGGTTTTGGGAAGACTGAAAGAACCCAAGCGAACAAAACCATCACAATTGAAATAAGGGTATTAAATAGCAAAACAGTTGATATAAGCTCTCGCATACCTCAAAGGTATAAGGAGCTTGATATTTTATTTAGGAAAAAAATAATTAAATCGCTAAAAAGAGGAAAAATTGATCTCACAATCTTATATAAATCAAATGAAGAATCTAACTCTTTTATAAATAAGTCAATTGTAGAGGGTTATATTTCTCAATTAAAAGATTTTCAAGATTATAAAGAGTCTGATCTATTATCAATTGCAATGCGACTGCCGGAAACTCTAAAAACTGAAAAAAATGATATAAATGAAGAGGAAAAATCAAATTTATTATTGTTGCTAGACAAAACATTGTCTAAGGTAATTTCTTTTCGAGAGCAGGAAGGGCAGATACTCACTAATGACTTCATTTATCGCAGTGAATTATTAATAAAGTATCTTGATCAAATTTCCAAAATTGATGCAAATCGAAAAACTAAAATTAAGGAGAGATTAAACACAGAAATAAAAAAATTAAAAGTTGATATTGATCAAAACCGTTTAGAGCAAGAAATGATTTATTACATTGAAAAACTTGATATTACAGAAGAAAAAATTCGTTTGAAAAATCATATTTCCTATTTTGATGAGACTTTAGGTTCTAAAAATTCTGAAGGTAAAAAATTAGGTTTTATATGTCAAGAAATGGGCCGCGAGATTAATACAATAGGTTCAAAAGCTAATGATTTTGAAATTCAAAAAATTGTTGTTCAGATGAAAGACGAACTTGAAAAAATTAAAGAGCAACTATTAAATATTTTATAGTGAAAGATGGAAAAATAATTGTATTATCTGCTCCTTCAGGTTCTGGCAAAACAACTTTAGTTAAACATTTATTAAATAAGAATTCAAAACTAGTTTTTTCAATATCTGCTACATCAAGAACTCCAAGAAAAAATGAAATTAATGGTAAAGATTATCACTTTTTAAAAAAAGAATCTTTTATTGAGGCTATCAGGAGAAAATCATTTATTGAATATGAAGAGGTTTATGAGGGTATATATTATGGAACTCTTAAATCAGAACTTTTTAAAATATGGGAAAATAAAAAAATTGCAGTTTTTGATATTGATGTTGAAGGTGGGTTGAATATTAAAAGTCAATTTACAAAAAACACGCTTTCAATTTTTATAAAACCACCCAGCTTGTCGATACTTAAAGATCGGTTATTAAAAAGAAAAACAGATAGCAAAAAGAATGTTGAAATAAGAATTTCCAAAGCCCAAAAGGAGATAGATCAAGAAAATAAATTTGATCATATAATTGTTAATGATGATATAAGTATCGCTAAATTAGAGTTAGATAAAATTGTTGATGATTTTATATTAAAAAAATGATTGCAAAAGGGGTTTTTTTTGGTTCTTTTGATCCTATCCATAATGGACATATTGAAATTGCTAATTATTTTTTAAAGCAAAATTTAATTAATGAGGTAATATTTATGGTAACTCCTGAAAATCCTTTAAAACTAGAAAAAGATAAAAATTCATTTACTGAAAGATATAAGCTTGTTGAACTTGGAATAAAAGGATATTCAAAAATTAAGTCCTCAGATATTGAAAACAAACTTCCAAAGCCAAATTATACATATTACACATTAGAGTATTTAAAAAAAACAAGTCCTGAAATAGAATATATTTTTTTAATGGGTAGCGATTTATTAAAAAATTTTAAGGGGTGGAAAAATTATATAGAAATATTAAATAACCATAAAATATTTGTTTACCCAAGAAATAATTCAGTTATTCCGTGTGAATTTAAATCACATAAAAACATCAAGTTTTTTAAAGCAAATTTAATTCAAATATCAAGTACACTTATTAGAGAAAATATTAAAAATAATCTTTCAATTAAGGATTTAGTTCCATCTGCAGTTAATAATTTCTTAACAGAAAATAATTCCTACATAGATTAAATTTTCTCTATAATTTTAATTAGGCTTTTTGTAGTTTCTTCCCTTGTATAATTTTTAACAACATGGCCTTCTTTTTTTATCTTCTTATTATCTATCCAGTTTTTATAATTTGTATGTATAAAATTAGATATAAGATCTTTTTCTTCAGGTTCAGCTGTTAAATTATAAGTTTGTTTTGATAATAATTTAGATGCTTCACTTTTTTTATTTCCAATCATTAAAATTGGGTTTCCTGTTGCCATATATTCAATTAATTTTCCTGAAATCATAGTAGAATTATTATCTTGCTTGTACATAAAATTCAACAGAATATTTGCATCAAGCATTAAATTAACTGCATCCTGATGGTTAATATATCCATGGTATTCAAAGTTTGATAACTCTTTAAACTTATCTAAAATTATTTCTGAAATTGAGCCAGCTAGAACTATTTTTATATTCATTCTGGGTTCTTTCTGTTGAAGTTTAATAAATGAATCGATAAACTCTTTGTAGGGATGATTTATAGTCAGAAGACCAGTAAATACAATTTGAAAATAAGTGTTTTTTCTTTTTTTTATTCCTTTGTATAAATTTGAATCATAGCCATTATATATTTTATAAAAATTTTGATTTACAGATATTTTCGATTGTAAATCTTTATGAAAATTTTCGGAAGCTGTAGTAATCACTGCATCTGAATTCGACAAAACACTCATTTCAAGTCGTTTATCTCTTTTCTTTGCAAAAGAAAGTCTGTAAAAAGATTTTACATAAAAAATATCAGACCATGGATCTCTAAAATCTGCAATCCATTTTACNTTTAGTTGTTTTTTTAAATNTAAGCCTATNAAATGAGTAGAATGAGGTGGNCCAGTAGTTATGATTTTTTCAATTTTATTNGTTTTTANTATTTTTAANGCTTNTTTTATCGATGATTTTGCCCAATTNACNCTNGCGTCAGGNACAAAAAAATTACCCCTAATAAAACNGGCTATATGATCTATTANNCCTCTTTTATGGAATTCNCCCTGGGGTATTTTATCCTTNTTANATTTTTTAAAAACCGAATAAATTTTTATCCAATTAAATGATTTCACATAGTNAACNGANAGACCCTTACTTTCATTNGTTANAGACCAATCTATATTNGGATATGANGCAGANTTCAGATCAACNGTTAAAATAATTGGAGANTAGCCAAATTTTTTTAAATATTTTGAAAAATACAACCATCTTTGAACTCCNGATCCCCCTGAAGGAGGCCAATAATATGTGATTATAAGTATNGGATTAGTCATCATAGNTATNNATTATAAANTATCTATTCGATGACCAGAGTGGAACNGATGAACAAGCTTCACCATANGAAATTTTTTTTGCAACCTGTTGAAGTCTATTTATTAAAAANCCATAGGCAGAATCTGGAATATAAATATCACTGCATCCCTTTATAACAATTGGNTTATTNANATATATATTAAAATCTAAGTTATTAATGACTTCTTCAAATATTGAGTTTTCAAGTTGTTCTAAATNACCAATAACAACTTTTTTTGCATAAGGCTTAATTGCNGCACAAATTATAAGTTTTGTCCANGAAGGAANTAAAATATCTANACTACATCCNACAGCAACNAATTGNTTTGAATATTTTTTCCAATTATGNTNCTTTATNAATTGTCTTANATTTTTTTCACGAATTAAGTTTGATTCATCNAAAANATCTTTTAGATCAAAAAAAAATCTTACCTCNTNAGGACGATNTTCCTTNAGATCAATAGTAATTAATGGACTATTTGCNACTCTATTATAAATCGNTTCACTTTNCATAANNTANANCATTCCTAATTCTAATTTTGCTTCTTCACTCATNAGATCTTTTGNCCANGGNGGNTCAAANGTTAATTCAACTTTTGCACTTNTAACNTCATTTATTGACATNACCTTTTCCTCAACTTCAACNGGAAGNGTCTCTGCTACAGGGCAATTTGGAGTGGTTAATGTCATCAAAATCTTAACATCAAAATCTTCATTTACAANAACATCATANATTAATCCCAGTTCATATATGTCAACAGGGATTTCAGGGTCAAAAATTGTCTTTATCATCTTGACTATTTTTTCACCTAAATCATTAACNTTNATTTTCTTATCCATTTTATTTTAATTGTGTTTGGTATGCNACTGCATACATTTTAAGTTGTTTNACCATAGATAAAAGNCCATTTGCTCTNGTAGGNGAAAGGTGTTCTTTTAAACCAATTTCATCAATAAAACTNGTATCTGCAGCTAAAATNTCNGAAGGNTGTTGATTAGAAAAAACTCTCAAAAGCAAAGCNATAATTCCTTTNGTAATTATNGCATCACTATCAGCAGTATAAATAACTTTATTATCNATTAANTCTGCATGGACCCATACTTTACTTTGACATCCATTAATTATATTATTATCATTTTTATTTTTTGGATNAATAATTGGTATAGACTTNCCAAGTTCAATCATATATTCATANCGTTGCATCCAATCTTCAAATAAATTAAATTCATCAATAATCTCTTTTTGTATGCTAGCNATTTTTNNCATTTAANATTTTTATTNAACCAACATAGATTTTGCTTTTTTTATTGATTTAACCATAAAATCAATTTCTTCTTTAGTATTGTAAAAAGAAAAAGAAGCCCTTATTGTNCCNGGAATTTCAAAAAAATCCATTATGGGTTGAGCACAATGATGCCCAGTTCTAACAGCAATTCCTAATTTATCAAGAATTGTTCCTAAGTCATATGGATGAATTGACTTGATATTAAAAGATATTACAGCTGTTTTGTTTTCAGATTGACCATATATTTTTAGACCTTCAATTTTAAGTAGTTCAGAAGTGGCATATTTAAGCAGCGAATCTTCATACTTAGCTATTTCTTCATACCCAATATTATTTATATATTCAACTGCTTTGCCTAGAGCTATTCCACCAGCTATATTTGGGGTACCCGCCTCAAATTTATGAGGTAGTCCAGCATATGTGGTCTTTTCAAAAGTTACCTGATCTATCATCTCCCCACCACCCTGATATGGAGGTAAGAGGTTTAAAAGTTTCTCCTTTCCATAAAGGATCCCAACCCCAGTAGGCCCCATTAACTTATGGCCCGAAACAACATAAAAATCAATATCTAAATTTTGAACATCAATCTTTATGTGAGGAGCTGCCTGAGCTCCATCAATCAGTACAACTGCATTGTTAGAGTGAGCTATTGACAAAATAGATTCTATTGGATTTATTGTTCCTAAAGCATTTGAAACATGTGATATTACGACTAATTTGGTGTTTTTGTTACACATTTTAGAATATTCATCCATTATTAAAACTCCATTGGAATCCATTGGGGCAACTAATAATCTCGCCCCTGTTTTATCAGAAAGCATTTGCCATGGAACAATGTTTGAGTGATGTTCCATCCTAGAAAGAATAATTTCATCTCCTTTTTTTAATAAATCAGCATAACCAGAGGCAACAAGATTTATTCCATGAGTTGAACCCGAGGTGAAAATTATCTCATGATTATGCTTAGCATTAAAATTAGACTGTAATATTTTTCTAGATTTTTCGTATGCATCAGTGGCCTCTTGGCTAAGTTTATGGACTCCTCTGTGAATATTTGAATTGTAATTGAAATAGTAATTAGCAATTTCATCAACAACTACTTTTGGGGTTTGAGAAGTTGCAGCATTATCAAAGTAAATCAAATTATTCCCATTAATTTTACGATTTAAAATTGGGAAATCATTTCTTATTTTTTTAATGTTAATCATTTATAAATCAAATCCAAGATTAACTCCCAACTTTTCGGCAATCTGCTCATTAATTCTTTTCTTCAAAACATTAATTTGAACACTTTGAAGTATGTTGTTCGCAAAGGCATATGTAAGTAATGCTTTTGCCTCTTTTCTTGGAATACCTCTTGATCTTAAATAAAAAAGTATTTCTTCATCCAATTGACCAATAGTACAACCGTGAGAGCATTTAACATCATCAGCAAAAATTTCTAGTTGAGGCTTAGAATTAATGGTAGCTTTATCGTCAATTAAAATATTATTACTTTGCTGAAAAGCATTAGTCTTTTGAGCTATTTTATCAACATAAATTTTACCATTAAAAACTCCTTTTGATCTATCAGAAAAAATTCCTTTATAATCTTGGTGACTTTCACAATTAGGATTAGAATGACTGACTAGGGTATTGTGATCAATATGCTGTTTATCTTTTAAAATAGTCAAGCCCTTAAGGGTCGACATTATGTGCTGTCCTTTGTGAAAGTAGTTTAAATTATTTCTTACTAGATTTCCTCCAAATGAAAAGGTATGAACACTAACATGGCTATTTTTTTCTTGATTTATATAGGTGTTATCAATTAAACTGGCTGCATCAAGATCATTCTGAATTTTATAGTAATCAACTAATGAATCTTCATGAGCATATATTTCAGTAACTGAATTAGTTACTACCTCTCGATTTAGCAGACTTTGATGCCTTTCAATTATCTGAACCTGAGAGTTTTTATCTACAACAATTAAGTTTCGAGGTTGAAGCCACAAGTTTTTTTGTACCCCTGTGGAGAAATGCATAATTTCTACAGGTTTTTCAGGAACCTTGTTTTTAGGAATGAATATATAAGCCCCTTCTTTTGCAAAAGCAGTATTAAGTGCAGTTAAACTTTCATCCTTAATAACCGATTTATCAAAATATTTGTCAATGACCTTCTTATATTTAATTTGACTCAAAGCTGCTGATAGCAAACATATATCTAAACCTTCGTGAGAAGTATTTGAGAGAAAAGGACTGTAGATGCCGTCAATAAATACAATCTTATATGTATCTATGTCATACAAAAAATATTGTTTAACTTTTTTAGGTTCAATATTTGAATCCGTTTTAGGAAATAATACATAGTCCTTATTAATCAGAGAATTTAAAGAAGTGTATTTCCAGGCCTCTATTCTTTTTGTAGGAAATCCTTTTTCATTGAAAACTTTGAGAGCTTTACCCCTCAGGTTTTGAATGTTTTCATTTACGACAGACTGCTCTTCAAAAGCCAAATGATAATCTAATAATTTTTCTTTTAATTCCATCTTCTAATTTAAATCTTATTTTATCCAATCATAACCTTTGGCTTCTAGTTCATGAGCTAGATCCTTTGTTCCTGATTTAACTATTTTTCCATCATGTAATACATGCACAAAATCAGGTGAAATATAATTTAGAAGTCTTTGATAATGAGTGATTATTACAACTGCATTATTTTTATTTCTGAGTTTATTTACACCATTAGCAACAACTTTCAAAGCATCAATATCCAATCCAGAATCTGTTTCGTCGAGTATTGATAATTTTGGTTCCAACATTGCCATCTGAAAAATTTCATTACGTTTTTTTTCTCCTCCTGAGAAACCTTCATTTAATGATCTAGACAAAAACTTTGTATCGATCTCTAAAAGCTCTGCTTTTTTTCTAATTTTTTTTAGCATTTCACTTGCAGGCATTTCGTTTAATCCTTTGGCTTTTCTGGAAGAATTTATTGCTGTTTTAATAAAATTAGTGACACTTACTCCAGGAATTTCGACTGGATATTGAAAGGACATGAAAATTCCTCTATGTGCTCTTTCTTCAGCATCTAATTCATTGATTTCCTCTCCATTCAAAAGTATATTACCTTTAGTTATTTCATATACTTCATTTCCTGCAATAACAGAAGACAATGTGCTTTTTCCAGATCCATTTGGACCCATAATAGCATGTATTTCTCCTGATTTTACATCTAAATCTACTCCCCTTAGAATGGTTTTACCATCTACAGCAGCGTGGAGATTTTCTATTGTTAACATAATAATTAAATTTATCCCACAGATCCTTCTAGGGTGATTTCTAATAATTTTTGAGCTTCAACTGCAAATTCCATTGGTAATTTATTTAATACTTCTTTACTAAAACCGTTAACAATGAGTGCTATTGCTTTTTCAGTATCAATCCCTCTTTGATTGCAATAAAAAATTTGATCTTCCCCAATTTTACTAGTTGTGGCTTCATGTTCTATTTTAGCTGAATTATTTTTAGCTTCGATGTAGGGAAAAGTATGAGCTCCACATTTATTCCCCATCAATAAAGAATCACATTGAGAGAAATTTCTAGCATTATTGGCTCTAGAATTAACCTGAACTAGACCTCTATAACTGTTTTGTGATTCCCCTGCTGAAATACCTTTAGAAATAATCGTACTCTTTGTATTATTTCCTAGATGAATCATTTTAGTCCCAGTATCAGCTTGTTGAAAATTATTTGTAACTGCAATTGAATAAAATTCTCCAATTGAATTATCTCCTTTTAAAATACATGAGGGATATTTCCATGTAACAGCTGAACCTGTTTCAACTTGAGTCCATGAAATTTTAGAATTTTTGTGACAAATACCTCTTTTTGTGACAAAGTTATAAACTCCACCTTTTCCATCCTTATCGCCAGGAAACCAGTTTTGAACAGTTGAATATTTAATCTCAGAATTATCCAAAGCAATTAGTTCAACAACTGCAGCGTGTAATTGATTTTCGTCTCTGGATGGAGCGGTGCAACCTTCAAGATAGCTAACATAACTCCCCTCATCAGCAATAACCAGAGTTCTTTCAAACTGACCAGTTCCAGCCTGGTTAATTCTAAAATAGGTAGATAACTCCATAGGACATTTTACTCCTTTTGGAATGTAACAAAAAGAGCCATCAGAAAAAACTGCTGAGTTCAAAGCGGCGTAATAATTATCTCGTGAAGGAATCACAGTTCCTATATATTTTTTAACCAGATCAGGATGATTTCTGATTGCCTCCGATATGGAACAAAAAATTATTCCCTTTTTTGCTAATGTATCTTTGAAAGTGGTTGCTACCGATACAGAATCAACTACAATATCCATTGCTACACCTGCCAATTTTTTTTGTTCATCTATTGAAATCCCTAACTTATCAAAAGTTTTTAAAAGCTCAGGATCTACCTCATCTAAGCTTTTATATTGATTCTTTTTTTTAGGCGCTGAATAATAAGAAATTCCTTGAAAATCAGGCTTTTCATATTTAACGTTAGCCCATTCAGGCTCCTTCATTTTTAGCCACGAACGATAAGCCTCTAATCTCCATTTCGTCATCCATTCTGGCTCATTTTTCTTTTTTGAAATAGCAGAAACTATTTCTTCGTTTAATCCATTTGGAAAAGTTTCAGATTCTATATCAGTATAAAAACCATACTCGTATTCCTTAGTTTCTAATTCTTTCTTTAATTCTTCCTCAGTATATCCCATATAAAAAAATTACAATGAAAAACTTTCTCCACAACCACAAGTTCTTTGTGCATTAGGATTAATAAAAACAAATCCTTTACCGTTCAAACCCCCTGAATAATCAAGAGTAGTTCCTAATAAATAAAGCAAACTTTTCTTATCTACAATAATTTTAACATCATTGTCCTCGTATAGCTTATCGTCATCATTTGTTTTTTTATCGAAATTCAAATCATATGATAAACCTGAACAACCGCCACTCTTTACAGAGACTCTTATATAATCCTGGTAAGGATCAAAGCCTTCTTCCATCATTAGAGTCCTAACTTTATTTTTTGCGGAAACCGATACTTTAATCATCCTAAATTTAAAGTTGTTATAGTTTCATGCAAATATAAGTAATACTTAATATATAGTATTCTATGACTAATAAACATTATTAAAATTTAAGGTAATTTTTACTCATTCAAAATTGCAATAAATATATCGGTACCATTAGAGTTAAACCTTTCAAAATCCCCATCATTACTTTCTGTTGTTCCAACCAGAATTATTGACCCATTTGCTATTTGACATAGCGATACTCCCAAATCATCACCGGATCCTTTTAAATTCCATGATTTTTCAAGAATTCCATTTTTCTGAGTCTGAGTTAAAAAAACCGCATTTTTATTGAGACTCACATCATATAAATTATTAGGATTTTTGGAATATCCAATTATAAAATAACTTCCATAGTTTGTTTGAATTATATCTTTTGCAAAATCAAAGTCGGATCCTCCATAACGAATTTTACTAATTGTGTTTCCTTCTGAATCTAATTTTATAATTAAATAATCGTTCATTCCTTTTGATGAAACCCCATTAATTAATTGACTATTTGTATTGCCAAGAATGGTGTATGAATTTTCTATATTTTTAATTATTGCTATCCCTTTGTCTATGCCTGTAGCTCCATAAGACTTTTCCCATTCTAAATCACCAAATCTAGAAATCTTAACAACCCATATGTCATAACTTCCATTGTTTTTTGAAATATCAAAATCATTACTTTCCGAAGTGCCCAACAAAATATATCCTCCATCAGCAGTTTCAATAGCATCGTAGGATCTGTCATTATTTGAACCCCCGAAATAATTTCTCCAAATTACATTCCCCTTTTGATCTATTTTGTGACACCAAAACTCTCCAACTCCATGCCTTAAGGCTTTTCCCTGACCATTAGATGCTGTAATATCTAAAAACCCATTAAAAAATAATCCTCCATCATTAGTTGCTATAATATTATAAGCATGGTCATGACCAGCAAATCCATAACTTTTTTCCCACAACAAGTTTCCCGAAGAGTCTATTTTTAATAACCAATTATCATGTTGTCCTTTATTAATAGAGGCGTCTCCATCTTTACTCTTACTATAACCAATTAGATAAAAACTACCGTCAACAGATTCAACAATATCGTTTCCAATATCATCATCAGATCCACCATAAAAATTAGTCCATTGAATTTCAGCAGACGAACTAAATTTGGTGACGAAAATATCATTCCCTAATCTCTTTTTCATTTCAAAATGCCCATCTACACTTTTTGAATTTCCAATAATCATAAATCCCCCATCCTTTGTAGGAATAACTTTATTTACAATATCTTCATCGCTTCCCCCAATAATATCAATTATTTTTAAAGTTCTATTATCAAAATTTGTTTCAATAAAATTAATTTCTGAGTAATCTGGACTGCATGAGAATAAAAAAAATAATATCAAAACATAGAGCCTAATCATAAAGTTGGTTTTACTAAAAATAAACCTTCCTGACTATCACTTATTGCTATAACACCACTCTTGAAGAAAGGGTAAACATTCCATACACCATTAAAAGTTGTATCATCATTAAAAACATATGTATCAAAATACATAACTTCCTCCATTTCTTTATTACTAATTTCTTTAATATTGATTACTCTCAAACCAGCTGTATAATTTGACAGATAATAAAGATCCTCAACTACATAACCGTTATGGTCAATTGCATATGTGGTTCCAAGATAACTATGATGTAAAATGGGTCTATCTAATTCAGACAAGTCAAAAACATAAGTTTTAGATTTATTACCATAGTAGTATTCATCCAATTCATCTCCAAAAAATAGATATTTTTGATCGGTTGAGAGCCAACTTTGATGTGCATATCTAGATCCACTATATGTCTTTCTGGAGATTAATTCAGGTTGTTCCTTATTCGTAACATCTATAATAACTACTCTATTATTTGAGCCACCATCACTATTACTACCAATATAAATTTCCTTACCCAAAAAGTTTTGATCGGGACCATTGTATGTGACTACCTGAGCATCATGTGAGTATCCCATTCCACTATACCCCCCAATTTCTTTTGGATTTTTTGGATCATTTATATCAATAAAAATTGGCCCTCCAGAATATCTTCGACTACCAATAACATATGCATAGCCTGATAATTCGTTAATTGCAATATTATGAGCACTTCCAAAAGTTTTTAAAACAGCGTCAGCAGAAAAAAGCTCAAATTCATTAACATCTCTCAATCTGGTCAAATCAAAAACCTGTAATCCGTGATCATTTGCCTCTGAAACAATAAATGCATGATTTTTAAATACCTTAATATCTCTCCAAGTACTTTTATTTGTCTGAGTTAGTAACTTACCCAAAAAAATTGGGTTTACAGGATCAGTTATATCTATAAATGCTGTACCATCATTCAATCCCTGAATAACATATTCTTTATCATCAATAGGATCTGTCCACCCCCAATTATCATTTGCGAAATCACTTTTAAGATCTTGCAAAGATAATTGACTGTATAAATCAAGTCCCTTACATGGGAACTGATTTGCGTAACCATTATCACATTTTACTATTTTTAGTTCTGAGGGTAGTTCTATGTTTTGAGAAATAATATCCTCTTTTTCTATTTCATAATCGTATTTATTACAACTTGAAATAAATAATAAGAAAAATAAAAAATAATGGGTTTTTAACATATCGCAATTTAACAAATTCATATATAAATTATCATTTAAGTTTCTTCCAGCTAATTCATTATTTTTACGATATGTTTGAAAATAAAAATAAAAAGATAACTTCGATTGAGGAATTAGGTGAGTTTAAGTTAATTGAACATCTTACCAAAAACTTTGAACTAAATGACCCTTCAACACTAGTTGGAATTGGAGATGATGCGTCTGTAATAAATTTTAAAAATAATTTAAGTGTAGTAAGTACTGATCTTTTAATAGAGAACATACATTTTGACCTAACTTATATGCCACTTAAACATTTAGGCTACAAAGCTGTCGTTGTAAATTTATCTGACATATATTCCATGAATGCTAGACCATCTCAAATTACAGTATCATTAGGACTTTCAAATCGCTTTTCTGTTGAAGCATTAGAGGAGTTTTATGAAGGTATTAAATTAGCATGTTTAAAATATAAAGTTGACTTGGTTGGCGGTGATACAAGTAGTTCTAGTAAGGGAATGATTATTTCGATTACCGCTATCGGTCAGGCGTCAAAAAATAAAATTTCCAAAAGAGAAGGTGCAGATCATAATGATTTATTAGTTGTTTCTGGAGATTTAGGTGGAGCTTATTGTGGCTTACAAATTTTAGAAAGAGAAAAGGCTGTTTTTAATGCAAATCCAAAAAATCAACCTGAACTTGATTCATATTCTTACTGTATTGGAAGACAACTTAAACCAGAGGCAAGAAAGGACGTTTTTGAACTTTTAAGTGAATTAAAAATAATTCCCAAAGCAATGATTGATATAAGTGATGGGCTTTCTTCAGAAGTTCTTCATTTATGTAAATCCTCGAAAATAGGATGTAACATTTTTGAAGAAAAGATACCAATTGATCCTGAAGTGGTGAAAATCTGTGATGAATTCAAAATAAATCCATTGACGGCAGCACTAAATGGTGGTGAGGATTATGAACTATTAATGGCAATTTCTCAATCAAATTACGAAAAAGTTAAAAATCATCCATTTTTGACTGTAATTGGTCACTTTACAAGGAAAAAATCTAGTGCAAAATTGATTACTTCTTTAAACCAAGAAATTGATTTAACTGCTCAGGGTTGGAACTCTATTTCAGAATCAAATTAGCCCAATGAAACATCAAGTATCATCATTATAATAAAGCCTATAATAAATCCCATTGTTGCAATATCAGTGAATTCATCCTGTTGAGTTTCTGGAATCACTTCTTCAACAACGACAAAAATCATAGCACCAGCAGCAAAAGCTAGAGCATAAGGTAATATAGGTGTAAAAAATGTCACAGCTAATGCACCTATTACAGCTGCTATAGGTTCTACTATTGCTGACATTTGTCCATACCAAAAACTTTTAAATCTACTTACCCCTTGTCTTCTTAAAGGCATGGCCACAGCAATACCTTCAGGAAAATTTTGAATTCCAATTCCAATCGCAAGAGTAACTGCAGCAGAAATAGATGCCTCGGGTATACCAGATGCTACTCCTCCGAATAAAACACCTACTGCCAAACCTTCTGGAATATTATGCAAAGTAATTGCTAAAACCATTAACGTTGTCCTTCTCCAAGGGGTTTTAATTCCTTCTGTTTCTTTAAAATTTATATGAACGTGGGGCAAAACTTTATCAAGCAAAAATAAAAAAATAGCGCCCAAACCAAAACCAATAGCCGCAGGAAAAACTTTTTCAAATCCATTTCCCTTAGTCATTTCTATTGCAGGAGATAAAAGGCTCCAAAAGCTAGCAGCAACCATTACTCCACCAGTGAATCCAAGCATTCCATCTAGAATTGCTCTATTCAATTTTTTAAACAAAAAAACAAAAGATGCTCCTAATGCTGTTAATGCCCATGTGAATATTGTTGCATATAGAGCTCCTAATACAGGGTTAATAGATTCAAAAAAATAAAAAATTTTTTCCATTAAAAAGATTTATTTTAGCAAAACTAAATAAAAAAGAAGAGTATATATCTTAATTATATACTTTTAAATAATTTATGAAAATCAAGAAATTTAATTATGTAATTTGCGGAGGTGGAGCATCTGGTTTACTTCTTGCTAGTAAATTAATTTCTGATACTTTTTTTTCAAATAAAAATGTTTTACTGATTGAAAAAGACCCCAAAAACCTAAATGACAGAACTTGGTGTTTTTGGGAAAAAGGTAAAGGAGAATTGGATCATATTGTTAGTAAAAGTTGGAAATCTGCAATTTTCAAAGCTAAAAATTTCAAAACGAATTTTTCAACAGATCCATACACATACAAACTTATAAGAGGGATTGACTTTTACAAAAACTTTAATTATTTAAAAACTAAGCAGCAAAACCTTACTTACTTAAACACAAAAATTAATTCAATTGATAAAAGATCCAACACTGTTAAAACAGATAAAGGAGATTTTATTGGAGATTTTATTTTTACAAGCTTATTAGATTTTGATAAATTGATTAATTATAATAAATACCCATTACTAAAACAACACTTTGTTGGACAACTAATTAAGACAAAAAATGAAATATTTAATCCAGATGAGGTAACATTTATGGATTTTGATATCCCCCAAAAAGATTCAACTAGATTTATGTACGTTCTTCCTTTGTCTAAAAGTAAAGCTCTAATAGAATATACTTTATTTTCTCCGAAAGAGTTAGATAAAAATGAGTATATAAGCTCCATTGAGCAATATATGAAAAATCTTAATCCTGGAAATTATAAAATAATTGAAACTGAAAAGGGAATTATACCAATGTCAGCCTACAAATTCACATCCGAAAATACAAAAAATTTGTTGAATATTGGAACTGCAGGAGGATGGACAAAGCCCAGTACAGGTTATACTTTTTTAAATACCCTGAATAAAACCAATTTGCTTGTTTCTTATTTAAAAATGAATAAACCTTTAAATGAATTTGAAAAAAATTCACGCTTTTGGTTTTACGATCTACTTTTTTTAGATGTATTAAATAAACATAATGATAAAGGAAGTCAGTTGTTTAAAAAAATGTTTGAGAAAAATAAGCCAGAAACAATATTTAAATTCTTAGACAATAAAACCAATATTTTTGAAGAAATAAAAATGATGCTTACTTTCAAAAAAAGATGGTTTGTTCAAGCTTTAATAAAAAGATTTTTTTAAAAATCCCTATTCTTTATTTTTTCAAAAAAACTAAAAATTAATTTTTTTTTAGACTTTTCAAGCTTCAGATTTTCAATTTTATGGTATACTGATTTGATCAATATTTTTATTTTATTTTTAATTGCTTTTGTGGCCCCACTAGAATTATAAATATCGGTAATTCCTAAAATTTTATTACGTGGGTCTTTAGGATTTAGTTTTAACCAGTAATCAAAATCCTTTAATTCATTTTCAGATCCATTTTCTAAAACATATACATGCAAAAAAGTTTTTTTATTTTCAATTATATCTCCACCAATTTGTTTTCCAATTTTACTAATACTCCCAAAAACATCCAGATAATCATCCTGTAATTGAAAAATTAATCCTATATCTATCCCAATAGAATTTATTTCAGCTATCTGATTTAACGAAGCATTTGAAATTATGGCTCCAACGGACAGAGAACAACCAATTAAAACTGCAGTTTTATATTCTATCATTTTCATGTAATCTTCTATTGAAACTTTTGATTTAATGGGAAAATCAATATCTAATTGTTGTCCTTCACAGACCTTCCTTGCAGTTTGAGAAAAAAGCTTAGTCAATGAAACAGAAATTTCTGAAGAATATTGCTGTAATATTTCATAAGACCAAATCAACATAACGTCTCCTGATAAAATCGCCGTGTTAAGATTCCATTTTTTATGTACAGTTTCCTTCCCTCTTCTTAATGGAGCATTATCCATTATATCATCATGAACAAGTGAAAAATTATGGAATATTTCAATGGCCAGAGCAGCAGGAAGAGCATCTTTAATATTTCCATTAAAAATATCAACAGACATCAATGTAAATATTGGTCTAATTCTTTTACCTCCCAAAGTCAAAATATATCTAGTTGGATCATATAAACTCTTTGGGGAATTATCTGGTAAGTTTGATTCCAGATAATCTAAAAAAAGCTTTTGATATGAATTAAATTTAGACATGAATTTTATCTATATGTAAATGTATATAATTTCTCTTATGTTAATTCAATATAAACATTGGAAACTTTTTTGGTTTTTATAGTTTCCTTTTGTAGCTTTGCAACCTTTATGAAAAAAAAAATAATTACAAAGGCTACTGAACTATTTTTATCNNTAGGATTCAAAAGCGTCACAATGGATGATTTAGCTCAATCTATGGGTATCTCAAAAAAAACCATATATCAATACTTTGAAAATAAAAATCAATTAATTAGCTCTTGCACNGAATCATTTCAAAAAAAAATAACTAAAACTTTTAAAGACCTAAGAAAAAATACGAGTAACCCAATAATTGAACTTTTTCAAATTAAAAAAGAAGTAATGAAAATTCTTGGAAATACAGAAACTGCTCCACAATTTCAACTTCAAAAGTTTTATCCAGAGATCCATGCTGAGATTAAAAATAGAGAATTAGATCTTGTCAGGGATACCATTCAGGAAAGTCTAAAAAACGGTGTAGATTCAGGATATTTCAGAAAAGATATAAATATTGATTTCATAACAAGGATATATATAAATGGTATGCGTGGAGTTAGAGATNTTGACTTATTTCCAATTACTGAATTTAAAATTGAAGAGGTCCTAGAAGACTTTATAGAATATCACATTAGAGCAATATCAACAATCAAAGGTTTGAAACTTTTAAACAGGATTTATAAAAATTGANGAATATGAAAAAAATAATTTGTAGAATAATATTTTTAATTAGTCTTACCATTTTTTCCCAAGAAAAACCTAAAAGTCTCGATCTCGAGGAGGCAATTCAATTTGCTCTTNAAAATAATTCAGAAATAATAAATGCAAAACTTGAAATTGATAAGGCTTATAAAGAAAAATGGAAAACAATTTCTGAGGGATTACCTCAATTATCTGCTAATTTCAATTATAGTAACTTTTTAGAATTACCAGTATCATTAATTCCCTCTCAAATATTTGGTGGAAAAGAGGGCGATTTTACTGAAGTTAGTTTTGGAACCGAACAAAATCTTGTAGGTTCAGCAAGAATGACCCAACTTCTTTTTGATGGATCATATATTGTGGGGTTAAAGGCCACTAAATCTTACATTGAATTTTTTGATAATGCTCTCANGAAGACAAACCTAGAGGTGATAAAATCTGTTGTAAATGCNTACATGAATTATTTACTTGCNGAGGCAAATATTAATTACATTGATAAAAATATTGAAAATCTTAAAAGAACGCTAAGGGAAACAAATAGGTTATTACTAAATGGTCTTACTGAGGAGGAAAAGGTAGAACAGCTAAAAATCACATTATCTGAATTAAATTCTCAAAGAAAATTTGCATTNCAGTTCAGTAATTTATCAAAAGACATTTTAAANATTACATTAGGCATTAAAGAAAAAGATGAATTGAATCTTCGAACTTCACTTGATTCAATTATAGATTCATTTGTATTTAAAATACCAGAGATCGACTCTTGGGATTTAAATTCAAATATTGATNTTAAAATAGCTAATAATTATGTAGAACAAAAAAGACTTGAATATAAACTAGAGCAAAGCAAAGCACTTCCCAAACTTTCATCTTTTATAAGCGGAGCATATACAGGAAACAGTAATTCATTTACTTTTAATGATCAAAATCAAAAATGGTTCGGATCAGCTCTATTTGGAGTAAGTCTTGAAGTTCCAATTTTTAGTTCATTNGGAAGATCGGCAAATTCTCAAATGGCAAAAATTTCTTATGAACAATCAAAGACTAAATTAGAAAATACACAACAGCAAATAAAAGTGTCCTTAAAAAATGCAAAAGCAACCTATGAACTTGCCTTTGAGAACTTTAATATTAAAGAAACTAATATGAAGTTAGCTGAAAATATTGAACGGAAAAACCAAACAAAATTTTCTCAAGGTATGGCAAGTAGTTTTGAACTAAGGCAAGCACAAAAACAATTATTTAATGCTCAGCAAAATTATTTAGAATCTTTAAAAAATTTAGTCTCAAAAAAAACAGANTTAGAAATACTNCTTAATACCTATAACAATTAATGAAAATGAAAAAATTTATATTAAAAGCAATTATAATTNTTCTTTTTTTCNGTTGTGATAACGAAAAANAATTAGACNNGGANNNNGTAAANAAATCTAACGATCTNAAATTAATTCAACAAAAAAAAACAGAGATAAGCAATAAAATTAATGAGCTNCAAAAAGAATTAAAATCTCTGAACGATTTAATATTTNAACTTGACGAAAATCAAAANNTTACATTGGTNTCAACANAAAAATTNAGTTTTGAATCNTTTAAGCATTACATTGAAATTCAAGGTTCAGTNGAATCAGATAAAAATTTAGTTCTTTATCCTGAAATTCCTGGAATTATAAAATCAATTAAAGTCAAAGAAGGTGATAAAGTNAAGAAAGGAGCAACTTTNATTGAACTATCAAGTACAGGTGCCAAAGCTATGCTCGACCAACTTAATTTAAAATTAAAATTAGCAAAAACTATCTATGAAAGGCAATTAAATTTATGGAATGAAAAAATAGGAAGTGAAATTCAATTTCTTAAAGCCAAAACAGATTTTTTAAGTGTTGAAAAAGAAATAATACAAATTAAAGATCAATTATCAAAGACTAAAATAATTGCTCCATTTGATGGAGTTGTTGATGATTTAATCGCCAAGACTGGTAGTAATGTTTCTCCAGGAATTACACCAATATTAAGAATAATTAATCTGGATCAAGTAAAGGTAAGTGCTGAAATACCAGAGATCCACCTACCATTTATTAAGAAGGGATCAGAAGTAGAGGTATTTTTTCCAGTGATTTCAAAAAAATTAAAAGCAACCATTTCTCTTGTTGGAAATGTTATCAATCCTAATAATAGGAATTTTAGAATTGAAGCATTAATTAAAAATAAGGACTTTGATCTAAAACCAAATATGACAGCCAAAATTTCAATAAATGATTATCATAATCCAAAAGCAATACTAGTCAATCAAAAAAATATTTTCGAAAACAGTACTAACGAACACCTTGTTTATAAAATCATTCCTTCTTCAAAAAATAAAAAAAATTTCGTTGTAACTGAGACTAAAGTCAAATTGGGTAGAAATTCTAAAAATAAGATTGAAATAATTAAAGGCTTAAATCCAGGAGATATAATAATTCAAGAAGGAAATAGAATGGTAAAAAATAATCAAATAGTTAGAATAGAAAATAACAATTCGAACTAATGAAAAAATCATCAAAACTGAAAGAATTTTTTCCCTCTTCTTGGGCAATCGATCATAGCACAGTTATATATGTAGTAATTGGCGTTTTCTTTTTTCTGGGGGTTTCCTCGTATTTTTCAATGCCGAGGGAGAACTATCCTGAAATTAAGGAAAATATAATTTTTGTTAGTTCTGTTTTTCCCGGGAATACAGCGGAGGACATTGAAAGATTAATTACTGATCCGTTAGAGGAAGAACTAAAGGGAGTAAAAAATCTTAATGAAATAAAATCCGTTTCAAAAGAAAATGTCTCATTGATAAGGGTAAAGTTTGATGAAGGAATAACAAATGAAAGTGCCAAAGTACAGGTAAAAGATAAAGTTGATGTTATAACTTCAGGGTCTGATTGGCCTACTTTCAACGACGCCAAAATCGAGCCATCTGTTTTCGAGTTAGAATTATCAGAAGAAATTCCAGTTCTAAATATTGGAATCACTGGTGATCTTCCAATTAATGAACTCAAATATTATGGTGAATTACTAAAGGATGAAATTGAGGAGCTACCTGAAATTAAGGAGGTAGCTTTAAGGGGAGTTCAAGATTTTGAAGTAGAGGTTGCTATTGACTTACTTAAAATGACAGCAGCATCTGTTTCATTTAATGATGTAATTAATACGATTAAAAGAGAAAATAATACTGTATCTGTAGGAAGTGTAGAGGTTGGTGACGGAACAAGAAAAAATTTAAGACTCTTGGGGGAAATAAGTTCTCCTGATGAGCTTAAAAATTTTGTGATTAAAACTCAAAATGGTATACTTTATCTTGGAGATATATCATCTATTAACTTCAAGGAAAAAGAGAAAAACTCATTTGCTCGATCAAATGGAAAAACCGCTTTAGTTTTAGATATAAAAAAAAGAAGTGGTAAAAACTTAATCCTTACGATTGAAAAAATAAGAAACTTAATTACTAATATAAAATCAAATAATTTTCCAACATCAATTGAATTAGAGATTTCAAATGATCAATCAAATACTACAAAAAATTTAGTAAGCGATCTAGTTAATAACATAATTTTTGGTGTGATTTTAGTTATTACGGTATTGATGTTTTTTCTTGGTTTTAGAAACTCTCTCTTCGTTGGGTTTGCAATTCCAATGTCAATGTTAATGTCTTTTATGATATTAAAATTTTTAGGAAGTACTATAAATACAATGGTACTTTTTGGATTGATAATGGGGTTAGGAATGTTAGTTGATAACGGTATTGTGGTGGTAGAAAACGCCTACAGACTTATGGAAAAAGAGGGTATGGGTGTGATTGAGGCAGCAAAGAAAGGTATTGGTGAAATTGCTTCTCCAATTATTGTGTCGACAGCCACAACTGTAGCTGCATTTTTACCACTTGGGTTTTGGCCTGGAAGAATTGGTGAATTTATGATATTTTTTCCTTTCACATTGTCAATTGTTTTAGGCTCATCATTAATTGTTGCTATTTTTTTTAACTCAATGCTTATTTCTAAATTTATGAGCACAAAAGAGAAAATAATTGGAAGAAAAAAATTAATACGACTAACATATATTATATGCAGCATAAGTTCAGTATTAGTTTTTTTCCCAGGAAACCTGAGAGGAATAGGAACTTTACTCTTAGTCTTTAATCTTCTTTTCTGGGCGTACAAGCTTTTCTTAAAAAGATGGGCCTTATATTTTAGAAAAGTTATCCTAATTAAAATTGAAAATTCCTACACCAAATTATTGCGATTGACCTTAAAAGGAAAAAATCCGATTTTTTTATTGGTCATGACAATAGGATTACTTTTTTCCTCATTTATTATTCTAGGATTATCAAGCCCTAAAGTAGAATTTTTTCCCGAAAATGAGCCAAATCAAATTTTTATTTATATCGAATATCCTGAGGGAACTTCGATCGATAAAACAAATTCTATAACAAAATTGATAGAGGCTGATGTCTATAGAGTTATAAATAATCCTAAATATTTGAAAAAAGCAAATAATTTCATGGTGGAATCTAATATTGCATTTGTCGGTTTAGGGTCTCATAACCCAGAAATAGATAATGGTGGGGATCAGGAAATGCCCCACAAGGCCAAAATAACAATTACGAATTCAGAATTTAAATATAGAAAAGGTTTCTCAAGTGAAAATTTACGAATGGAGTTACAAAATGAAATAAAAGATAAATATGCAGGAGTTTCTGTTTCAGTGGAAAAAGACCCAAAAGGTCCTCCTGTTGGTTATCCTATTAATATCGAATTAACAGGAGAAGACTACGATGAATTAATTCAAACCGCTGAAAATCTTAAAAATTATTTAAATACTGAAAACATATTAGGCGTAGAGGAATTAAAAATTGATGTAAATAAGAATAAACCTGGGATTAAAATTAATGTTGATAGAAAAAAATCTGGAGCACTTGGAGTTACTGCAGGACAAATTGGCCAACAATTGAGAGGTTCTGTATTTGGAGAAAAATCAGGAATATTTAAAAAAGATGGTGATGATTATGATATTAATGTTAGGTTAAAAAAATCAAATAGAGATGACATAAATCAATTATTAGATCAATATATAGTCTTTAGGGATCAAGCTACTGGAAAAATAAAAAAAATACCACTTAGTGTAATGGTAAAACCGAGTAATTCTCTTTCTTTCAGTGCGATTAAACATTCTAATTTAAAAAGAGTAGTTACATTATATTCGCCTGTTCTAGCAGGATATAACGGAAATGAAGTTGTTTCAAAAGTCAAACAAAGTATTTCAAATTATAATGGTATTAGTACCAATATAGAATTAAATTTTACTGGAGAAATAGAAGAACAAGGAAAAAATATGCGATTTCTAACTGGAGCTCTTATAGCTGCCCTAGGTATGATTGTTTTTCTTCTGGTTCTCCAGTTCAACTCGATTTCAAATCCATTAATAATTTTATTGTCAATTTTTTTAAGCTTTACAGGAGTCCTGTATGGTATAAGCTTATTTAATATGCCTTTTGTTATAATGATGACAATGATGGGTATAATAGCACTCTCAGGGATTGTTGTAAATAACGGTGTCGTATTAATCGATTATACACAATTATTAATTGCTAGAAAAAAGGAATTTTTAAAAATCACAATGGAAAATCTACTTCCCATAGAACATGTTACAGAAGCAGTCATTAGTGGTGGAGTAGCTAGACTTAGACCTGTCATTCTTACTGCAGTAACTACTATTCTGGGACTTATTCCCCTTGCGACGGGTTTAAATATTGATTTCTTTTCTCTTTTTACTGAATGGAATGCAAATATATATATCGGAGGAGATAACGTTATTTTCTGGGGGCCTCTATGTTGGACTGTTATTTTTGGTCTAGCCTTTTCTACATTTTTAACATTATTTATTGTCCCGAGCTGTTTTTATTTAGTTTATCAAATTAAATTAGTTGTTAATAATTGGAAGGGGATTTAAAAGGATTAACTTGATATCTTTGTACTTAATTCAATATCTATGATAAGATCACATAATTGCGGAGAATTAAAATTAGCTGACGTAAATAAAAAAGTAATTTTATCTGGTTGGGTCCAAAAAATAAGAAATAAAGGTTTCATCATATGGATAGATCTAAGAGATAGATATGGAATAACACAATTGGTTTTTGATGAAAAGAGATCTCCAAAAAAAGTTTTTGATATTGCAAAAAATATTTTAAGAGAATTTGTTATTCAAATCAGTGGTCACGTTATAGAGAGAGAATCTAAAAATGATAATATAAGAACAGGAAGTATTGAGGTATTGGTTAATTCCATTGAAATTCTTAACCCATCTAAAACTCCCCCTTTTACAATAGAGGATATTTCAGATGGAGGAGATGAATTAAGAATGAAATATCGATATCTAGATATTAGAAGAAATAAAATTAAGGAAAACTTAATTTTTCGTCATAAGGTTACAATGGAAGTTAGAAAATATTTGAGTAATAATGGTTTCATTGACATTGAAACTCCTTATTTAATAAAATCAACCCCTGAAGGAGCTAGGGATTTTATTGTTCCGTCTAGAATGAATCCTGGAGAATTTTATGCGCTTCCTCAATCACCACAGACCTTTAAGCAACTTCTTATGGTTGGGGGAATTGATCGTTATTTTCAAATAGTCAAGTGTTTTAGAGATGAGGATCTAAGAGCTGATAGACAACCTGAATTCACTCAAATTGATTGTGAAATGAGTTTTGTAAACCAAGAAGATATTTTAAATCAGTTTGAAAATTTGATTTCTCATTTAATTAAAAAAATTAACAACTATAAACTTGATAAGTTTACCAGAATGACATATGATCAGGCTATGAGAGAATATGGTACAGACAAGCCTGACATAAGGTTTGAAATGAAACTTGCAGATATAACAAAAAATGCGAAAGGTTTTGGTTTTAAAGTTTTCGACTCAAGTGAATCAATAATTGGATTTCCAATTAAAAAAGCAGCTAATTATAGCAGAAAAGAAATTGATTATTGGATAAATTGGGTGAAGCAACCTCAAATTGGAGCAGAAGGAATTGTTTGGATTAAATATAATGATGATAAAACTCTTAAATCATCAGTAGATAAATTTTATTCTCAAGATGTTCTGTTAAAGTGGATGAAAACATTTAAAGCTAATCCAGGAGATTTGGTTTTTATTCTTTCGGGAGAGCTAAAAAAAATACTTAAGCAATTAGGAGAATTACGACTAAATATTGCCCAAAAAATTGGACTTAGAGACCCTACAGTTTTTGCACCCCTTTGGATTGTAGATTTTCCTCTGTTTAAATACGATGAGGTTTCTAGTAGGTTACTTGCCGTTCATCACCCTTTTACATCCCCTAAAGAAGAAGATATAAAAATATTGAAAGATAATCCAGAAAAAGTTAGAGCAAATGCTTATGACTTGGTTATTAATGGAAATGAAATTGGAGGGGGGTCAATTCGTATTCATGATTCGAAACTTCAAAAAGAAATTTTTAAACTTTTAAATTTATCAGATGAAGAAGTAGATGAACAATTTGGTTTTTTAATTGATGCATTTAAATACGGTGCTCCTCCTCATGGAGGAATAGCGTTTGGACTTGACAGGTTGGTAGCTATTCTTGGTGGTGAAGAGATAATAAGAGACTTTATTGCATTTCCAAAAAATAATTCAGGACGAGATAGTATGATTGATTCTCCTTCAAAAATTAAAAAAGATCAATTGGATGATTTGGGGGTAAAAATTAAAAAACATTTAAAGTGAAGTTTATACTTCGTTTCCTTTTTTTATTAATTCTAATATCACTTTCAACAGGGTTTTACTTTAAAAATTTTCTTAATAGTGACATTAATGGTGAAAAAATTATAGGCACTACCGTTCTTTTTGCTGTTGTATTTTTTTTACCATTATTTTTATACTATCGATGGAAAGGCAAGGATTTAAAGGACTATACGCTTACTAAAGAAAATTTTAATAGAATTAAAAGTATAAAAAAGAAAAAAAAAGTAAAATAAAAGTTTCCATAATAGAAAGTTGGTGTAACTTAGCCGAAATTATTTTATTAATACAATATGACTGGTACAGTTAAATTTTTCAATGAATCCAAAGGATATGGGTTTATTACAAACGATGAGTCGGGTGAGGATGTGTTCGTTCATGTCACTGCTTTAAATGGACTATCACTCCAAGAAGGAGATAAAGTTGAATATACAGAAGAAGATGGTAATAAAGGTAAACAAGCCTCTAATATTACTAAGTTATAATTCTATATATATAGCTAATCAAAACCTCCCTAGTGGAGGTTTTTTATTTTCTTTTACTTCGAAAAAACTCTTTTAATAGAGTTGAAGATTCAGTCTCACATATACCGCTTATAACGTTGGTTTTAGGATGTAATAAGTTACCGTGTTGTGAATATCCTCTTTTAAAGTCAAAAGCGCAAAAAACTAACTGCTTTATTTGACTCCAATATAAAGCTCCAGCACACATTACACATGGTTCAAGAGTCACATACATAGTACAGTCTTTTAAATACTTGCCATTTAAAAAGTTTGATGCCGATGTTATTGCTAAGATCTCAGCATGAGCCGTCACATCATTCAAAGTTTGAGTTAAATTATGAGCCCGGGCTATTATTTTATTATCAATAACAATTACAACACCAACAGGAACTTCTCCTTTTTCAGAAGCCTTATGTGCTTCTTCAAGAGCCTTCCTAATAAAATATTCATGTTTAATTAAATCTTTCAATATTGAAAATTACAAAAAGTAAAGGTTACCAAAACGAAATATTATATTTGTTAAGTGCAATTATAAACATCATTATAATTCTAGGTTATTTTTATTTAAATAATTATGAAAAGTAATAAACGTCTGTTTCTTCTTGATGCTTACGCTCTAATATTTAGAGGGTATTATGCTTTTATTAAAAACCCGAGGATAAATTCTAAGGGATTTGATACCTCTGCTATAATGGGTTTTACCAACTCATTGATTGATGTAATTAAAAGAGAGCGTCCAGAATATCTAGCTGTATGTTTTGATAAAGGTGGCTCAAAATCTAGATCTGAAATTTATACTGAATACAAGGCAAATCGAGATGAAACTCCTGAAGCTATAAAACTTGGGTTACCATTTATTGAGAAAATTTTAACTGCAATGCACATACCTGTTGTTTTTAAAGAAGGTTTTGAAGCAGATGACATAATTGGCACTCTTGCAAAAAAAGCAGAAAAAAAAGGATTTAAAATTTACATGGTTACGCCTGATAAAGATTTTGCACAATTAGTCTCGGAAAATATTTTTATGTATCGTCCAGCAAGAATGGGTAACGATAGCGAAATATGGGGGGTTTCAGAGGTTCAGAAAAAATTTCAAATTGAAAAACCAGAGCAGGTTATCGACTATTTGGGTATGATGGGAGATTCAGCCGATAATATTCCTGGTTTACCTGGGGTAGGTGACAAAACAGCAAAAAAGTTTTTAGCTGAATTCGGTTCTTTGGAAAACCTTTTAAACAATACCGATAAGATTAAAGGTAAACTTAGAGAGAAGATTGAAGCTAATAAAGAAATTGGCATTTTATCAAAAGAATTGGCAAAAATTCTGTTAAATGTTCCTGTTGACTTTAATCCTAAAGATTTTAAACTAGTCTCCCCAGATATGAATTTAGTAGATGAAGTTTTTGAAGAACTTGAGTTTAGGAGGTTGCGTGAGAGTTTTAAAAAAGTTTTTAACTTAAAAAAAATCGATTTAGAAAAAAAAATAAATGAACTTAAACCAGAAATATATTCAAGTAATCAATTGGATTTATTTGATCCTCCTGGAGGAGGATCAAAAAACTTATTATCAAATAAGAAAAATATATCAAATAATCCTCACTTCTATCAGCTGGTTAACGAATCAGTTGGAGTTTCGTTATTAATAAAAAATATATTAAAGCAAAAAGCTGTTTCTTTTGATACTGAAACAACTAATATTGACCCCCTAAAAGCAGAATTGGTTGGAATCTCTTTTTCTTGGGAATTTGGAAAAGGCTATTATGTATGTTTTCCTCCAGATTTTGATTACACAATTAATCTTTTAAAAAAATTCAAAATAATTTTTGAAAATTTAGAGATTGAAAAAATTGGTCATAATCTTAAATATGATTTAAAGATATTAGCAAATTACGGTGTAAAGGTAAAAGGACCTCTTTTCGACACATTGATTGCTCATTATCTAATTAACCCTGACATGAGACACGGAATGGATATATTATCTGAAAACTATCTTGGATATAAAACACAACCAATAACAGATTTAATTGGGAAAAAAGGAAAAAACCAAGGAAATATGAGGGATGTCGATTTGTTTTTTCAAAAAGAATATGCTGTTGAAGACTCAGATATTACTCTTCAATTAAAAGAACATTTTGAAAAAGAATTAATTAAGTCAAATATGATGACCTTATTTAAAAATATTGAAACTCCTCTTATACATGTTCTAGCCTCAATGGAAGTTGAAGGTGTTTGTTTAAATACCACATTTCTAAAAAATCTATCCAAAGATTTAAAAAATGACATTACTCTTCTTGAAACTGATATATTTGATCAAGCTGAAGAAAATTTTAATCTTGCGTCTCCTAAACAACTTGGTATAATTCTTTTTGAAAAATTAAAACTATCAAAGAAACCAAAAAAAACAAAAACTGGTCAATATTCGACCTCTGAAGATATTCTGTCATATTTAGCCAAAGAAAATAAGATTGTAGATGATATTCTTCAGTGGCGGTCACTTCAAAAGTTACTTAATACGTATGTTACTGCACTTCCTAAGGAAATCAATAAAAAAACTAAAAGGGTCCATACAATTTATAATCAAGCTGTTACATCAACAGGTCGCTTAAGTAGTAATAAGCCTAATTTGCAAAATATTCCAATTAAAACAAAGCGTGGCAGACAAATCAGAAAAGCTTTTATTTCTAGAGATAAAGACCACGAAATTATAGCTGCCGATTACTCTCAAATTGAACTTAGAATAATTGCTTCTTTGAGTGAGGACCCTAATTTGATTTCTGCATTTAATAATGGTCAAGATATACATCAATCTACTGCCAGCAGGGTATTTAATATCTCTTTAGACAAAGTTTCTAGAGAACAAAGGACTAACGCCAAGGTGATAAATTTTGGTATAATATATGGAGTATCAGCATTTGGTTTAAGTCAACAAACTAATCTAGATAGATCTAAGTCAAAGGAACTTATTGATACCTATTATAAAACGTATCCAAAATTAAAGGATTACATGCAGAATCAAATTAATTTTGCTCGAGATAACGGATATGTCTCTACTGTACTCGGAAGAAGAAGATATTTAAAGGATATAAATTCCGCAAATTCATTTGTTCGTGGTGGAGCTGAAAGGAATGCAATTAATGCGCCAATTCAGGGCAGTGCAGCAGATATCATAAAAATTGCTATGATCAATATTCATAAAGAACTTGTGCAAGGAAAATGGAAATCTAAAATGATTCTTCAAGTTCATGATGAACTAGTTTTTGATGTACCAAAATCAGAATCTGATGAATTAAAAAAAATGGTAAAAAATAAAATGGAAAATGCTTTTAAGTTAAAAGTTCCTTTAATTGTTGATATAGGTACTGGAAAACATTGGTTGGATGCTCATTAAATCTTTTCACACTTTAAACAAAAATATTTTTTCAAAACATAATTAAATATTACATTTGCAGGCCAAATGATATTATTTTTAATATTAAGAATTAAATAAGTGAATAGATTAAGTTATAAAACAGCCTCTGCAAACTCCAAAACTGTTGATAAGAAATGGTTGTCCATTGACATCGCTGGTATCCCTCTTGGGAGAACTGCTTCAATAATATCATCCTTACTGCGAGGCAAGCACAAAACCAATTATACACCACATGTTGATTGTGGAGATAACGTTATTGTTTTAAATGCTGAAAAAGTAGTCCTAACAGGTCAGAAATGGAGTCAAAAACAATATATACGCCATACTGGATATCCTGGAGGGCAAAAAAGTCTATCCGCAAACCAAGTTCATAAAAAAAACAATACTAGATTAGTTGAAAAAGCTGTAAAAGGAATGCTCCCAAAGAATAAATTAGGAGCTAATCTATTTCGTAATCTTAGAGTTTATCCTGGAAACGAGCATCAACAAGATTCTCAAAATCCTACTAAAATTAATTTAAAAGATTTATTATAATGGAGGTAGTTCACACCATTGGTCGCCGCAAAACATCTATTGCCCGTGTTTTTATTTCCAAGGGAAAAGGTAACGTAACAGTCAATAAAAAGAAATATACAGACTATTTTACTACAGCATCCCTACAATATAAAATAATTCAACCTTTTTCACTAACTGACTCAAAAGAATCATATGACTTGAAAGTAACTGTCAAAGGAGGAGGTATTACTGGACAAGCTGAAGCAATTCGATTAGCTATTTCAAGGGCTTTGTGCAAAATAGATGTTGAAAACCGCTCAATATTAAAACCAGAAGGAATGCTAACTCGTGATTCTAGAATGGTTGAAAGAAAAAAGTATGGTCAGAAGAAAGCTAGAAAAAAATTCCAATTCTCAAAACGCTAAACATTCAATCTATCTGAGAAAAATAATAATAAATAAAAAAAGTCTAACCGCTAATGCGGATGTTAGTTTAGCATCTAAATAGATTCAATTCTATTGCTAGTACTAAATTAGAAAGTAAACTAAATAATATGACACAAACTGAAGTAAAAGAATTATTAAATGCTGGTGTTCATTTTGGTCACTTGACTAGAAAATGGGATCCGAATATGGCTCCATATATTTATATGGAAAGAAATGGTATTCATATCATTAATTTGTATAAAACTGCTGCAAAAATTAGTGAAGCTCAAAAGGCACTAAAAAAAATTGCATTATCTGGAAGGAAAATTCTTTTTGTTGCAACAAAAAAACAAGCTAAAGATATTGTTGCAAAATACTCTAAGAAAATTAATATGCCATACATAACCGAAAGGTGGCCGGGGGGCATGTTAACTAACTTTGTAACAATTCGAAAAGCAGTAAAAAAAATGGGATCCATCGATCGNATGAAAAAAGATGGAACTTTTGAAACACTATCCAAAAAAGAAAGGTTACAAGTAAATAGAATGCGATCAAAACTTGAGAAAAATTTGGGTTCAATAACTGAAATGACNAGATTGCCAGGGGCCATTTTTGTAGTTGACATTAGAAGAGAAAACATTGCAGTAAAAGAGGCTCAAAAACTTAATATNCCAATTTTTGCTATGGTGGACACAAATTCTGATCCAAGAAAAGTTGATTTTATAATACCATCTAATGATGACGCGTCAAAATCAATTGATAAAATAATTAGTTTAATTACTGATGCAATTTCTGAAGGATTATCTGAAAGGAAAATTGAAAAAGAATCTGAGGCAAAAGAAGAAATTGAGACAAATGAAGAAACTCAAGGTGAAGATCTNNCANAAGCANAAGAAGAAATNAANACAAAAGAAGAAANTCAAGGTGAAGATCTNNCANAAGTANAAGAAGAAATNAANACAAAAGAAGAAANTNAANNNNAAGANNNANCTNAAGAAGANGAAGANNNAGNNNAAGAAGAAGAAGAAGAAGAAGAAGAAATTGATGTNAAGAAGGAGATTAAGAAAAAAAAGAAAGCTACNGGTCAAATTAAATTAAAGGAAGAAATTAAACAAAAGAAAAAGACTAAAGTTAAAAAAGAAGCTTCTAAAGAAATTAAAGTGAAAGTGAAAGCTAAATCTTCTCAAAAAAAAACAACTAAAAAATAACCTAACACCAAAAATTTAATCTTGTGAAAATTACTGCTGCAGAAGTAAATAAATTACGTCAATCCACGGGTGCAGGAATGATGGATTGTAAAAAAGCTCTAGTTGAAGCTAAAGGGAATTTCGAGAAAGCAATTGAAAATCTTCGAAAAAAAGGACAAAAAGTTGCAGCTAATAGAGCTGATAGAGTTTCATCTGAGGGAGTAACTCTAGCAAAAGTGAACGAAAATAATACATTTGGTATTTTGATATCTGTCAATTGCGAAACCGACTTTGTAGCNAAAAATCAATCATACATCGATCTTGCAACTTCGCTCGCAAATTCTGCGATTAACTTTAATACACTAGACTCTTTCTTAGCCTCTGATTTTAATGGAATGACAGTTTCNGAAAAACTTATTGAACAAACAGGAGTGATAGGAGAAAAAATAGAAATTGGAGGTTTTAAAACTCTAAAAGCTAAATATGTAGGGTCCTACATTCATGCTGGAAACAAAATCGCAACACTATCAGGTTTATCTATGGCAATCAAAGAATCTCAAGAAATAGCAAAAAATATTGCTATGCAAGCTGCTGCGATGAACCCAATTGCATTAGATGAAAAAGGAGTTGATTCCAGCATAGTTGAAAAAGAAATAGAAATCGCTAAAGATCAGCTACGTCAAGAAGGTAAACCAGAAGCTATGTTAGACAAAATTGCATCAGGNAAAATAAATAGATTCTTTAAAGACAACACTCTAATAAATCAAAATTACATAAAAGATGGAAAAATTAGTGTATCTAAATATGTCTCATCTTTNAATAAAGAATTAACTGTAACTGGTTTTTGTAGATTGTCACTTGTTTAATTATCAAGCAATTATATTCAATTAGATCATCTAAAAGTGAAAGGAAAGATAAGGTGTTCTTGGTGTAAAGATGACAATTTACTAAAAGATTATCATGATAACGAATGGGGAAAACCTATCTTGGATGACCAAAAATTATTTGAAATTTTAATNCTAGAAATTTTTCANGCAGGTTTAAGTTGGAAAATAATATTGAGAAAAAGAAAAAAATTCATAGAAGCGTTTGATAATTTCAATTTCAAAAAAATTGCAAATTATGATAATAAAAAAGTCAAAAATCTAATGANAAATAGAGGTATTGTGAGAAATAAATTAAAAATTTCAGCAACTATCTCTAATGCTATTTGTGTATTAAAAATTCAAAAAAAAGAGGGCAAATTTTATAACTACATAAAAAGCCTNATACAAAAAAAAAATCAAAATAAGTTGGCAAAAAGGTCATTTTTCGTGTCGAAAAGTATCATTAAAGTATTAAAAAATGATGGCTTTACATTTATTGGTCCTAAAATACTTGATTCTTTCTTAATGTCATCAGGATTTATAAATGGTCACGAAAAACAATGCTATAGATATTCTGAAATTTAAAATGGTAGATCGTCTTCGTGTTCNCTAGTACTTATATCANTATTCTCAGAAGATATGGGCGGGGGCATGGGTGGAATTTCTTCACTCATTTCTTCATTGATTAAATCTATTCTCCAACCTTGAATTGAATTAAAATATTTGACTTGACCTTCTGGATTGGTCCATTCTCTTCCTCTTAAATTAATTCCAATTTTAACATTATTTCCAATCTGGAATGAATTTAATGCCTCACACTTGTCTTGAATAAATTCAACCAGAATATGCTGAGGATATTGCTCCTCTGTAGTTATAACTAGTTCTCTTTTTTTAAATCCATTAGACCCATACTCTTTTGTTTCATCAATCCATTTTATTTTACCAATAATTTCCATAAATTTTATTTTATTTTCAAAAATAATAAAAGTTTCTTGTCTCAAATAAGGAAAAGATTAGATTATTGAAATTAAAAGTATATTGCAATAAAACAATTCTTGTGTTTAAAAAAAAATCTATCTCAATAAAGCAAGTTTGGCCGATTGCAGCATTCATAATCGTTGTGTTCATAGTATGGAATACCAATACTTTATTTAAAGAAATAAAGTACCAGGAGCGACTAAAGATGGAAATGTGGGCAATGGCTCAAAAAGAATTTNTAGAAAACAAGAATCCTACAAATCTAACATTTAAGGTTCTTCAACAAACTGCTGTAAACCCAATGTATCACGTGGATATTAAGGGAAAAATAATTGATTTTAAAAATCATGACGGAGTCATTAAAGATGATTCACTTGAATTATATAAAAATCTTGAAAAAATAAAAAATGAAAATGATCCAATAATTATNCAATACAGAGATTCCATAACTGGTAAACTTTTAGTTAATCAAAAGTTATATTATGGTGACTCAAATTTAATTAAACAACTAAAGTACTATCCNATTGCTTTGTTATTGATAATAATGTTATTTGGGCTTTTAATATTTTTTATATTCAAAACAAATAAAATTTCAGAGCAAAATAAACTTTGGTTATCTATGGCTAGAGAAACTGCTCATCAAATTGGAACACCTCTTTCATCTTTAATTGGATGGATAACCCTGATGAAAGAGGGACAGATACCAAAACTAAATATTAAAGAAATGGAAAACGATATTGATAGGCTTAAAGTTATAACAGATAGATTTTCTAAAATTGGATCTGATCCTGTTTTAGAATTTGAAGATGTAATACCAACAATATCTGAAACAATTGAATATTTAGAAAAAAGAACTTCAAATTTAATTAACTTCAAATTCAAACCTCCAAATAAACCTGTTGTTATTCCAATTAACAAACAGCTACTAAGTTGGACCCTAGAAAATTTAATTAAAAACGGAATTGATGCAATGAAAGGAAAAGGGGAAATATCTATTTGTATAGAATATAGGGAAAGATTTATTTCAATTATGATAAAAGATTCTGGTCATGGAATTAATAATCAGGATATAAAAAAAATATTTAAACCCGGTTATACATCCAAAAAAAGAGGATGGGGTTTAGGATTATCATTAGCTAAGAGAATTATTGAAGATTATCATGGAGGTAAGCTATATGTAAAAAAAACAACTAAAAATAAGGGAACTATTTTTTCTTTAGATTTAATCAAAGCTAATTAAAATTAGAAGCTATTTGCTTAGCTAACTTCTGCATTTTTGAATTTTCAACCTTCACTTTTTTTGAAAAAGTCATATCTTTAATAGAGTTTATAGGAATTAAATGTATGTGTACGTGAGCCACTTCAAGCCCAACAACAGCTATTCCAACCCTATTGCACTCAACAGTTTTTTCAATAGCCAAAGCGACTTTTCGACTGAAAATCATAAGTTTTATATAATCCTCTTCAGATAAATCGAAGAGTTTATCTACACCTTTTTTTGGTATACATAAAGTATGACCAATTGAGTTAGGATTAATATCTAAAAAAGCTAAGAAATCTTTTGATTCAGCAATTTTAAAACAAGGTAATGTTCCTTTTATAATTTTAGAAAAAATACTTTCCATTATTCCCTAGAGATACTAATAATTTTAAGTTCTATTGAACCACTTGGTACTGAAATTAGGGCTATTTCTCCAACACGTTTTCCAAGTAATCCTTTTCCAATTGGAGAATCTACAGAAATTTTTCCCGTTTTTAAATCTGCTTCGGTCTGAGCAACTAGGGTATATTTCATATTTTTTCCTGAATTAATATTTTTAACCTCAACAGTTGATAAAACTAAAACTTTTGAAACATCTAGCCTAGACTCATTAATAATCCTGGCATTTGATAGAATCTTCTCCAATTTAGAAATTTGAAGCTCTAACATACCTTGAGCTTCTTTTGCAGCATCGTATTCAGCATTCTCACTCAAATCACCTTTATCTCTTGCTTCGGCAATGGCTTGAGAGGCTTTAGGTCTTTCAATATCTTTCAAGATATTCAATTCCTCTCGAAGTTTTTTTAAACCTTCTTCAGTGTAATATGAAACGTTACTCATAACTTTGTAGTCTCAAAAAAACCAATTACTTTGGATTAATTCATTAACAAATATATGAAATTAGAATCCTTTACTAAATTGAAGCTATTTAAAAAAGCAAAAACTATTTTCCTGTTAATACTTTTAATTAATTGTTCTAAAGATGAACTAAAAAGAAATCCCTATTTAAATGAAATCTCTTTCAGGCACATACTTAATTTAAATTTGCCTGAATACAATAATCTAAATTATGCAGGTGGAAGTCAATTAATCCCATCGAAAGGAATTAACGGACTACTTCTGTTTAATCTAAATGGAAATGATTTTTTTGCCTGGGAAGCTACATGTTCAAATCATAAAGTAGAACAATGCTCTAGTCTTAAAATTAATGGACTACTTGCCCTTTGCTCATGTGATAATTATAAATATAGTTTAGCTACAGGTCAATTGATAGAAGGTCCTGAGGGTAATACCTCACAATATCCTCTTTTAAACTATAGGGTAGAGAAGCAAAATAACATTATAGTGATCTCAAATTAAAAATCAACTGTCAAGCCTAAGATAAAATTTAAACCAGCCTGAGGATAGTAACCCACACCTTCAATAGTTTTAACACTACCTGGATTTGTCCAATTATCATCATATGTGTAAAAGTATCCGTTGGATATATACTCTTTATTAAAAATATTATTAACTAGTAGATTCAAAGTAATATTCTTGAACCCAAAACTATTATCAAACATATAACTAACATTTAGATCACTTGTTGAATATGAGTCCAACATCGACTTTTCAGAGTCAATATTACTCATATATTGGTCACCTATAAATTTTGTTAAGAATGAAAAATTTAAGTTTTCACTTGGACTGTATTTTAGCATATTTCCAATGACCAACTCAGGTGAATAGGATAAATTCGTGTCCCCAAGGAAAGTTAATATCCCATTTCTTTTAAAGTAAAAGTCTTTATTCGTGTTTTTACTAATTGCTATGTTTGGCTGAAGGGATAATTTACCTAAAATGTTAAACATTGCCTCTATTTCAAGCCCTAATCTATTACTTTCTCCAATATTTTCTCTTATTGGAGTTCCTACATCATCTAATGCTCCAGTTAGAGCAAGCTGGTCTTTATATGCCATCAAATAAATATTTGAGTATATATAAAATTGATTTTTATTTATCCTCCAACCAAGTTCGAAATCATTTAATATTTCTGGTTTTGGATTTCCATTTTCAAAATCTGATCTAGAAGGTTCTCTCTGAGCTTTTGAATAAGAAAAATAAAATTGTTGATCATCTGAAATTTGGTAAGTTAATCCAGCTTTAGGGTTAAAAAATTTGTAATTACTTTCCACATTGAAAAGCATTGGCCCAGCAATTTGTCCATAGACGTCATAATTAACATTTCTGTACTGAAAATCAATGAAACTATTAATCCTTTCATTAATTGGTTGCTGAATTTTTACAAAAAAATTAATCTCTTTTTTATCTCCTTGATTTTCATAGAACCTATTTCTTGGAAGGACTTCTCCTAAATTTTGACCCCATATTAAAGTTCCAAAATGGTCACCTATATATCTACTAAATAACATTCCAAAATCTAATCGAGTTTTATTTTTAAAATAATTTGCACTCAATGTCATAACATAATAATCGTTATCTAGCCACTTCCTAGTCACATTTTTTGTTTCTGAAATTATCTGATTCCCTATATCCAAGGGTATCAATCCCAAATATGAAAAACTTGTTTGAGATCCAGAGTCATTAAATTCCTCATAATAGCCTCTACCATAGGTATAATTTAAGCCTAAGGATGCAGACCAAGATGAGTTTAATTTTTCATTCCAATGTAATTGATAATGATCTTGACGATAATTATCTTCTTGCTTATCATAAAAACCAGATAAATTCCCATTTTGATCATAGATTTCCCCAGCAGGGTTATAAGTTCTGTTTGATAAATCTTCTATTCCATACCAAGATTGGTATGTAATTTCATGACCACCAAAAGCTAAAGCCTTAATCAAGGTATTTTTATCCCTAAATGCTCCTTGTAAAAAATAAGATTTTAAATTTGAGCTAGCGCGATCAACGTATCCATCAGAATTTATTTTTGATAAACGTCCCGATAATTCGAAATGATTACTTAATAATCCAGTAGAAAATTTTAGTGTATTTCTAAAAGTATTAAAACTTCCAACACTCGAGCTTAATGATGCAAATGTATCATCTTGAACTGCATCAGTTAAAATGTTTAAACTTGCTCCAAAAGCTCCAGATCCGTTCGTTGAAGTTCCAACTCCCCTCTGAAGTTGAATGCTTTCAACTGAGCTTGCAAAATCAGGGAGATTAACCCAAAATGTACCTTGTGATTCAGAATCATTAAATGGAATTCCGTTTAAAGTTACATTAACCCTTGATGCATCGCTTCCTCTTACTCTTATCCCTGTATATCCGATACCAGCGCCTGCATCACTAGTTGTAACTACACCAGGTAAATAATTCAACAAAATAGGAATATCTTGACCTAAATTTCTTGATTTTATATCCTCTTTATTTATATTAGTGTGGGTTACAGGATCTGTACTTTTTGCTCTAATTGTTGAAACTTTTACTTCTTCTAAAATAAAAATATTTAGTGTATCGTTTAATTCTATCTCTTGAGAAAAAACATTCATAAAAAATAATAATAGAAATACTCGAATTATATTATTCATTTTAAAAAAATTTAATAAATAAAAGTGGGGGTAATCTTTTTCACTTATCTTCCCTTAGCAGCATTATCTGCTCAGGTTCTATGGGTATAATCTCAGCCATAAGGCACCCCCTTGAGACTTTGCAAATATAAAAATGAAAATTAAGATTTTAAAATTATTTTATCTATAATTTTAATTGATTTTTCAATTCTACTTTTTATAGTACCAGAAATTAATTTATAAGGGAATTTGTATTCATCAAGTGTAGTTTTAAATATGTTGAGCATTTTTTTCCTCTCATTTGGTCGATCTCTCAGACTATCCTTTTTCCAAGGTACGTCAATATCTGTTAATAGATAAAAATCATGATCAGAATTTTTAGCGTTAGACAAAATTTCTTCTGAACAATAGCCGTTAAAATGAGTTTGAGACCAAATCTGGGTAACAACACAATTAGTATCACAAAATAATATTCTATTGGATTTTTCTAATATTTCATCCTCAAGATTTCTTTGGCCATTCATAATTATTGGTAGGTCTTTAAGAGAACAAACATATCCTTTTTGATCCCACTTTTTTTGAAGATATTCTCTAGCAAACTCTGGGACCCAATTGGTTTTATAATGAGTTGCTAATTTTTTTGCAAGAGTTGTTTTTCCGGTTGACTCAGGGCCAAATAACACAATTTTTAAAATTTTATTTTTTGACATATAAAATCTTTTTTTTCCAAGAAAAATAACCTGCGATAGCTATTAAGGTGAAGACTAAATATTGAAAACTAGTCAATACCAAACCTTTATATAAGTACAACGGTATTGAAATAATATCTCCAACTATCCAAAATATCCAATTTTCTATTTTTCTTTTGGCCATAAGCCACATGCCACTAAAAAAAAATAGCTGTAGTTATTGTGTCCACTATTGCTACAACAGAATTTAACTTACCAGAAAGTGAATATATATAAAAGACAAATATTATCGCAAAAATAAATAGAATAATAATAGTTTTTTTATCACCCTTGTTCATAATTGATATTTCATTCAAGGTATTTCCATTTTCAGATCGGCTCCAATAGTACCAACCATATATACTAATGATAAAATAATACGCATTGATAAGCATATCTCCAATCAAGCCCCATGAGTAAAGTAAATAAACATATATTGAAGTTGAAACCATTCCTGAAGGGTAAACTAATATGTTATTTTTCTTGGAAAACCAAACACTCAAAAAACCAAAAAAAACTCCCATGGACTCTAAAAAAATATTCAAAAAAGAATACTCACTATATTGGGAGAAAAAAATATCTAGTAATTCCTGCATTTATTTAATCAATCTTTTCATGAGCAACTGTAATAAAATTGAGTCCTAATTTAATGTAAGATATTTCATAAACTTTAGATTGATTTACATATTCTAATTTTCCAAAAGCTTTTTTTTTCTTTTCATTTAGTCCATATATATAAATTTGTTTAGAAAAAGAAATTCCAGGAGTCCCAAATGCCTTATAAATTGACTCTTTTGCGGTCCATATTAGGGTTAACATATCAATTCTACCGATTGCAAACTTCTCTTTTTCATTCAGAAATTTTGAACTTATATTAAGTATTTTTTTTCTGTAGGATTCTATGTCAATACCAATTTTATAATTACTTATGACTAAGCCAGAAAAATTTTTTGAATGTGATATAGAAATATTTTCTCCAGATTTTAATATAGGAGCCCCATAATCGGAATAATAAATATCATTTTCTTTTATCTTGGCTTCTCTCATCAAATGTCTAACTGATAAAATTCCCTTCCTGAATTCTTCACTTTTTATTTTAGATAATCTCGCCTTTAAAGAATTCGTAGTAACTCCAGCCTTCAGTTTTTTTTCAGTTTCATTGATATCCCATAGATATAATTTGAAATGTTCATAATCATATTTTGATATTAAAGGCATTGTATGTAGAATATTTTGTACGTATTTTTACAATATATATTTTTACAAATATACTATGGAAATAAATGAAAAGATTGGTTATCATCCTCACAAAGTAAAAGATATATCACTTGCTGAATGGGGAAGAAATGAAATTAAACTCGCTGAGGCAGAAATGCCAGGATTAATGTCCTTGAGAAAGGAATATAAAAATGAAAAACCTCTTATGGGAGCTAGAATAGCTGGATGCCTTCATATGACAATTCAAACAGCTGTTTTAATCGAAACTCTTGTAGATTTAGGAGCTGAGGTAACTTGGAGTTCTTGTAATATTTTTTCAACTCAAGATCATGCGGCGGCTGCTATTGCCTCTGCTGGGATTCCCGTTTATGCATGGAAAGGTATGAATGAAGACGAATTCAATTGGTGTATTGAACAAACTTTATTTTTTGGTAAGGAAAAAAAACCTTTAAATCTTATTCTAGATGACGGAGGTGATTTAACAAATATGGTATTAAATAAATATCCTGAATTAGTTTCAGGTATCAAAGGTATCTCTGAGGAAACCACTACCGGTGTTCATAGATTGTTCGAGAGAATGAAAAATGGTANNTTACCTCTTCCAGCNATAAACGTNAACGATTCAGTTACAAANTCAAAATTNGANAATAAGTATGGATGTAANGAAAGTGCAGTNGATGCNGTNAGAAGAGCAACNGACATNATGTTNGCNGGAAAAAGAGTTCTNGTTGCTGGTTANGGNGATGTNGGNAAAGGNACNGCNGCNTCTTTTCNAGGNGCTGGTTCNATTGTNACAATTAGTGAAATTGATCCNATTTGNGCNNTNCANGCAGCAATGGATGGTTTTGAAGTNAAAAAAATAATGTCANTAATTGAAAATATGGATATTATTGTAACTGCAACAGGAAANAAGGATATNNTTGGTNAAGATGCTTTTCTCAAAATGAANGATAAAGCTATAATCTGCAATATTGGTCATTTTGATAATGAAATTGATATGAACTGGCTAAATAAAAATTTTGGACATACTAAAANTGAGATTAAACCACAAGTTGATATATATACNCTNAAAANNAGNAAACAATTAATTATCCTTGCTGANGGTCGTCTTGTTAATTTAGGNTGTGCTACNGGTCATCCNAGTTTTGTNATGAGTAATTCATTCACAAATCAAACNCTTGCTCAAATAGAACTATGGAGTTCATCAAAAAATTATGAAAATANGGTCTATATGTTACCNAAACATNTAGACGAAAAAGTNGCNAANCTCCATCTNAAACANTTAGGTGTTGAAATAGANGAACTTTCTGAAGANCAAGCNAAGTANATTGGTGTTNAGGTTNAAGGACCTTANAAACCNAGTTATTANAGATATTANAATTTTTATTAACTNTGATNNCCTAATNATGATTCNAANGGAATNANAGATACANAGGANTTATTATTTTTCTTTTTAGAAAACTCTACAANTCCGTCTGNTTTTGCATGTAAAGTATGGTCTTTNCCTANNTAAACATTTTCACCAGGATTNTGAGCTGTCCCACGCTGACGAACAATAATATTTCCTGCCCTANCAGCCTGNCCACCAAAAATTTTAACACCNAGTCTCTTAGATTCTGATTCTCTNCCNTTTTTTGAACTACCAACTCCNTTTTTNTGTGCCATGTNTANTGATTTATATNTATTTAGCTTAATGCNTTTATTANNTCANCCTTNTTCATTTTTGAAATATTNGCNATTTTCTTATCTTTTGCTAGAGTTTTTANNNCCGAAANACTCATAGAAGATAAATTCTTATTATTTTTTGCTTTTGTTANNNANGTNTTTTTTGGTTTATCNTTTATATTAACTTTNTCTTTNNCCTCTGANTCTATTNACTCATTNGACTTNTTTGTTTTCTTANCTTTAGATGTAGATATATTNGAAATTTGAATNTCAGATAANTANTGGCGATGTCCATTTTTGACTCTATAACCTTTTCTTCTTTTTTTCTTAAAGACAATNACTTTATCATCTTTTANATGATTTATAATCTTTGCATTNACAGAAACTCCATTTATAGTTGGTGATCCAACTTTAATTTCTTTTCCATCATCAATAAGTAAAACCCTTTTGAAAGAAACATTAGAACCTTTTTTATCCTCAAGACGATGAACAAAAAGTTTTTGATCTTTGGAAACTTTAAACTGTTGCCCTGATATTTCAACAATCGCGTACATTATAATTAATTTCGGTGCGCAAAGATATGTTTTTTAGAATTCAATCAAAAAAAAAACAAAAACTTTTATGATTATCTTTGATCTATTGAATATTTACCGGGACCAATTAGTGAAATAGCTATAAATCCTGACAAAAATAAAAGTGCTTTTTCAATTTCAAAAAAACCTTGGTCCCATTTATGAATAAATGCAACTACAATCATAGTTATTATTGGAAATATACTGAACCATCGGGTTTTAAATCCTAAAATGATTAAAATTGGAACTATAAGCTCTGCAAAAGTTACCAAAATTAATGAAGGAAGTTCACCTATTCCTATTGGATCAGAAAATTTTATTTCATCGGCAAATAGTCGGTTAACTTTAGACCATCCATGAGGTAATAACATTATTGAAAATGATACTCTTAAAAATAGTTTACCTACGTCGTAAAAGAAATTCATCATTTTATCATGCAAAACGTATTGTTAATATACAATAAATTTATATTTCAATCCAATTTTGGTTTCTTAGAGACCAATTAACAACTTGTTTGATCCTATCAGATAACTTTATTGATGGTTTCCAACCTAACTTCATCATTTTTTCACCTGATAAAGAATACCTGAGATCATGTCCAGGTCTTGATGAGTGAAAATCAATCATTTCATAATTTAATGGCTTACCTTGTGATTCAGCAATAATTTTTGCAAGCTCCAGATTATTAATTTCTTCAGAACCTACGATATTAAATTTAGGACACTTGGCACCTCCATAATCTAATTCATTTTTAATCTTTTTTTTAAGAAGAAATAATATTGCTTCTGATACATCCTCAGCATGGATGTAGTGACGAGATCCAGGAATAGTTTTTGATTTATCTGAATGTATTGAAACTATATCATTATCTCTAATTTTTCTAATTGACATTGGAATAAACTTCTCAGGGTGTTGTCTTTCTCCGAAAACATTCATTGTATGAGTTATATATATTGGTATACCATATGTATTTTGATAAGCAACTGCCAACTCCTCCCCCCCGGCCTTAGTTGCACTATATGGATTTGTTGAATTATATCTATCATTTTCTTTGTAATCAATCCCTTTAGGAGCAGGGCCGAAGACTTCATCAGTGCTAAAATATATAAACCTATCTAGATCTTTATTGTTATTTAATTTTCTTGCAAATTCGAGAATATTTGCAGTCCCAACTACATTGTCAAGAACAAATTCCATTGGATTTTCAATACTTCTGTCAACATGAGATCCAGCTGCTAAGTGTAGAATTATATCAACATTACCAATTTCTTTTTCTATCCAAGGATTTATTTGAGCTTTTAAATCGTGAAATACAATTTTAATTCTAGATTTTTCAGTTTTATTAAAATTAGATATAATGTGATCAAGACGATTAAGATTTCCACTATAGTCTAGCCTATCTAAAGATATAATATCCCAATTGGTGTTTTTAACCAAAAATGAAATTACATGATGAGCAATAAATCCAGCTCCTCCAGTTATTAAAACTCTTTTCATAATTACATTAAATATTTAGATCAGATTAATTAATTGTTTCTTTCGAAGCTTAATCGAAAAGTTTTGGAAGTAGTAATTTCTTCCATTCTCACCAAGTTTAATTCTATCCTGATGATTTGTTTTTAAGGCTTTTTTCAGCATGCTTATGAATATTTTCTTATTTTCTGGCTGAGAAATAAAACCACAATTAGCCGAAGAAATAATTTTTTTTCCTTCACCAGATATTGAGGCTAATATTGGCTTACCCATAGCCATGTAACCTTGTAATTTAGCAGGGACAGTATTTCTAAAAAGTTCACTATTATTCAAAGAAAGATACATAAAATCAGCTTTTGCTATCCATGAAGGTAATATTTCTAATTTTTGTTTAGAAATAAATACAACTTCTTTATTTGCTATCTGAACAGAGAGAAGTTCTTTCATTCTTGACTTAAATCTTCCCTCACCGATAAATATCCACTGTAAATTGTTAATTTTATTCTCTTTTATTATTTCACATAATTTATCAAAGCCTTGAGCAAATCCAATATTTCCAGTATACATAATCTTTATTTTTTTAACATCAAAATCAAAATTAAATGAAGGATCAGTTTTATTTATCTCCAAAATTTCTTCAGCCCAATTAGGAAAATATTTTACATTACTATGTCGCGATCTTTCTAAGATAATACTTTTAAAATTATATGATCCAACCAAAATAGTATCATAATATTTGTAAGTTTTTTTTACAATTTTTTCAATAAGCTTAAATACCATTTTTGAACTAATAATACCAACTGCTTTAAGTGTCTCAGGCCATAAATCAAGTTCCCATAATAATCCCTTTGTTTTTGTCATTTTTATATAAATTGAAGCTGAAACTACTATAAAAAAGGGGCTGGTATGATGGACTAAAACTTTATCAAATTTTTGTTTAGATAATATCAAATAAATAGTATAAAAAATAGTGCTTATAAAATATGACAAATAATTAATTGATAATCTAAATTTAGAAGCCCTTCCACGAGTAATTAATGGTAATCTTCGAACAGTTAATTTTTGTTTTTTTTCGTAAGATTTTTTAAAAATCCCATATCCACTGTAGATTTTACCTTCAGGATAATTTGGTAGTCCTGTGATCACGTGAACATGAGCTCCTGAATTTAAAAGCCAATTGACAACCTCATTTATTTTAAAATGCTCTGGATCAAAATGATTTGTATAAACTAAGATTTTTTTTGCCACACGTTTTTATTTACATAATCGGTATATGACATTATAATTCTTTCTACTTTTTTTGAAACGTTCGAAACATCATAATCATAAACTTTATTATAATCTCTCTTGCTTTTATTTTGGAAAAGTAAAATTTTGATTCCTTGTAAAATTCTTTCTCTATTTATATCTATCATCATAACACTAGCTTCTTCCATTGCTTCAGGTCTTTCATTGGATGATCTGATATTTATTGCTCTAAAATTAAGTAATGAAGATTCTTCAGAAATAGTTCCGCTGTCGGATAAAACTATAATTGATTTTTTTTGAAGAGCCACATAATCAATAAAACCAAGAGGTTCAATGAATCTGATATTATCCGAGGGTTTTAATGATATATTTTTTAATTGTTTTTTGGTTCGAGGATGTGTTGAAAAGATTATTGGAAATTTATACTCTTTTGATATGGAATTTAATGTTAGGATAAGTTCCTCAAGTCTTTCGAAATTATCAACGTTCTCCTCTCTGTGAGCAGAAACTACAAAAAAATTTTCTTCTTTTAAGCCTAATTTTTCAATGATCTTTGAGTTTGTAATTTTATCTGAATAGAAATTAATTACCTCATTCATTGGAGAACCAGTTTTGATTATTGTTTCTGGTTTAATTCCCTCTTTAATCAGATAATCTCTTCCAATTGATGAATAAGGCATGTTTATATCAGAAATATGGTCAACAATTTTTCTGTTAGTTTCCTCTGGAACATTTTGATCATAACAACGATTACCGGCTTCCATATGAAATATTGGAATTTTTTTCTTTTTTGCTACTATTGCTGATAAGCAACTGTTTGTGTCACCTAATATCAAAATAGCATCTGGTTTTAATTCATCTAGAATTGATTCAATATTAATTAATATTTTGCCTATTGTTTCTGAAGCTGATTTTCCTGCACTATTTAAAAAAAAATCTGGTTTAGTAATTCCCAATTCATCGAAGAAAACCTCATTTAAATTATAATCATAATTCTGGCCTGTGTGAACTAAAGTATGTTTAATTGAATTGGAAGTGTTTAGATGGCAAATTACCCTTGAAAGCCTAATTATTTCTGGTCTAGTTCCTACAATTGTTAGTACATGAAGTTGTTTAATTTCCATTTATCAAAGTTATACAATTTCCAAATAGGTGTCTGGATCTTTTTTGTCGTAAAGTTCATTTATCCAAAACAGAGTGATTAATTTATCTTTACCAATATTTTTCAAATTATGAGTATACCATAATGGCATATCTATGAATGATGGCGAATCCCCAGTTAATTTAAAGCTATCAGTAGTTTTAGTTCCTATTTTTCTTAATTTAATCTCAGCATTTCCCTTGATTACAGAAAAACGCTCTATTTTTCTTGTATGAAAATGGTTACCTCTTTCAATACCAGGTTCAGTTGTTGAAAAGGAAAATTGACCCCCACTCAAAGTTTTCATAGTTTCAACAAAATTTCCTCTTTGGTCAATATTATTTTTGTGTTTTATTGGATACCTATTAATTTTCAAATAGCTTCTATACGTATTAAAAAGTTCTAATTTAAAAGTATTATCTAATTTAGGAATTTTGTTCTGTTTAGCATATTCATTATGAAATGACCTAATTAAATCAAGAACTAAAGAAACTCTAATCCTTTTATAGTTAGATACTCTGTAATCAATTATTGGCTCAGATTTTATACAATTTATGATTTGTTTTACAAGATTATCTACATATATAAGTTCAACTTCGTTATCGTGAATAATTTTTGGATTAATATCTCTTGAAATTTGATAACAAAATGTGGCAATAAAAGAATTGTAATTGGGTTTACAAAAAGGCCCATAAACATTTGGAATTATTAGTCCTGTAAACATAAAACCAATGCGTTTTGAAGCGAGAATAAAATTTTCACGAGCCTCTTTTTTTGAAATACCATATAAAGTTTTAGTGTCTTCTTTATATGATGATGAAAAAATTAATTTTCCTTTAAATTTAATTCGATCAAAAGATTCAATTAATTTTTTGGAAAGCTCGATATTTACCTTTTTTATATTGCTTTCGTCTGAGTCCCTATTAACACCTGCAAGGTGTATGATACAATTGCAATCAGATGTGAATTTATCCAACAGGTCTTCGTGATAAAAAAAATTTCTTTCAAAGGGAATTAATTTGAACTCGAGAGGAAAGATATATTTAAAGGTTTGACTTAAATGCCAGCCAATAAATCCGTTTTGACCTGTGACACCAATTTTCATTTTAATTATTTAAGTCTGACTGAATTTCAGGAAGCTTAAGTAGCAATTTCTTCATTGAATTTAAATCTAGCTGTTCGGTAGTATTGGAATTATATTCATTTATCTTTTTTACATCTGTTCCTTTAGAAAAATATTTTTCATAGTTTAAATCTCTATTATCTGCACTGAACCTATAGTAATCTCCCAAATCATCAGCTTTTATCATTTCTTCCTTAGTAACAAGAGTTTCATACATTTTCTCACCATGCCTTACTCCAATTTCATTAATCTTAACAGGAGAATTGTAAATTTCTTTTAAGGCATTTGCTAAAACATTAATTGCAACAGCAGGAGACTTTTGGACAAAAATATCTCCATTTCTTCCATTTTCAAAGGCAAATAATACAAGATTCACGGCATTATCTAGGGTCATCATAAAACGAGTCATTGAGCCACTTGTCAAAGTTATTGGTTTATTTTGTTTAATTTGATTTATAAATAATGGAATAACTGAACCCCTAGAAGCCATAACATTTCCATATCTAGTTCCGCAAAAAATAGTATTTGTAGAATCTAAATCTCTAGATTTTGCAATCATAACTTTTTCCATAAGCGCTTTTGTCATACCCATTACATTAATAGGATAAGCAGCCTTGTCAGTACTTAAAATAATTGCTTTTTTTACATTATATTTTTCAGCTGAGCTCAAAATATTTTCAGTTCCTAAAATATTTGTTTTTATAGCTTCCAATGGAAAAAATTCACAAGATGGAACTTGTTTAAGAGCAGCTGCATGGAAAACATAGTCAACTCCTTTTACTACATTTTCAACTGCATCTTTATCTCTAACATCACCTAAATAAAATTTTACTTTTGGTTTTTGAATACGTTTTCTAAGATCGTCTTGTTTTTTTTCATCTCTACTAAAAATTCTTATTTCGGAATAATCATCCGAATCTATGATTTTGTTCAAAAATGTGTTTCCAAATGAGCCAGTTCCGCCTGTAATTAGATATTTATGCATAATTTAGCCTTAAAATATCAAAGATATCTTTAATTAATAAATTATTATATAGTTTAATGGAAAAAAAAGAATATTGGGTAAAATCTGAAAAAATTCCTTTATCAAAAATGGTTTTTTTTGCAAAAAAAGTGAAATGAAAGTATTATTAGTCGGTGCATCAGGATTTTTAGGAAAAAACTTATTTTACGGTTTATATAAAAATTATGATCTAACACTGTTAGTCAGAAAAATTGATCCCAGTATAGAATTAGATAATCAGATTACATATGATAAAATTAGGTCCATAAGTAAAATTAATTTTGAAGTGATAATTAATTGTGCAGTTAACTATGGAAGAGAAAATTTGTCAAATATTATAGATTCTAACTTACTACTTCCTTTAAAACTCATAGAAATATTTAAAAATTCTATATCAATTTTTATAACATTTGATAGCTTTTATACTAAGTTTGAAAAAAGCCCATTATTAAACTACACTTTATCCAAAAAACAAATAAATAATTGGTATTCAAAAATTACTGATTTAAGAATTGTAAACATTAAACTTGAACATTTGTATGGGAAATTCGATAGTAAAACAAAATTTATTCCTTGGCTAATTGGAGAACTTGAAATGAATAAAACCTTAGAGCTAACTGAGTGTAAGCAAAAGAGAGATTTTATTAGTACTTTTGATGTTGTTTCTTTTATTCATGAAACTATAAAAAAAAGAAAATCATTCAAAATCAAATTAAATCAAATTGAACTTGGAACTGGTAAATCAATAGAAATAAAAAAACTAGTTTTAAAATTAAAAACCTTAATTAAATCTGAATCTAAAATACATTTTAATACTAAAGTAGACTCAAATGAAATTATGGACTCATATGCAAATATTAAAACAATTCCCTCTTTTATTCAATGGAAACCTATATTTAATATTGATCTTGGTTTAAAAGAATTATTAAAATCAAATTTACAAAAATGAATTATAAGAGTTTATCAGTTGTTGTTCCATGTCATAATGAGGAGGAAGTAGTATCTGAGTCTTATTCTATACTTAAGAAAATTATTTCTCAAATTAAAGTGATTAAAAAACATCAATTTGTTTTTGTAAATAATGGCTCAGAGGACAATACACTCAATGTGTTATTAAATCTTAGAAAAAAAGATTCAAATATTAAAATAATTGATTTGAGAAATAATTATGGATACCAAGGCTCAATAACAGCTGGGCTTTATAATTCAGATTATGATATGATTATATCTATTGATGCCGATCTGCAAGATGATCCTAATAAAATTGTAGATATGATTAATTATTATTACCAAGGGTTTGAAATGGTTCTTGGAGTAAGAAAAAGTAGAGGTGTAGATAGTTTTTTCAAAANAACTTTTTCTATATTATTCTATAAGTTATTAAAACTTTTAGGNTCAAANACTGTTTTCAATCATGGTGATTTCAGATTGCTCTCTAAATCTTTGGTNAACGATTTGAAAAGTTACCCNGAAAGAAATAGATACCTTAGAGGTATAATAATGGAACTAGATAACAAATATAAATGTGTTTATTACGACAGAAAAAAAAGAACTAAAGGTAAAAGTAAATTCAAATNTNTTGATTTAATTAATTTAGCTTTAAATGGTATAAGTTCTATTAGNATTGTGCCTATAAAATTTATTTTTTTAAGTGGTTTATTTATGTTCATGTCATCAATCGTAATTTTAATAATTGTTTTAATAAATTATATAAACAATAAAATTTTAATTCAAGGGTGGACATCAACTATATTTTTAATTTTGTTTTTTGGAGGACTTCAAAATATTTATTTAGGAATAATAGGTGAATATCTTTCNAAAACATATATAGAAACAAAGTCAAGACCTATTTATTCAATAAGAAACATCTATAAATAATGAAAGTAGTAATTTTAGCAGGTGGTTTTGGNACNAGACTATCCGAAGAAACTTTAAGAATTCCAAAACCAATGGTTAAAATTGGAAACATGCCAATACTGTGGCATATAATGAAGGTTTTTTCTTCGCANGGATTTAATGAATTTATTATTTGTCTTGGGTATAAATCAGAAATAATAAAGGAGTTTTTTCTCAATTTTCACACTTTAAATTCTGATTTTACAATTAATTTGAATAATAATGAAATAAACTATCAAAATGTAAAATCTGAAAATTGGAAAGTTTCACTNATTGATACAGGTGAAAATACTCTGACNGGGGGAAGAATACTNAAAATTAAAGATCAAATTGATAATAAGAAATTTTTATTAACATACGGTGACGGTTTAGGTAATATCAATCTTAACAAATTAATTGATTCTCACAATACATCTAATAAAATTTGTACTGTAACAGCTGTGAGTCCTCCTGGNAGATTTGGTTTACTGAATATTGAGTCAGACGGAAAGGTNTCTTCATTTAACGAAAAACCAAAGAATAATNATTCACATATCAACGGTGGTTTTTTTATTTGTGAGCCGTCAATCATGAAATATATCAAAAATGATAATACCTCATTTGAATTTTCTAGTCTTGAAAATTTAGCTAAAGATAAGCAACTTAACTCATACAAACATGATGGGTTTTGGAAACCCATGGATACTTTAAGAGACAAAAAAGAATTGGTCAATTTATGGAATTCAGGGAAAGCTCCATGGAAGATATGGTGAAAATGCATAAAAATTATTTTGGAAAAAAAATTTTCTTAACTGGACATACTGGATTCAAGGGAGCCTGGTTTTTAATTCTTTTAAAGAAAATTGGTGCCATAGTTAAAGGTTACTCCCTAGAACAAGAAAATAAATTATCTCTTTTTGATGAAATTAATGGCAATTCTTTGTGTGAATCTTTTATAGGGAATGTCAATAATTTTGANATATTAAAAAAAGAGTTACTTGACTTCCAACCCGATTTTATTTTTCACTTCGCAGCTCAAGCTCTAGTCAACGAGTCTTATAGAGATCCAATTAATACATTTAATACGAATATAATGGGTTCTGTTAACCTNCTCAGCTCACTTAAATTATTAAAAAAAAAATGTACNGTAGTAATAGTAACAACTGATAAGGTATATAAGAACAAAGAATCACTCAAACCATATTCAGAAAGTGATGAATTAGGAGGCTACGATCCTTATAGTTCAAGTAAAGCATGTGTCGAATTAATTTCAGATTCTTATATAAAATCTTTCTTCAACGTAAATGATTATAGCATACATAAAAAATCTATTGGAATTGCAAGAGCTGGTAATGTAATAGGAGGTGGAGATTGGTCAAATGATAGGCTAATGAAAGATATTATAATTTCAATTATTAAAAACCAACCAGTTAATTTGAGATATCCTAATTCTATTCGTCCATGGCAACATGTTCTTGACGTTTTAAATGCTTATTTAGTTCTTGGAACCTATTTAGATAAATCTCCAAATAAAAACNTCTCTTGTGCCTATAATTTTGGACCAANCANAAAAAATTGCATACCTGTTAAAGTATTTACTGAGAAAGTAATANATCGTTGGGGCTCAAAAATAAGCATCTCTGAATTAACAGAAAAAAAAGAACATGAATCTGAGATTTTATTACTTCAGACCAATAAAGCAAAAAAAATATTAAATTGGAAATCAAGAGTTAATGTTGAAATTGCAATAAATTACTCAGTTGATTGGTACAAGGGTTTTTATTTAGATAATGATTTTAACGCGTTCAATGAATGCTTAAAACAAATAAATAATTTTTATAAATAATATTTATGAGTGAAAATATATACTATGCTAAAACTGTCTATGGTAAAAAAGAAATTGATGCAGTCATAAAATGTCTCNAAGAATCAACCCAAATGGGAAACTACTCAAGAAAATTTGAAACTAAAATTGCAAAATTATTTGAAAAAAAAGAGGCTTTATATCTTAATTCTGGATCTTCTGCATTATATGTAGGAATTGAATCATTTAATTTTCCTAAAGGAGGGGAAGTAATTACACCCGCCTTAACTTTTGGAACTACAATTGGATGTTTAATAAAAAATGATCTTATTCCAGTTTTTGTTGATGTTGAAAAACTAACATATTGCATTGATACAGCATTAATTGAAGAACAGATTAACTCAAAAACTGTAGCAATTTTAGCNCCAAACCTCATGGGTAATATATGTGATTGGGAAAAAATTAGATACTTAGCAGATAAATATAATCTTTTAGTAATTGAGGATTCTGCAGACACCTTAGGTGCTAAGTTAAATAGTAAAAATACAGGTTTTTATTCAGATATGTCAATAACAAGTTTTTATGGATCACACATAATTAATTGTGCTGGAAATGGAGGAGCACTAGCTTTAAATGATCAAAAAGTAATTAATAAGGCTAAGCTGCTTAGATCCTGGGGTAGAAGTTCATCACTATTTGACGAAAAAAGTGAAAAAATAGAAAACAGNTTTAATGTAAATCTAGAGGGAATTGACTATGATGCAAAATTTGTTTTTGAGGAAATTGGGTATAATTTAGAAGGAAACGAACTAGGTGCGGCTTTTGGTTTAGCTCAACTAGAGAACTTAAAACAAAATATTNATACAAGACAANTAAACTTTAATAAACAAATCAAATTCTTTGATCAATACAATGAGTTTTTTGAAAACCCAAAAGAATTTGATAATGTGTCAACTGCATGGTTGGCATTTCCTATTTTAATAAAAAAAACTGCTCCTTTCAAAAGAAAAGATTTCCAGATTTATCTTGAGAAAAGAAATATTCAAACGAGGGTTGTGTTTACAGGAAATATTTTAAAACAACCTATGATGAAAAATATCAAATATAAACTTTCCAAAGCNGGATACAATAACTCTGATGCAATAATGAAAAATGGTGTACTACTTCCTCTTCACCATGGAATGAAAGATACCATGTTTGATAGATTACATTCTACCATTGAGGAGTTTTTAAAGCAATATTAAAATAAATTATGATTGATTTTTTTTTAAGAAATAAATTTTATCTNTTANTAGCCTTTATTTTAATNTTNTATGGAAATACAATTTTTTATGGATATATATGGGATGATTTTGATCTTGTAATTTTGAAATTTAATGATGTTATAGAATTAAGCATTCAGTCATATCACATAAGGCCAATAATGTTTTTATCATATGTCATTACTAACTATTTCTTCAACTCTTCGGTTTTTGATCACATAATTAATATTTTATTATTTGTTTTCGCTACGAAGCTTTTATATGATTTTACGGTTAAAACACATAATAAATTAGCTGCTTTTNTTATTATGATAGTTTGGATTAGCCTACCATGGATNAGCCATACTATAATTTGGATAAGTCAAAGAAATGACANTTTAATGATAATATTTAGTTTGTTAGCTATTAAATATGACGACNAGAAACAAACATTAAAATCATGTGTTTTTCTTATTCTCTCTATTTTTAGTAAAATCACCAGTTTCTTATTACCAATTTATCTAATATATAAAAATAGAAGTAATAAATTNAAAGTTGTTATNTACTCTTNAGTTCAAATATTTTTTTTATTAATTGGACTATTGTCTTANTTNAGAGAGGGTACCAAATTAAAACATCTCTCAGAATTAACTTTTGTTGAAAATATTGTACTTAAATTTTTTCATGTATTTGAGGGTTTAATAACTCAGATAATTCCATTTCCATATTTTTTTGATAATAAACATGCGATTTTGTATGTAATTATTTTAATTATCGGATTGATTTTTATGAGATACAGAAAATCTATGAGTTCAGCAGGAAATGAATTAAAATTACTAGCTGTTATATTTTCAATTCCACTTGCAATAAATTCTGAATTGAGAATTGCAATTGCTTCGAGTTATTTTTTGATATCCTTGATTTTCTTATATGTAAAACCAAATTATTTTTCAAAAATTTTTCTATTATTTTTTATTTTTTATAATACAACTGTGACTCACATGTCAAAAAAAAATTATTACTCGGGACAATTTTCTATAGATAAATATGTTCCTGCACCAGAAAATGGATTTTATAACAATGATTTTTACAGAAAAAAAAGAAAATTTTTAATTGAATTTAAAAATAATGTAAAAAATAACTACTTATAAAAATTAATTAACTTTGAAAAAAAATTAGAATGATTGATGATTTATTAGGTATTCAAAATATTGGAGTAGTATCAATTTTGGATTTTCTGGTTGGAATTTTTGAATTAATACTTTTATCGTTATCATTTAAGTTTATTTACGACCGTTATTCTACNTCTGTATCTAACCGTCATGTTTTTTCCTTTTTTTTTCTTCCATTTTCGGTTTCAATTTTCTTAATAGTAGTTACTATTAAAAGTAGTTTGGTTTTATCCTTAGGATTAGTTGGCGCATTATCAATAATAAGATTTAGAACCGCTATAAAGGAAACTGAACAAATAGTATCATTATTATATCTTACTGGTATCTCTATATCAATTGCTGCTAANCAACTTATACTTCCAATTATAACTTCAATTATCATTTTTTTATTTTATTTAATTAGATATCAAAAAATGTCTAAAATAAATAATACAGAAAATGTAATTGTTTCAGAAATACTCAATTTTAAAGAATCAGCCTTCAAAGAAATAATAGATGAAATTTCAAATGAAAAAATGATAAATATTTCTTTAGTTAGCCTAAATCAGAAAGATGATAAGATAAATATAATTCTAACATTTTCTGAACTTGATCTTAACTTAATAGAAAATTATAAANCAAAAATCAAATTAAAAAAAATGAAATTAGTTGAACTAAAAGTTTACTAATGAGAAAATTTTTAATCTANGTATCTTTAGGTTTATTCTCGATNATNTCACTCTTNTATCTGTTATCACCCAACTTAAGTGAGATTGTAGATAGAATTATCTTTGATAAGTATTTAATGACTTTTTCGACAAAACAAAAAGACTTTAGATACAACTTAAACCTTTCTATTAATCGAAAAATTAAATCNTATCCCACATATAAAATAACCTCATCAAAAAAAAATTATATAAAAATTCAAAAACAAGTAAATTCAGTATTTGAAGANTATCTAATTGGTGGAAACTTATTTAATGGNACNGATATGTACTACCCCATTAAAATTGAAAATGACCGAGGTGATAGGAGTAAATCAGAGATTAAGTTGTTTGGAATGAATCCAGACCATTTTAGAGATCCTAATGGTCATAGTTTTAGATCAAAACATAAAGGAGGCGAATACTTTGGTAAAAGAAANGAAAATTTTTTAAAACCTGTAACAAGAACATATGGAGTTGATTTTTTATGGAATATAATTTATTCTAAATATTCAAAAGGCATAAGAATTGATTTAAAGCCNATTAAAGTCTTGTTTAATAACCTTGACTATGGTTTTTATTATTTAGAACCATTTTTTGACAAGTATCTTATNGAATTAAATAATTTTAGAGACAGTGAAATATTTGAAATATACCCTGANTCTATTCAGTTAAATCATTTACCTAANGAAATTGAATTTTCCAAATTTGTAAATCTCCCAAAAGAAATTAGAGATGATAAATTAATCTCAATGATTGATNTAAAAAAAACATATGATGTTATATCAATTTCTTTAATGAGTGGAAATAGCCACTCTATTGAAGACATGAACCTTCATTGGTATTACAATCCCATTATTAATAAAATTCAACCCACTTTGAGGGAGATAAGTTCAATATCTATTACAGAAGTTCTAGGAATTAATAAAAAAGACATTACTGANAGTCACTTAAATGAGCTAATTGAATTATTAATCATAGATAATTATATTTTAAATTTAGCTTTTCAAAANGACAAGGAGTTATTTCTATCTGAAATTAAAAATTCTTTTGAAAAATTATCCTCTAATTTCATAAATGATGAAATTTTAAAGGATAATGAATTGAAAAATTTTTTAAAATATAATCCAGCAAATTATGAATTTTATAAATATTACAATAAGATTAGAGAAAATATTGANTTAATAACACNAATAATAAAAAAGAGAACCCCAAAAAAAATTGATACTAGCCNAATTTATTTTGACCAAAATCAAATTATCAAATCTGATTTGACAATAAAAAATAAAACAGTAATATTCAACGAAGGGATAAATATTTCTCTTTCTAATAATTCNATTATTTATTTTGAGAATTGTAAAGTAATATTTGGTGGGAGAAAAAAGNAAACTTATGTAGGTGGGGTAGATAAATTTAAAAGTGGTTCAATATTNTTTAATAACTGTGATGTGCANATTGAAAATACTTCTTTTCAAAACCTTCAAAACCCTTACGAAAAAAAATACAACTCATATGCTTCAATTACTTTTTACGAATCTAATGTTAAAATCAATAATTCTAAATTTTCAAAAAATTTAAGCGGTGATGACTATATTAATTTTTTTAGGTGTAAAAAAGCTAGTGTTGACGGTTCATTTTTTGAATTAGTTTTAAACGATGCGATAGACTCTGATTTTTCTGATATTAATATAACCAACAGTACTTTTTCCAATATTGGTAATGATGCAATTGATTTCTCTGGAAGTAAGTCATATATTTTAAAAAACAATTTTAAATATGTGAGTGATAAATGTATTAGTGTAGGAGAGTTTTCAAAAGTGAAAATTAGCGAAAATCAATTTCACGATTCTGAAATTTCAATTGTAATGAAAGATGGGTCATTGATTAACTCCAATTTAAATGAATTTAAAAATAATAAATTAGATTATGTTTTATTTATTAAAAAGCCTATTTATGGANCACCATTAATTGATGAAATAATTGAAGATGGAAANACACGAATTTTAATTGATTCTAAAGTAGAAATAAAAGATGACAAGATTAAGCATCTTGAGGTAAGTAAACTAAAAAATGTTGAAGCTATTCTTTATGGAAGAAAATTTGGAAAATCATCAAAATAATTACAGATACGAAAGAAAATATCTTTTAAAAATTTCAAACTCTGGACTTTTTATGAAAAAATTGTATTTAAATAATTTTGAAGAAATTTATTCCCCTAGAAAAGTTAATAATATTTATTATGACACTATNAACCTCTCCTCATTGACGGAGACAAANGAGGGACTCTCGAACAGAGTGAAGTACAGAGTAAGATGGTATGGAGAAACTTTCAAAAAAAGTAATAAAAATTTAGAGCTTAAAATAAAATCTGAATTTCTAAATAGAAAAAAATCATACTTNATAGGAAATTTAAAATTTCATTCCCCCATTACCAAAAATCTCAAAATGTTGAATAATTTAATACAGGAAAATCTATTAAAAGTAAAAGATAATTTTTATAATAAAACTCCTAATTTATTGCCCGTACTATACAACAATTATTTTAGAAAGTATTTCATAAGTAATAAATTAGGAGTAAGAATCACTATTGACTCTGAGTTAAATTATTATTCTCTNTTAAACGGAAATATGATTTTTGATACTAAAGAATTAGTAATCGAGATTAAATACAAAAGACGAAATTTTTTTATTATGAGAGATCTTTTTGATTTAGAATTGAAAAAAAAATCTAAATTTGAAACTGGTATAAGCCTTACCCATAAATTGTGAATTTATTTTTTAATGTCTTACTGTATATTTTTTTTATAAGTCCAATCAATGAAAATAATACTGAGCTTTTATTTATTGGTCATGCATATGGAAATCCCCATGCTGGTAACGACGAAAAAATCGAACCCTCTCTTTTAACTTTTTTAAATAATAAAGATCTTAGCAAATACAAATATATTGTTTGGGGAGGGGATTTTTTTGAAACTTGCTCAAATGAATCTGAAGTTGAGAATTTTTTCAAACTATTACCTTACAAAGCCATTGAAAAATCCATATTTGTATATGGAAATCACGAAATGTATTGCTATGAAAAAGAAANTCTCAGGTTTATAAAAAAAAACGAAAATCAATTAATTACCATTAATGATTATGATCTTTTTTTTATTAATTCAAACTTCAAAAATATAAATCAAGTTAATCAAGCATTAAAACTCGTAGAAAAAAGTGAAAAAAAAATCATATTTACACATCAAGTAATATTTTCTCCGGATAATTGGTTTTTAAGAACAAATTCAAGAGATTTTTANTCTGTTGCAAATAAATTTTACAATGAATTAATTAAGATCAGTAAAAATATAACCATTATTTCAGGGGATATTGGTGCCTTCAAAAGAATGCCCTACNTAGTATACTTCAAAAACTCTGGTAATAATTTAATTGCCTCTGGACTAGGAAATGGAGTAAATAATTATATAGTGTCAATTAAAATTGAAAAAAACGATCTATCCTTTCATAAAATTAATCTAGATGATGGAACCAAATCAAGCTTGAAACCAGATAATATAAATTATAGTACCACAATAAACGCTATTCAATTCTTTTTCTTTTCCAAAAAAAGGGGATTTGCNTTTGTTTTACTATTAATATCNCCCATTTTTTATTTTATNTATANAAAATATAAAAAAAATTTAAAAGTTTAATTCCTCGAANTGTTTTTTGAATTTTTNTTTTNCAAACACNTTCTTACTNNNGGGTTTGACTATGTGTNTAAGTTAAATGTGATCAGCANACCAAATGGTCATTTTNCTTTTAACCCTTAATAGTATAAATACTTGTTTTCTANATCTTCTTTAACATTTTTTACAAGTTGAGATAACTCACTATTTTTCATTTTTTCTGCATTATTACTGTTAAGAATTTGAGGTAGGTTATCTAAAGATTTATCTTCTTTATTAAATATAAAAATATAATCATTACTAACATTTGTATATGGTAGTTCCTCCTCAGAAATTAAATCTTCACTTAGCTCCTCACCAGGTCTTATTCCTATTTCTACAACATTGTCGGAAATAATTTTTGCAAGATCGATTATGTTTACCTTCTTCATTTTTTTTGATAAAATAAAGCCTTCATTTACTGATTCAGTAAACTCTATACATTTTTCAACTATTTGACTAGCCTGTTCCTTTGAAATCATTAATCTTGTCATTTGACTACTTGTTATTTCAAGCGATTGATTTAACCTTTTATTATTTAACCATAATGGTATAACTGAGCCACTACTCCCAGCAATATTCCCAAATCTAGTACAGCAAAATCGGGTTTCATCTGTATTTGCTTCTAAAAACATCTTTTCCATAATCCTTTTAGAATAGCCATATAAACTTTTTGGTGAACATGCCTTATCTGTGCTTATTCCAACAGTTAATGGAATTTTATTTTCTTTAGATACGTCAATTATATTTTTGGATCCTATAATATTAGACTTAACCATTTCATATGGTTGCTTTTCTGCTGAATCAACATGCTTCATAGCAGCAGCATGAATTATTATATCAGGATTAATTTTTTTTATGTAATTATCTAGGGTGAACTTGTCCTCAACACATCCCAAAATAATTTCAACTTTATTAAACATTCTTTTAAGGAGAACTTGAGCTTTTTCATTTCTTGAATACGAATAAAAATGATATTTATTTATGTTATTCTTAATAAAAATACTCCCAACTGTACCGCTTGCACCTGTTATAAATACTTTTTTCATTAGTATGTAATTGTTTTTTGAATTATTTTATTTGATAAATCAAGATTTTTAATTATTGAGATTATTTTTGATGCTGAATCTCCATCTCCATATGGATTAAAAAATTCTTTATCCTCATCTTTTAATTTTAAACACTCTCTTATGGAATTTAATATTTGTGTTTCATCGTGTTCAACATCAATAACGTTACTGGGTCTTAATCTTTTATTTTGTCTAGTGCCAATATTAATTGTTGGTATGTTAAAAGTTGATGTTTCATGTATCCCACTACTCGAATTTCCAATAAGTCCAATTGATCTCTTTAAAAGATTGATATAATCTGAGATTGAGAGGGTTTCAATATATTTAAAGTTTGAACTTCTAACTTCTCTTATAATATTTGAGAAACCTGCATCGTTATTGGGCAGAATAATTAATACATTAACATTTGCTTTCTTAAGTGCCCTAAGAGTAGTAACTATTTGCGATGTGGATTTTTCCAATTCTGTAGTTACTGGATGTTGAATTAAAATAAAATAGTTTTTATTGATTAAATTGTATTTTTTTAATACATCTGGGTCATCAATAACTTGTTTAATTGCATCAATTGAAGGACAGCCTACATTAAAAACATGACGAGGTTCTTCCCCCATTTTAATTAATCTATATACTGAATCTTTGTTAGCTGCAAAATGATAGTGTGAAAATTTAGACATTGCATGTCTTATTGATTCATCTATGGTTCCTGTAACTTCACCCCCTTGAATATGTGCTACAGGTATATTCATGTGAGCACCCGCAATTGTAACCGCAAGGTTTGCTCCTATATCAAAACCTGAAAGAATTAGATTTGGTTTTGCTTCTTCCAAACAATAAGTTACATCATGAACTACTCTTGAGAAGGCCCTAACCATTGATCCAGAAGTGTCTATATCCTCTGTGAACATTTTTATTTTAAAATCAACATCAAAACCATCATTGATAATTTCATCTATTGTATGACCCATTTCAGGTTTTATGTGAGCACCTGTTACCGCTAGAGAATAATCTAAATCTTTATCTTTTACGATCAGATCTAAAATTGGTTTAAATCTTGAATAATCAGCTCTTCTCTCGGTTATAATGAATATTTTTATCATAATTAATTAGTTTAAATCATCAAAATTATTGTAAATATTTGACAAGTCTTGATTTAATTGTTTTGACAAAAACATATTCAATATGTCATGGTTAAATTTATCATATACTATTATTAAATGTTCAATCGGTCATAGTGCCTTTACAAAAATAATTTATTTAATCAAAATCTGAATATTTAACATGTTCACCAATTTTAAATGATTTATTAGAAATTTTTCCTAAAAGATCATTAAATTTTTCAGCAG